>NZ_KV787417.1:0-42916 GCF_001807105.1 Corynebacterium sp. HMSC14H10 | reverse complement strand
CGGACACACTTTTCTTTACTTAACCCACTAGCGCCTAATCGCAGCAATAAAAAATAAAAATAACGCGACCTGCTCGCTGTCCATTCCACGGGGACGGCGCACAGGTCGCGTCATTTTTTCGAGTGCAATTGGAGGTTGCTATGACTGCAGTGGAAGAAGCTCGGATAATCAAGGGAACCGGTCTCCACCTGATGCTCATACTAACTACCACCAGCACTAATGGGAATAAGAAAACGAGAATGTTTCGTTAATCACCCCCATGATGACCATCCAAAACGCCTACCCTATCGACCCCAAAGCCCCAGGGTCCCGCCTGTCAGATATGACAAAAATAGCCATTCACCTGGCTTTGTAGGTTAGCATTACCTAACATTGCCGACTGTCGGGGATAGTCTGGATTCAATAGCAACCCCCAACCGCAACGGGGGTAGTTTTCCGGGAAGGCTGGGCGCAATATCCGTCGTCAAGCGATTTCACGTCATCAATCGGGAAAAAACTTTTAAAAAAACAAGTGTCTCTCATCACACTCATGCATAATGGGGTACAACAGTCATAGCCACTATGACGATGAACCGAGGCCATCGCGTTTATCTGCAGCGTTTATCTGCGACGTACGAAAAGGCCTTAAGACAAAAATTCCACGACAATATTTCTAGGAGCATGTCATGAAGGACTTTCTGCCCCGTACTCACTTCGAAGAAGAGCACAACATGTTCCGCGACATGGTTCGCGGCTTCGTCGAGAAGGAAATCACCCCGAACGTAGAGCGCTGGCACAAGGAAGGTCAGCCGGACCGCGAGATTTTCAAGAAGGCCGGTGAGCTGGGCCTGATTGGTATGTCCACTCCGGAGGCATACGGCGGCGGCGGAGAGATGGACTTCCGCTACAACCAGGTCCTGAACGAGGAGCTCTCCAACGCTGACTGTGGTTCCATCGTCGTTTCCTTCGGCGTTCTCAACGACCTGGTCGCTCCATACCTGGCCAAGTTCGGTAACGAAGAGCAGAAGCAGAAGTACCTGGCTTCCATGAACGCCGGCGACACCATCGGCTGCCTCGCTATGACCGAGCCGGGCGCCGGTTCTGACCTGGCAGGTATGCGCACCTTCGCCAAGAAGGACGGCGACCACTACGTCCTCAACGGCACCAAGATCTTCATCTCCAACGGCATGATGGCCGACTTCGCTCTCGTCGCAGCTATCACCGACCCATCCAAGGGCCGCGCTGGCGTCTCCATGTTCATCGTCGACGCTGACCTCGAGGGCTTCACCAAGGCTGGCCCGCTGCAGAAGGTCGGCCTGAAGGCTCAGGACACCGCTGAGCTCAACTTCGATAACGTCCGCGTTCCGGCTGAGAACCTGCTCGGCGAAGAGGGCGCTGCCTTCGGCTACCTGCGCACCAACCTCGCTCACGAGCGCCTGACCCTGGCTTGCGGCTCTGTCGCAACTTCCCGCCGCGCCTGGACCCTGGCTTACAAGTACGCCCAGGAGCGCGAGGCATTCGGTCGCCCGATCATCCAGCACCAGGTCCACGGCCACTACCTGGCTGACATCGCCACCCGCGTCACCGCCCTGCAGGCTTTCGTTGACCAGGCCGTTATGGCCCACAACGCTGGTCAGCTGGACGAGACCGGTGCTTCCATGGCCAAGTACTGGACCACCGAGGAGCAGCAGGACATCGTTACCCGCTGCCTGCAGATGTTCGGTGGCTACGGCTTCATGCTCGAGTACCCAATCTCCACTCACTACCTCGACTCCAAGGTCCAGACCATTTACGGTGGCACCAACGAGATCATGAAGGAGATCATCTTCCGTCGTATCGCCAAGGGCGGCGCAGAGTAAACAGCGCACGTCGGTCTAGCCGATTCGCCTCAAACCCCGTCAGGTCTTCCTGGCGGGGTTTTTGCATACCTCAAAGTAGGTGGCTGGCGATTATTTACGAGGCTGGATTAGAGTTCCCTTCCCCTGTGCCATACCCCTCACCAAAAACATTACCCCCTACAAAACCGAAACTATACAATGAGATACCCATCTCATATACTAAGATTCTGTTAGGTAATGGTGATGCACTTCACCAAATTCCCTCCTAGGCCGCGCGAGCGCGTGACCGGAGATGAAGGATTGGAGTTCCAGAGGTATGAGCACAACCAACTCGACCGCTACCCCTCAGCGAAGGGAGGTGTTTTCCACCCGAGCAGCCTTCATTTTCGCCGCTATCGGCTCGGCAGTCGGGCTTGGAAACATCTGGCGTTTCCCCTATGTCGCGTATGACTCCGGCGGTGGCGCTTTCCTTATCCCCTACCTGGTCGCACTTCTGACCGCGGGTATCCCACTGCTCTTCCTCGACTTCGCCATCGGCCACCGCTTCCGAGGGTCCGCACCGAAGTCGATGCGTCGCATCAAGCCCTGGGCTGAGCCAATCGGCTGGATCCAGGTCGGTATCGCCTTCTTCATTACCGTCTACTACGCCGTTATTATCGCGTGGTCCTTCATCTACGCCTGGAAGTCCATCCGCAAGAGCTGGGGCCCAGATGCCGAGACCCACTTCATGAAGGACTTCCTCCAAGTAGACACCGAGAGCGTCTTCTCTCTGGACTTCGTCCCCTCGATTTCCATCGTCCTGCTCATTGTCTGGGTACTCGTCATCGGCATTCTGGCCGCTGGTGTGGACAAGGGCATCGGCAAGGTCTCGATTATCTTCATCCCACTGTTGACCATCCTCTTCGTCGCAGTGGTCATCTACTCCCTGACGCTCGACGGCGCTGCAAAAGGCCTGGACGCATTCTTCACCCCAGACTGGTCCGCACTCACTGACTCCAGCGTATGGATTGCCGCCTACGGCCAAATCTTCTTCTCCCTGTCCGTGGCCTTCGGCATTATGCTGACCTACGCCTCCTACCTGAAGCCACGCACGAACCTCACCGGTTCCGGCCTGGTCACCGCGTTCGCAAACTCCTCCTTCGAGGTTCTCGCCGGTATCGGTGTCTTCGCCACCCTGGGCTTCATGGCAGCGCAGTCGGGTCAGGCCGTTGACGAGGTCGCAACCTCCGGTATTGGTCTTGCCTTCATCGCCTTCCCGACGGTCATCTCTGAGATGCCAAAGCTCATCGGCTCCGTCTTCGGCCTGTTGTTCTTCCTCTCCCTGGCAATCGCCGGTGTGACCTCCCTGATGTCGCTGCTCGAGGTCGTCGTCTCCGCAGTAAAGGACAAGCTGAACCTCGGCCGCGTCCAGGCCACCCTCACCGTCGGTGGCGCCATGGCCGTCATCTCGCTGCTGGCCTTCCCGACCACCTCAGGTCTGGTAACCCTCGACATCGTAGATAAGTTCACCAACAACGTCGGTATCGTCCTGGTTGCACTGCTGACCATCATCGCAATCGACTGGATCCTGCGCCGCACCAACGAGTTCGCCATGCACCTCAACGCCGTGTCCTCGTTCAAGGTCGGCACCATGTGGCAGATCTTCGTCGGAAACATCACGCCGGTCATTCTCGCCGTCATCCTGTTCCAGGAGCTCATTGGACTTTTCCAGGAAAACTACGAAGGCTACTCCGACACCCAAATCGACATCTTTGGCTGGGGTGTCATCGGCGTGATTCTCATCGGCGCTCTGATTATGGCCATCCTGCCTTGGCGCGGCCAACACCGTCTCGATGGCCCTCCGGGCTCGGACTTCGGTGTGACGCCAGATTTCAAGCGGTCCTCACACCTGCCACGCAAGCACACTCCGGAAACCGAGGAGGTTTAAGCCAAATGTCCGGTATCGCAATTGTCATGATGGCACTGTTCATCATCGTCATCTGGGGCGGTCTGGCGGTCTCGCTGGTCAGCCTATCCAAGCACCCTGACGAGGTTTCCGGTGAGCTGGGAGATCACCCAGAACTCACCAGTGAAGTACTAGGAGCACAGGAAGAGCAGTAGTTCTTCACTACTACCTCTCCCCTGCCACTCCAGGTATCTGCCTTACTCACCTACGAAATGCGGTGGTCGCTTCTCCAAGAACGCGGCCACCGCTTCCTTATGGTCGGCCGAGACCGCCAAACGAGCCTGCGCGTCCGCCTCCGCCGCAGCGGCAGACAAGGTATCCCGGCGCAGCAGAGCCTTAATCTCCTTCAGCGCGGCCGTCGGCCCCGCCGCAAACTGGGCAGCCAACTCACGTGCCCGAGTCGCTGGATTATCCACCACTTCAGTGACCAGGCCGAGGCTCAGGGCTTCGTCGGCAAGCACCTTCTTATCGAAGAACAACAGCTCACGCGCCTTCGCGTCACTGACCATGCGCGGCAGCAGCGCCGACATGCCACAGTCCGTGGCCAGGCCAATCGACGGGAACGCCGCCTTGAACGACGCCTTCGGGCCCGCGATACGGAAATCACAGTGCAGCGCCAACGACCAGCCGGCACCCGCCGCAGCACCTTCGATAGCTGCAATAACCGGAACGTTAATCGCGGTCAGCTCCGCGACCATCGGGTTGTACTCCTCGACAACCTTGCCCATGCCGGCGCCGGACTGCAGGTCAGAAATGTGCTCCTTCAAATCCTGGCCCGTACAAAACGCCTTCGGCCCGCCGAGCAGGATAACAGCGCGCACATTCGGCTCCTGCGCACGCTCAAAAGCGGCTTTCAGCTCCAAGCGGAGGTTCTTATCCAGGGAGTTATAGGCATCCGGGCGGTCGATGGTGATGGCTAGAATGCCGTCGGAAAAGTCTTGAGTAACGTTGCTCATAACCTCGCAGGTTATCGCAATCTCCCCCGCCTCGGACGCACTTTTGCACCAAATCACTCGCCGCGAGTAACAAGGGACACATGACACTTCCACGCCCCGCCACGCCTGACGACGTCCACGAGATCGTCGACCTCATCAAAGACCTGGCGGCCTACGAAAAAGAACCCGATGCCGTCCGACTGACCCCCGAGCGCCTGCGCGAACAGCTCTTCGGGGACAACCCTGCGATTTTCTGCCACGTCGTCGACTCCACATCCGGAAATTTGGACGACGGCGCCGGTGGCGGTGATGGCGGTGTTGGTGGCGGTGATGGCGGTGTTGGAGGCAGCCCGCGCCTCGACGGCATTGCACTGTGGTTCCTCAACTACTCCACCTGGGAAGGCACCCACGGCATCTACCTCGAAGACCTCTACGTCCGCCCCGAGGCACGCGGCACCGGCAAGGGCAAAGCACTGCTGCAGAACCTCGCGCGAATTGCCGTGGAGCGAGGCTACTCACGTGTCGAGTGGTGCGTCCTGAAGTGGAATCAACCCTCCATCGATTTCTACCGCTCCCTCGGCGCCTTCCCCATGGACGAATGGGACACCTTCCGCCTCACCGGCAGCGCCCTGCGTGACTTCGGGGCGTAACAGACGGCAGCGCGTGGTGCGGCGGTACGGCGGTGCAGCTGCGGTGCGTTTGCGCGGTGAAAAGTCCGGATGTGGATAACTGCTAAACCGGCTGACTTATCCACAGCCTGCCCTCATAGGCGTTGTCCCCCTACATCCGGACTTTTACCTTCAAAGGCATGACAGTTCTTGGGACGCTCGCCGCACTGGCCTCGCGCGGAATGGACACGCTGGCGGAACTCCACGCCGCGCGTCCCGACGGCCACGACGCCACCTCCCACCTGGCGGCAACCCTCGGCCTTGACCCGGCGCGCCTCCGGCTTTTGCTACGCGTCGCCGCCCACTACCTCCAACCCGCTGACACCGAGGAAAACACCAAAGCCCGCGAAGATGCCACCGCTCTGGCCCGCCGACTCGGGCTCAGCCTAGACACCTGCGTGCTTATCGACAAGCGCAGCCGCCAAGCCAACAACGCCGAACTCCACGACAACCTGCGGCTCACATTCGTCGCTGCCGCCGAACGCCTCGGCTTCGAAGAACTCGATCTCTACATGCGGGAAACTCTCACCGAGCTCAACACCGAAGACGAGCCACCCCAGCATCTGCGCGCCCGATTTTCCCGGAAGGTAGACATCCGGGGAATGAAGCACTTCCACATCTCCGGCCCCTCGGATATGCTCGACAATCTCCTGTCGCCGCTTACCATCCGTGCCGCAGAAATCCGGAAGTCCCATCCGGAGTTTTCCCACGACCGCTGCGTCGGCCAAGCGCTTGCCGAGCGCCTCGAGCATGCCGATGCCGCAATGCCCGTCGACAAGCTCGATGAAATGCGCTACCAACCCGCCATCATCATCACCGCACAAGACCTCATCGACTACAGCCCGCGATTCGCCGCCACCACCAACGGCTCTGCGCTCGCCCCCGACGTCTTCCTCAACGCCCTACTCGCCGACACCGGGTGGGCCGTGCTTTACGACGAACACAGCGCCATTACGGACTTATTTCCCATCGGCAACCCCCGCCTGGCGACTGAAGAGCAGCGCATCGCGATGCTCATCGACAACCCCATCTGCGCCTGGCCCGGCTGTGAACGCCCCGCCTATAGCGGACAAGCGCACCACCTAGTCGCCCACAAACACGGCGGCACAACCACGCTGGACAACCTCACCATGGTCTGCCGCGAACACAACGGGCTTAACGACGACGACCGGGAAGGACGCAACGGCCACCTCGAACGCATCCCCACATCCGGACATATTCGATGGCGCCCACCTGACAAGACTCGGCCGCCGCTGTTTAGCAACTCATTCGTGACATCAATGTCCGGGAGGTCCTACGCCGGATACCGGGCAGGCACGACGAAACAGCTCGGGCCGGAGCCACCACCTCCGGACCAAAACCCGGATGTACGGGAAAACCCGTCCTAGCGCACTGCTAGAACGGGTACTTGCGCTGCAAAAACGCAGAATTAGATGAGGTTCCAGTCCTCGATACCGTCGTAAAGCGGGAATTCCTGAGCAATCTTCGAAACACGAGCACGCAGGGAGTCAACATCCGCATTCTTGCCGGCGGCGAGAGCAGTACCGATGACATCGGCGACCTCGGTGAAGGCCTTCTCGTCGAGACCACGGGTGGCCAGCGCCGGAGTACCGATACGAAGCCCGGATGTAACCATCGGAGGACGCGGGTCAAACGGAACAGCATTGCGGTTGACGGTAATGCCAACAGCGTGGAGCAGATCCTCGGCCTCCTGGCCGTTCATCTCAGAATTGCGCAGATCCGCCAGAACCAGGTGGACATCGGTGCCGCCAGTGAGAACATCGACGCCAGCCTCGGCGCAGTCGGAAGCGGTGAGACGCTCAGCCAGAATGCGGGCACCAGCCAGAGTGCGCTCCTGGCGCTCCTTGAACTCCTCGGTACCAGCAATCTTCAGCGCCACGGCCTTGCCGGCGATGGCGTGCATCAGCGGACCCCCCTGCTGCCCCGGGAAAACAGCGGAGTTCAGCTTCTTGGCGTACTCCTGCTTAGCCAAAATCATGCCCGAACGAGGACCACCGAGGGTCTTGTGAACGGTAGTCGACACAACGTCAGAATGCGGAACCGGCGACGGGTGCAGACCGGCGGCAACCAGGCCTGCGAAGTGCGCCATGTCCGTCCACAACTTCGCACCGACCTCATCGGCGATGGAACGGAAAGCTTCGAAGTCGAGGTGGCGCGGGTACGCCGACCAACCTGCGATGAGAACATCCGGCTTTTCTGCGAGCGCCTGCTCACGCACCTTGTCCATATCGATCCGCATAGTGTCCTTGTCCACACCGTATGCGGCGACGTGGTAGAGCTTGCCGGAGAAGTTCAGCTTCATGCCGTGGGTCAGGTGACCGCCGTGTGCCAGGTCGAGGCCCATAATCTTGTCACCGGCGTTGATTAGCGCATGCAGAACGGCAGCGTTGGCCTGCGCACCTGCGTGTGGCTGAACGTTGGCGAACTCAGCGCCGAAGAGCTCCTTGGCGCGGTTGCGTGCCATGTCCTCGACGACGTCGACGTATTCGCAGCCACCGTAGTAACGACGGCCCGGGTAGCCTTCGGCGTACTTGTTGGTCAGAACCGAGCCCTGAGCTTGCAGCACTGCACGTGGAACAAAGTTCTCACTGGCAATCATTTCGAGCATGTCACGCTGACGAGAGAGCTCCCCTGCCATTGCCTCTGCGAGGTCGGGATCGAGTTCACGCAGCGATTGGTAGCGGACATCGTTATTGTTAGACCCGGTCATGAGTAGGTTTTCGACCTTTCAATGAAACTTCAATGCCACAGGCCATGCTAGCCCTTTATGGGGCAAACCACGAAAGCAGCACCATTCAGGTATGCCCCCTTTATTGACTCGTTTTCCGGTTTTCGGCACCCCCTTGGCACAATTGGAAGTATGACGCGCGCAACATCCCCCAGCCCGTACGTCGAGTTCAAACGCGAGCAGTGGCGCGAAATGCGCAAGAATATGCCTCTGGTGCTGACGGAAGAGGAAGCTGAACGACTTTCCGGTATCGGTGAAAACATCGACCTGGACGAAGTCGCCGAGGTCTATCTTCCGCTTTCTCGTCTGATTCACATGCGTGTGGCGGCGCATCGGGAGCTGAACGCCGTAACGTCGAACTTTCTTGGGGAAAATCCTTCGAAGGGGGCGTCGGTGCCGTTTATTATCGGCGTCGCGGGTTCGGTGGCGGTCGGCAAGTCAACGACGGCGCGTTTGCTGCAGGTCCTGCTCGAGCGCTGGGAGACTAATCCGCGGGTGGACTTGGTTACTACTGATGGCTTCCTCTATCCTTCTGAGGAATTGAATCGCCGTGGGATTATGCAGCGCAAGGGGTATCCGGAGTCGTATGATCAGCGTGCGTTGATGCGGTTTGTCACGGCGGTGAAGTCGGGGGCGCGGCATGTGAAGGCGCCGGTGTATTCGCACACGCTCTATGACCGGGTGCCGGATGAGTTCGTCGATGTCGATCGTCCGGACATTCTCATTCTCGAGGGGCTCAACGTTTTGCAGACGGGCCCGACGCTGATGATTTCCGATCTTTTCGATTTCAGTGTCTACGTCGATGCCCCGCGCGCGGACATCGAACGCTGGTACATTAATCGTTTCCTCAGTCTCCGCCAGACGGCGTTTCGCGCTCCGGGCGCGCACTTCGCGGATTACGCCACGCTTGACGACGAAGCTGCGGCCGAGGTGGCCCGACGCATTTGGCAGCAGGTGAACTTGCCGAACCTGACGGAAAATATTTTGCCCACTCGAGTGCGGGCGTCATTAGTTCTTACGAAGTCTCGGGACCACAAGGTTTCGAGGGTCCGGATGCGCAAACTCTAACATCCGGAAATTTTTCCGGATGTAGGGAGGTTATTTGCCGAAGCGGCGTGAGCGCTGCGAAAAGTCTCGAAGTGCGCGGAGGAAGTCGATGCGGCGGAATTCGGGCCAGTAGGTATCGGTGAACCAAATCTCGGAGTAGGCGGTTTGCCAGAGAAGGAAGCCGCTGAGCCGCTGTTCTCCGGAAGTGCGGATGACTAGATCGGGGTCCGGTTGTCCGGATGTATAGAGGCGGCGAGAAATGGCGTCGGTGGTGATGCTCTCCTCGAGCTCGGAAGCATCAATTCCTTCGGCGACTGATTCCCGGATGATTCTGCGTACTGCGTCGACGATTTCCTGCCGGCCGCCGTAGCCAACGGCGATGTTGACCTGGATGCCGGTGTTGTTCGCGGTGACTTCTTCGTCGTGACGCAGCCGGGCGGTCATTCTTTCCGGAAGGAGCTCGAGGTGGCCGACCATGCGCAGGCGCACGTCGTTAGGCGATTGCGCCAATTCGTCGACGACGTCGGCGATGATGTCGAACAGTAATTCCAGCTCTTCGGGGTCTCGCCCGAGGTTTTCGGTGGAGAGCAGGTAGATGGTGACCAGCTCGATTTCCTGCTCGGCGCACCAGCCGACGAATTCTGCGATTTTGCGGGAGCCGACGCGGTGGCCGTGGCTGACGTCGGTGAATCCAGCCTCCCTCGCCCAGCGGCGGTTGCCATCGGCCATGATGGCAACGTGCTTGGGGCGAGGTTTTCCTTCTAGCTCTTGGGCTAGTTTGCGCTCGTAGAGCGGATACGCAATCCGCCGGAGTGAGGACGGCTGGTTTTCTTTCACATATGTAACTCTACCCAATGGGCACGGCCGCTTTGTGCTTAGTCACGTGCCTGCCGACGCTTCCGGACTTCTGTCGCAAGCGTACGCAGCAGCCGGTCGGTGGTTTCCCAATCCATGCAGGCATCGGTGACGGACTTGCCGTATACGAGGCCATTACGCCCATCGGTAATTTTTTGCGCACCGGCTTCGAGGAAGGACTCCATCATGATGCCGGTGATGCGCTTGTCGCCGGCACCGATGAGCTTGCCGAGCTCCTCAACGACCTCGGCCTGGCGCACCTCGGATTTTCCGGAATTGGCGTGGGAGGCGTCCACCATGATGCTGATGGTTTGCTCGGCCTTGTTCAGGCGGGCTTCGGCGTCGTTAAGCGATGCCTCGTCCCAGTTCGGGCCGGAGGTGCCGCCGCGGAGAATGAGGTGGCAATTGTGGTTGCCGGCGGTTTCGACGACGGCGGCGCGGCCCTGGTCGTTCATGCCGAAGAAGAAGTGCGGGTTTGCTGCAGAGACCAGCGAGTCCACGGCGACCTGGACGTTGCCGTCGGTGCCGTTTTTGAAGCCGATGGGCATGGAAAGTCCGGAAGCGAGCTGGCGGTGGACCTGCGACTCCGTGGTGCGCGCACCAATCGCACCCCAGGAGACGGCATCGGCGATGTATTGCGGGCTGTTGGGCTCGAGGAATTCAGCGCCGGCGGGCAGGCCGGTGCGCAGGACCTCGATGAGCACTTCGCGGGCCATGTGCAGGCCCTTGTTGATTCTGAAGGAGCTATCCAGGTCGGGGTCGTTGATGAGTCCCTTCCAGCCGACGGTGGTGCGCGGCTTTTCGAAGTAGACGCGCATGACGACCAGCAGGTCCTCGTCGAGCTCATCGGCGGTGGCCTTCAGGCGGCGGGCGTAGTCGATGGCGGCCTCGGGGTCGTGAATGGAGCACGGGCCGACAACGACCAGCAGGCGATCGTCCTCGCGGGCGATGACGCGGGCGATGTCGAGTCGCGACTGCTCCACTTCGTTAACTAGGTTCGGGGTCAGTGGCTGTTTGGCCATGACCTCTTCTGGGGAGGGCAGGTCGTGGAAGGCTACGACACGGCGGTTCGCGGTAGAGGCGGGGGCTTCGAGGGAAGTTGGAGGGGTCATCTGAGGTCTCTTTTCTCTGGGGCGTTACGCATGTATTTGGCTGTAGATACGACAAAAGGCAGCGCCCCTATTGGTGGGGCTGCTGCCTTTGGCTCCGGTTGGTGGCGACGTGACGAATAGCCGCCGGCTGTGACTATGTCGTCACTGCCTCCGGAGCCTTCGAAAAATAAAATCGCCACATACGCATGCGCTTGACTGTAGCGCACTGCCTAGAATCCCGCAATTCGAACTCCAAATCCCGCCACACGGGAAACAATCAGGGGTGCGCGCAACTGCCCGTCGTCAAGCGACGCGCACACACCTTGACGCTGACTACTCCGCTTCACGACGCTGCTCTGCTGCAGCCATCGCCTTATCCACAGCCTCGGAATCGAAGGGATCCATGTCGTGCGCCTCGGCGAACTTCCGGCGAGCGGCCATGCGCTTCGCGCGCCGCGAGAGATCCCAGCCGAGAGCCAGGATGACGATGAGCAAAACGACAATGATGAGCAGGCCAACAGGAGAGGCCTTTCCGAAGTCAGCACCCCGCGGACCAGTGGGGTTCTGCGCCAGGAAAATTGTCGTGCGAGCCGCCAAGGCATCGAAGCTTTCAATCATGAGTTCCAGCTTAGCGTTAATTCCGGACTATTCCGCGTCGGGGTCGATACCAGCGAAGAGATCGGCCTCTGGCAGCTCGGTCTGCACGCGAGTGCGGGCGAGTTCAAACTCTTCGGTCGGCCAAACGCGCTGCTGAATGTCTACTGGCACGGCGAAGAATGGCCCGTTCGGATCGATCTGCGTGGCGTGCGCCAGCAGCGCCTGATCCCGCTGCTGGAAGTAATCGCCGCACTCGACCTGTGTGGTCACGCGGGTCATGATGTCGCCGGGAGTCTTAGTCCAACGGCGGAAGGACTCGGTCAGCGGACTTTCCAAGCCGTTGTCACGGTAGTAGTTATCCAGCGCGATGAGGCGCGCCTTGATGAAACCGTGGGTGTAGTAGAGCTTGGAAATCTCCCATGGTTCACCGAGCTCGGGGTACTTATCCGTTCCGGACTCCAGCCAAGCGCGCATGGACACGATGTGGGTCATGATGTGGTCCGGGTGCGGGTAACCACCGTTTTCGTCGTAGGTAATGACAACGTGCGGGCGGAATTCCCGGATGGCCCGAATGAGAGGCTTGGTCGCATCCTCGACCGATTGGCGCGCAAACACACCGTGCGACAGCACCGGCACCGGGTTACCCGCAGGCAGACCGGAGTCGGTAAAGCCGAGCCACTCATGTTCAACGCCGAGAATCTCAGCGGCTGCAGCCATTTCGTGAACGCGCACCGAGGCGATATTCTCCCGCACCTCCGGCCGATCCATCGCCGGGTTGAGAATGCTACCGGCCTCACCGCCGGTGCAGGTCACCACTTTGACGCGATGCCCTTCCGCCACATATCGGGCCATTGTTGCGGCGCCCTTGCTCGATTCGTCATCAGGATGAGCGTGAATCGCCATCAGACGAAGTGCCAATTGAAGTCACTCCCGCTACTATCTCAGTCCATGTTTTCTGGCCGAGGCCGGGGCCCTTCGACCGCAACGATGCTACTACAGCACCGTTTCAATACCGCCCCACTATAGCGCTGCACCATCATATGACTACGCAGCATCGCTACTCGGTGGAACGACATAGCAGCAGGACACCGCGCCACACCAGAAAGATTGTTTAACTGTCAACATTTTACCACGTCGACCAAGAACTCCGATAGGCTAAAAAGCATGGCTGAAAGTTCGGAGCGAAACACCCGAAATACCGCAGCGCCTAACGGGCAGCGCGAGCGCTATGGGGACAACAGTCGCACTCTCCCCGCAAAATTGGTTGTCATCGCTATTGTTGGCATGCTCGTCATCGCCGGCGCATACATCTTCGTTCAGATGAACCGCGTCTCCGCCCCGGATGTCTCTGCAACGCAAGCGGGCTGGAGCCGCACTCCAGGTAAGGAAGATGAGCAGTTCATCTTCACGCTGGACGTCACCCGCGAAAAGCCGGAGCTGGATAGCTACTGCATTATCTACGCGCTGAACTATGACGTGGCAGAGGTCGGCCGTCGCGACGTATTCATCCCGGGCGGCGGCCCCGCTACGGTGCGTATGGACGTCCCCATTGCCACCCGCGAGCTGGCCGTCGCAGGCGATGTCTACGGCTGCTCCACCGACATTCCGGAGTTCCTCGCACCTGCTAAGTAACTGCCTTTCGCAACTGAGGATTATGCGCTTCCACGGCACGTCGTAAAGCGTGCGCGACAACACTCCGACGCGCCTGTTATTGCCATGTGGCGTGACAGTGCTATCCTGTGACGCAGCCGACGGCCCCACGCGGGGCCGCTTTTGTATTAAATAGCCAAAACACAGGAGGAACCATGACTGAGGCAAAGAACAATAGCCCATGGCTCACCCAGGAGTCCTACGACAAGCTCAAGGCCGAGCTTGAGGCGCTATATGAAAACCGCCCGGTCATCGCCGCCGAGATTAACGAGCGCCGCGAAGAGGGCGACTTGAAGGAAAACGCCGGCTACGATGCCGCTCGTGAGCAGCAGGGACAGGAAGAGGCGCGCATCCGCTACCTCGAAGACCTGCTGCAGCGCGCCACCGTCGGCGAGATCCCGCAGGAGTCCGGTGTGGCTCTGGTCGGCACCGTGGTCCACGTCTACTACGACGGCGACGAAGACGACACCGAGACCTTCCTCATCGGTACCCGTGGCGCTGACTCCTCCAACCCGAACCTGGAGACCTACTCCACCGATTCCCCGCTGGGCAAGGCTCTGGTCGGCGCTAAGGAGGGCGAGACCCGCACTTACGCTTCCCCAAGCGGCGACGAAGTGTCTGTCACTGTGGTCAAGGCTGAGCCGTACGACCCGGAGATGGACGCCTAAGCGCTCCCGGCGTTAGACCGCCTCAACCCAGGCGGCAACTTCGGGCCACAGTGCCCGATTCTTGGACCGATAGAAGCCCATATGGCCTATCGGTCCATTTTTTGTGCCCTCTCCCGCTTCAATAACGCGCTTTACGACGTCACACTGAACAGCCTGATCGGTCAATATGTCGACTGCCAACAACAAAGCGCCGGCCACCCGTAATAACGGGCTAACCGGCGCTTGTGCGTTAGTTAGTTTTCTAGCGTTTAGTCCCTGAAGTAGGACAGCAGACGCAGAATCTCGGTGTAGAGCCAGACCAGGGTCACAGCCAGGCCGAGGGCGACACCCCAGGCGTACTGAGCCGGAGCGCCAGCGCGGACCAGGCGGTCAGCCTGATCGAAGTCAATCAGGAAGCTGAAGGCTGCCAGGCCGATGCAGACCAGCGAGAAGATGATCGACAGCATGCCGCCGTCACGCAGCGGGAAGCCCAGGCCGAACAGGGAGAGCACCAGGTTGCCCAGCATGAGGACCAGCACACCGATCAGAGCCGCACTCATAAAACGGGTGAACTTCGGGGTCACGCGGATAGCGCCCGACTTGTAGACGAAGAGCATACCGATGAAGACACCCAGGGTGGCCAGCACTGCCTGCATAATCAGCGCACCTGCGGCAACGCCCTGAATTGGAGCGGTGAACATGAAGCTGATGCCACCGACGAAGAGGCCCTCGAAGGCCGCGTAGGTGAGGGTAACCGGCGCGGAGCCGTACTTCTTGCCGAAGGTGGAAACCAAAACAGTAATCAGACCACCGATGGCGCCGACAATGGTCAGAATCATGGCCAGGCTGGTGGAGACACTGACGGCAATGAAGAAATTGACCGCAGCCAAAACGATGATGGTTGCCAGCGTGATGCCGGTCTTGGAAACGACATCGTCGACCGTCATCGGACGGTAGTCGGCGGCAACCTGCGACTGGTACGGGTTATCCCCGTAGCCAGCGCCCATCTGACCTTGGCCGTAGTGATGTGCGCCCGCCTGTCCGCGGGCGACGGTCTTAGTAAGTGAACTGAATGCAGGATTGCTGCTTTCGCGCACGTCGTCCTTCTTTCTTTTCTCAGTTTTTCTTACGTTTTGTATTCAGGCACACGCGCTTACGTTTGCCTACACTTTCTACAACGGGCGATGTAAAGGTATTGTTCCCAACCCTGAAAAACAGTTAGTATCAAGGTAATTCCTCGCCTGCTGGCGGTGATTTTGTAATCGCGGAAAAACTCACAGTCGCCAGGCGTGGGCACCACATGAGTGATTATGAAACAGGAGGTTGGTCAAGATGTCTGATGGCCTTGACTACGATCCGGATACCACTGGTGATTTCGACGAGACCACGCTCGATGGCTCAGAGGGACTCGATGGCGACTTCCTCACCGGTGATGGCGAGAATTATGTAATGGATCCGCCGGACCGCTGGCGGGGCGCTTCTCCGCATGACACTCTCGGCAAGCGGTTGGCCGAGGAAAAGCCGGACATCGACGTCGACGACGATCTGGATGATGACCCGGAGATGCGCTACGGCGATGTCGACGGCCACGAACCGTTCGAGTTCGGCAACGATGGCCCGCGCGACCCGGACCGCAACCGTCGGATGGGCTGGACTACTTACTAAAGTTTTCTAAGTTTTTGTAGTTTTGCCAAATTTACTATCTCGGGGCGCCGCGCAACAGTAGTATCTGTGCCATGACAGCATCTACTGCTACGACAAACCGAACTACCATCCGCAATCCGCTTAACGACGAGCTCGTTGCCCGCCTTCTTCAGCGCGTCACGGTAGCTGATAAGTCGAAGACCGCCACTATCTCGGCACCATTTACCGGCCAGGAGCTGGCGCAGATTCCTGTCGGTACCCAGGCCGATGTCGACGAGGCCTTCAAGCGTGCCCGTGCCGCGCAGAAGAAGTGGGCCCGCATGGCGCCGGAAAAGCGCGGCGAAGTGCTGCACCACTTCCACGACCTGCTCTTTACCCACTGCGACCAGGTGCTGGACCTGCTGCAGGCCGAGACCGGTAAAAACCGCGCCAGTGCCCACGAGGAGCTCGTACACACAGCTATCACCGCCCGCTACTACGGCAATCAGGGCCCGAAACTGCTTGAGCCGAAGCGAGCACACGGCGCTGTCCCGGTACTTTCCAAGACCACCGTCTACCACCATCCAAAGGGCGTAGTCGGTGTTATTGCTCCGTGGAATTACCCACTGACCCTCGCGGTTTCCGACGCGCTGGCTGCACTGATGGCCGGTAACGCCATCGTGCTCAAGCCGGACAGCACCACTCCGTTTACTGCTCTCTTCGCTGTCGATTTGCTCTACCGCGCTGGCCTTCCGGAGGATCTCTTCCAGGTCATTCCAGGTCCCGGTCGCGTTGTCGGCCAGGGCATTGTCGGCCAGTGTGACTTCCTGATGTTCACCGGCTCCTCCGAGACCGGCCGCTCGCTGGCGCAGCAGTGCGGCGAGCGCCTGATTAGTTTCTCCGCGGAGCTCGGCGGCAAGAACCCGTTGATTGTCGCCGAAGATGCCAACATCAACCGCGCGGTCGAGGGCGCACGCATTGGCTGCTTCACCAACTCCGGTCACCTGTGCGTGTCCATTGAGCGAATCTATGTCGTGGACTCCGTCTGGGACGAGTTCGTCCCGGCATTCACCGACCGCGTGAAGGCAATGTCCATCGGCGCTGGCTACGAGTGGGAAACCGAGATGGGCTGTCTGCAGTCGCAGGGCCAGTTCGACACCGTCAAGTCCATGGTCGACGAGGCTATCGAGGCCGGCGCCACCGTGCTGGCCGGCGGTCGTCCTCGCCCGGATCTGGGACCGCTGTTCTACGAGCCGACCGTGCTTACCGACGTCCCGGAGGGCGTCGCCCTGCTGACCGAAGAGGTATTCGGCCCGGTGGTAGTCCTCCAGCGTGTCTCGGATGTCCACGAGGCTATCGCCAAGTCCAACGATTCCCGTTATGGCCTCAACGCTTCGCTGTGGACCTCCCCGCGTCGCGCAAAGGAGCTGGCTCCACAGCTTGAGGCCGGCACTGTCAATGTCAACGATGGTTTTGCTGCGGCCTTCGCGTCTGTCGATGCCCCGATGGGTGGTTTCAAGGATTCGGGTGTGGGCCGTCGTCAAGCAGCGGGCGGCCTGCTGAAGTACACCGATGAGCAGACAGTGACCGTGCAGCGTCTTTCCCCGGTGTCGATGCCGCAGATGCCGCGTGAGCTGTACTCGAAGGTGTTCAACACGGCACTTGTCCTCGGCAAGAAGTTCAACGTCCTGCCGTAATCCGCATGTAGCGCGCACAAATAGCAAAAGGCCAGGTCAGAAAACTCTCTGACCTGGCCTTTTGGTGCCCCCAGTGGGACTCGAACCCACACTGAAAGGATTTTAAGTCCTCTGCCTCTGCCAATTGGGCTATAGGGGCCCCTAAGAAAGATTAATGGGCGATATGGGTGTCTACCAAACTCGCCACAATTCCGTCGAGGATATCCTTCTCGCTGATGTAGAAAAAGCGCTGCTCTTCCTTCGCTGCCTCGGAAAGCGGCAGCGCCTCAAACATGTCCATCAGACCGTCCACAATGATGGAACCGCCGGCGAAGACATCCGCGCGCTTCGGATGCATCACGGGATTGGCAGCGAGGGACTCCGCGTCGGTCTCAATCACGGACGCGGTCAGCGCACGCAACGCCGCAAAGCGCAGCTGCGACAGGTGGATTGCCTCCGGGTCGTAGGTTTCTAGCCCCTGTGCCAGCGCCGACAGCGTGGTGAAGGTCCCGGCGCAGCCGACGATGGTGCGAGCCTTGTCGACAGGCACCTTCGCAACAATCTCGTCGGCCAGCTCCGCAACATACGAACGCGCCTCCTGGACCTGTTCCGCCGTCGGTGGCGAGGCCTGCAGGAACCGTTCGGTCAAGCGCACACTGCCCATAGCCACGGAATCAGAACCGGCTACCGTACCATCGTGGTCACCGACAATAACCTCGGTGGAGCCACCGCCGACGTCAATGACGCAATACGGACCGAGCTCGGGCTCCAAGTCATCGACTGCCCCGCGGAAGGACAGCGCCGCTTCCTCGTCGCCGGAAATAACCTCGGCCTCTGCACCCCACGGAGCGAGAATCTCGCGGGTCATGGCGAAGAAATCGTCGCGGTTGCTTGCGTCGCGCGTCGCCGATGTCGCCACCATTCGGACTGCTTGCACTTTCTCGACCTGCATAAGCTCCGCATACTTCGTCAGAGCCTCCCGCACGCGCTCCAGCGCCTCTGGAGCCAGCATGCCAGTGGCGTCCACGCCCTGGCCAAGGCGGACGATTTCCATCAGTCGGTGCAGTTCTGTGATTTCGAGAACTCCATCGACGACCTCGACCCGGCTGATAAGCAGGCGAAGCGAGTTAGTGCCGCAGTCGACGGCAGCGAGGGTCGTCATTTATCCCTCCACCCCCGGATACGCAATACCGAGCTCGGCAATCGTGGGCCAATCTGCGGGAATCGCGGTGCCGCGCAGCTTCTCGTTCTCCGCCGCCAGCGCCACCGACTCAGTACCCAGTCGGAAGTGATTCGGCCCCTTGGCCAGGGCGTAGGCAATAAGAACGTGGAGGCACTTCACGCGCGTCGGCATGCCGCCACCGGAGAAGTCCGTGCCCAGGTCTTCCATCTCATTGCGCTCTGCCAGAAACGCCTCATGTGCACGCTGGTAATCGGCGGCGAGCTCTTCGTCGCTTTCCAGACGCGCGGTCATTTCCTTCATCACGCCAGTCGTCTCCAACCGAGAGGCCTCGGCGGTGAGTCGCGGATCAGTTAGGTAAAAGAGCGTGGGAAACGGAGTGCCATCGTCCAAGCGCGGCTTCGTCTTGACCACACCAGGAGTGCCGTCGGGGCTGCGGTAAGAGATGTCCACTACACCCCGCGGTTCACGTCCGAGCTGCTCCGCTATCACTTCCAAATCTGCGGTATCCACAGACATCGGTCACACTCCTTTTGCTTCCGTTTTACTGACACATAATCTCACAGTCGCCTTACAAGCGCGTTGTTTCGCTTTACGACGGCACACTCCGCCGCGCATGCAACCTCACCGAGAGGCTCAGGTAGCCGTATGGAGGTTTAGGACTCCGGTACCGTCGGCAAGCTCTCTGGCCTCGTTGCCTGATCGCGCCCCGGATTCGGGCGAGTCTCTTCGGGTTCGGGCGGGATGGAAATGGAATCCCACAGCGTCTCGTACCACTTCTTAGCCTGGTGCTGCGGAATTTCCTCCGGCTGCGTCACAGGCTGTTCGCCCACGGCCGGATCGAGGATACGGAATGGGGTCTCCCCCGGCTCTACCAGCCCCAGGCGCAGACGTGCCTGCTCCTTAACGTAGGCGGGGTTGGAGTAAAGCTCCTTTTCATCCTCTAACTGCTTAATTCGCTGTTCCATGCGAGCAATATTGTCCTGCGTGGCGGCGACATCCGCCTGTTGTTGTGCAAAAGTCCGCAGCGGAATTGCGAGAACAGATACTAAGAAAAGCACCAGCAGACCAATGCCGATCTTCTGTGCTGTGCTCAGCGAGCGCATTCCCGATGCGATTGCCGCTGCCGAACGCTGCCCCGCCCCTGCAGGGCGCGACTGTGTTCCGCGGCGAGATCGGTCCGATGCACTCATGCCCCACACTCTACCCGACCGCCAGCCGATGAAATAACAAAAACCCGCCCACAACCACGTGCGTGGTGCGGACGGGCAGTGCTAGACGCAGCTTTCGCAGCGCCTCAGCTCTTTACTTGAAACGCGGGAATGCGCTGCGACCAGCGTAGACTGCGGCGTCACCCAGGTACTCCTCGATGCGCAGCAGCTGGTTGTACTTAGCAACGCGCTCGGAGCGAGCCGGAGCACCGGTCTTGATCTGGCCACAGTTCAGGCCGACAGCCAGGTCAGCGATGGTAGTGTCCTCGGTCTCACCAGAGCGGTGGGACATCATGGACTTGTAGCCGGCGTTGTGAGCCATTGCGACGGCCTCGAAGGTCTCGGACAGGGTACCAATCTGGTTGACCTTGACCAGCAGAGCATTAGCGGCCTTCTTCTCAATGCCCTCTGCCAGACGCTTCGGGTTGGTGACGAAGAAGTCGTCGCCGACAATCTGGACCTTGTCACCAAGCTGAGCGGTCAGGGTGGTGTAGCCCTCCCAGTCATCTTCCTGCAGCGGATCCTCGATGGAGACGATGGCGTAGTTCTCAACCAGGTCAGCGTAGACAGCTGCCATCTCCTCAGCGGTGTGCTCGCCGCCCTCGAAGTGGTACTTGCCGTCCTTGAAGAACTCGGAAGAAGCGACGTCGAGAGCCAGAGCGACATCGTCGCCCAACTTGTAGCCTGCGGCCTCAATTGCCTCAACAATCAGGTCCAGTGCAGCCTTGGTGGAGTCAACCGACGGAGCGAAGCCACCCTCATCGCCGAGGCCAGTGGACAGGCCCTTGTCCTTAATGACCTTCTTGAGTGCGTGGTAGACCTCAGCACCGACGCGCAGTGCTTCCTTGAAGGTCGGGGCGCCAATCGGAGCAATCATGAACTCCTGGACGTCAACGCCGGAGTCAGCGTGTGCGCCACCGTTGAGGATGTTCATCATCGGAACCGGCAGAACGTGACCGTTCGGGCCGCCGACGTAGCGGAACAGATCCAGGCCAGCGGACTCAGCAGCAGCCTTGGCAACAGCCATGGAAACACCCAGGATTGCGTTAGCACCCAGGCGGGACTTGTTGTCGGTGCCGTCCAGCTCAATCATGGTCTTGTCAACCAGACGCTGGTCCTCAGCCTCGAGGCCAATAATTGCGTCCTCAATCTCCTCGAGCACAGCGCGGACAGCCTTCTCGACCCCCTTGCCCAGGTAACGGTCTCCGCCATCGCGGAGCTCGTGTGCCTCATGAACGCCGGTGGAGGCACCGGACGGAACCGCAGCGCGGCCCACAGCGCCGTCTTCCAACAGCACCTCAACCTCAACGGTCGGGTTACCACGGGAGTCCAGAATTTCGCGTGCGTTCAACTCGATGATTGCAGCCATAGGTCACCTTTCCGCCGGAACCGTTCCGGCACATGACTCCAATTGTGGCACGGTTTGCCGACCTTCGCCTTAAATCCTTTTCACCCTATGCGGGCTGATTCAGCGCATAGTTCGCCGCAGCGTCCCGAACATCGCGAAGGTACTGCTCAGACTGGTTATATGAGCGAATTGCAGATGGCCACCCTTCCGGGGTGGCGAGGTCGCGTTCCCCACTGCAGAGCATCCGTGCGGTGGTCGCAGTTGCGTCGTCGATGTTGTTGGGGTCGGCGACGCCATCACCAGAAGCATCCATCGCAAAACGATGCCAGGTCTCGGGAATAAACTGCATCGGCCCCACAGCGCGGTCATACTCTGTGTCACCGTCGAGTTCGCCGTTGTCAGTATCGAGAACCTCAGCAAACCCACTCGTGCCGTCCAGCGGCGGACCGATAATCGTCGGACTGACTACCCCATCGGCGCCGATATGAGCCGGCTTGAGCCAATTGCCCGAGTACGTGCCGTGATTAGTCTCCACTTTGCCCAGTCCTGCAAGCGTGTTCCACTCCAGGTGGCAGTTCGGGAACTGTTCTGCCGCAATCACATATGCGTTGCCGTAGGCGCGGAGAGCGTCCTCAGAAATACCCGTCTTCGGGGAAATCTGCTGCGCCCACTGTCGGAGCTGTTCCGAGGTGCGCCCGGGCGCGTTGACATCAATCATCGGCGGTGGCTCAGCCGCAGCAGGCGGCACATTATCCGGAATCGGCTTCTTGGTCAACGACGGGATTACGGGTCCAGTGAACATAGCCAACGCCCCAACCGTGCCAATGATGATCAGCACCGCCAGGGAGGTTAGACCGAGGCAGCCACAGCCTCTCGAGGACTTCTTTTTCCCCTTACTGCGGCCACGCGGCTTCGCCCCGCGGGGTGCGGGGTGCGCGTATTCATCAAAGGGAGAATTAGAAGGCATGGGGAATTACTCTACGGGGTAGACCGTAAAAATCACTCAAACTCGAGGACAGAAATCACTTTTGCTGGAAACTAGCTGTCGCTTTCCGACGGGCCGAAGTCCTCAGCCTCTTCGTTATCTTCGCTGCCCGCTGCCCACTGCTCAGCACTGCCGGCCTGCTGATTCTCCATCTGGGCCAGCTCAGTCAGGAATGCGCGTGAAGCCTGTCGGGTCCGTTCTTCCGCACCGGACTCAGTCTCCAGCCCCGGGGTCGGGACCAGAATCTCCACTGGAATGTCTGCATCGGACAGTCCCAGTGCACGTGCGCGGCGGATGGCTTCCTCAGCCAAAGTCAGAGCTGGCAGCTGTGTGGCCGGGTTCGAGCGCGGACGTCCGCGGCCGTAAGCCCACAGTCGCTCCTGTTCTTCCTCCGACACCATCTCTCCCTCGGCCACAGTGCCGTCGAAGAGGTACGGCTGACGAGCGCGCATCTTCAAAATAAAGTCGGTCGCCACATCGTCGAAGTCGAAGTCCTCCGCGATTTCAGCGTGGAAGAGGATCTGCAGCAGCAGATCTGACAGCTCGCTACGAATGTCACCGCCCTCGTTGACTGCGTCGACAAACTCGTAGGTCTCTTCAATGAGATACGGCAGCAGGCTCTTGTGCGTCTGGCGAGCTTCCCACTGCCCCGTGCGCCGTGCTGCCGCCATGATGTCCACGGCCTCGACGACGTGGGGCAGACGAGCTGCGGCAAGCTGTTCCTGCGGAGTCAGCGGTTCTGCAACAGGCTCTGCCCCTGGCTCTGCAACCGGTTCTGACTCAGGTTCTTTCACCGAGTCCTGCTGGGGAGCCGCCGCAACCTGAGCTGCCGGAGCTGCTGGGTCCTGCGCATCATCCAGCTCGACCGAGTAGACCTTCTCGCCCGCATCGAGGCGATCGAGTACCTCGTCGTTTTCCATATCGGTGGTGACCAGAATCTCCGCCTGGGACACCGAGTGCCCACCGGCGTCGGCGATTGCCCAGCGCACACGGATCGGGACTTCTTCGGTGTAGCTGACTTCACCGGTCAGCAGGCTAGCGGCTTCCAGCGGAATCGCTGTTGGAAAGCGGCTATCGAGCTTGATGATAGTCATACGGTTTCTAGTCCTTTCCCATGTGCGAGATATCCATACGTGGAATTCCCGCCATCGATGTCAAGAAGTCTGCTACCCACTGCACCAATGCAATATCGCGGACAGGTTTTGCCCGCAACCCTCGCCCTTCCTTCGGCATTCCGACGGAAACCGTGCGCGTTGCCGCACGATAGGTCGCCTGTGGATACAGGCGCTTGAGACGCACCTGCTTGGAGTCAGCAAGCTCCATAGGGGTTATTCTAATGTGCGCACCCATGGCTTGAACTTCATGCACGCCGAATTCCCGGCAAATAATTCGAAGTCGTGAAATAACCGCCAGTCTCTCCACCTCAATGGGTGGGGTTCCGTAACGGTCAACAAGCTCTTCGAGCACTACGTCGATATCGTCCAGCGCACTGGCGGCAGCAAATTTGCGGTACGCCTCTAGACGTAGGCGTTCCGACGACACATATTCGGCCGGAATATTCGCATCGACCGGCAAATCGATCCGCACTTCCTTCGGTTCGTTATCGGAAGCATCCGGAGTTTCACCATCGGCCACTGCCTTCAGCGCGGCCACGGCCTCGCCAACCAGTCGGACGTACATATCGAAGCCGACACCGGCAATGTGACCGGACTGCTCCGCACCGAGGATATTTCCGGCACCGCGCATTTCCAGGTCCTTCATGGCCACAGCCATACCGGCACCCAAGTCATTGTTCTGCGCGATCGTGGACAGACGGTCGTAGGAAGTCTCCGTCAGCGTCTGATTTTCCGGGTAGAGGAAGTAGGCATAGGCGCGCTCACGGGAACGGCCCACACGACCACGCAGCTGGTGCAGCTGGGAAAGGCCCATATGGTGCGCGTTTTCCACAATCAACGTATTGGCGTTGGCAATATCCAGGCCGGTCTCCACGATGGTGGTACACACCAGCACGTCGTACTCGCGCTGCCAGAAGCCATCGACCGTGCGCTCCAGCTGCTCCTCCCCCATCTGACCGTGGGCCACTACCACGCGGGCCTCGGGCACCAAATTGCGGATAGTCTGGGCGACTTTGTCAATGGTTTCCACCTTATTATGCAGGTAGAACACCTGGCCGTCGCGAAGCAGCTCTCGCCTGATAGCAGCGGCGACCTGCTTGTCGGACTGCGCGCCGACGTATGTCAGCACCGGGTGACGGTCCTGCGGCGGGGTGAGAATCTGGCTCATCTCGCGGATGCCAGCAATCGACATTTCGAGCGTGCGCGGAATTGGCGTTGCGGACATGGTGAGTACGTCGACGTGGTGCCGTAGCGCCTTGATGTGTTCCTTGTGTTCGACGCCGAAACGCTGCTCCTCGTCAACGATGACCAGGCCGAGTTCTTTCCACTGCACGCCGGTCTGCAGGAGACGATGCGTGCCGATAACAATGTCGACCGTCCCGTTCTTCAACCCTTCGAGGACCTCCTTGGAGTCCTTCGGCGAGGTGAAGCGGGACAGTCCACGGATGGTGACCGGGAAGCCCTCCATACGTTGGGTGAAAGTGGTCAAGTGCTGCTGCGCCAGAAGTGTGGTCGGCACCAACACTGCCACCTGACGGCCATCTTGAACAGCCTTGAAGGCAGCACGCAGTGCCACCTCGGTCTTGCCGTAGCCGACATCGCCGATGAGCACGCGATCCATCGGCACCGGCTTTTCCATGTCGGACTTAATTTCGTCGATGGCCTGCAGTTGATCTTCGGTCTCGGTGAAGGGGAAGTTATCCTCCATCTCCTGCTGCCATGGCGTATCCGGCGCGAACGCGTGGCCCGGCGCGGCTTGGCGCTCGGCGTAGAGCTTGACCAGCTCTTCCGCAATCTCGCGGACAGCGCCACGGGCCTTGCGCTTGGTGGACTTCCAGTCCGAGCCGCCCATCTTCGACAGCGCGGGCTTTTCACCGCCGACATAGCGCGACAGCAAATCCAGGCTCTCCATCGGCACGTAGAGCTGGTCCGAGGGGCCTCCGCGCTTGCTCGGTGCGTACTCGAGCACCACGTACTCGCGGCGAGCCTGATCCTCGCCCGTGCCGATGGTGCGCTCAGTGAGCTTCACAAACCGACCAATGCCATGCGTGTCGTGCACGACATAGTCACCGGCCTTCAGCGCCAGCGGATCCACCTGACCACGGCGCTTCGCTGGCTTGCGGCGCCCACCAAGCGCGCCTTCCGCGATGCGGTTACCTGTGATGTCCTGCTCGGTAATCAGAGTCAGCGCGCCACCGGGGATTCGCGGGAACACCAGGCCACCGTGCAAAACACCCTGGTAGACCGTAATTCTTCCGGACTCGGGATACTCCGGGCCCGCCGCCATGCGCGTCGCAATTCCGGCTTCCCTAAACTTTTCCGCTTGCCGACGCGCCCCCGCGGGCGTCGCCGCCACGTACGCCACTCGCTCCCCCGCGACCGTGGCATCGCGCAGCTGCTTCATCAGGTGACCAATTTCCTTTAAGTCGCCGCGTGGCGCGGGCCCAGGCTCGAAGGTCAGTGGCAGCACATCATCTTCGGTGACTCCCGCCTCCAACATGCCGGGCGGGGAAATATGCCACGAAGTGGGCATCGGGATAGAGGCCAAGCTGCGGTACGCGCTGGGCTCCAGCCCATCCGTGGCGATTGGCGCCGAGCCACCCATCGCAGCAGTTTCCCACGCTGCGGCCATAAACTCCTCGCCTGCACTGATCAAGTCTTGTGCGCGGGAGCGAATGCGCTCCGGCCCGCACATGAGCACATGCGTTTTCTCCGGCATGACCTCGGTGAGCATCTTCATCGGATGCTGACTAATCAGCGGAATCAGCGATTCCATGCCCTCCACCCACTGGCCATCGCCGATGCGGGTGAGCATTTCTTGGACCTGACCCGAGCGCGTGGTGGCGAGTTTCTCCGCGGCGGCCTTCACGTCGTCGTCGATAAGCAGTGCACGACACGGGAAGATATCCAGCTGGTCGACCTCTACCTCAGAGATCGTGCGCTGGTCAGCGACGGAAAAGGCGCGCAGGTCGGTGACCTCGTCACCCCAGAGCTCGATACGTACCGGCAGCTCTTCGGTCGCAGGGAAAACATCGACGATGCCGCCACGCACGGCAAACTGGCCACGCCTGCCGACCATGTCCACATGCGAATAGCCGTGATGCACCAGCCGCTCAACCAGGTTCTCGCAGTCCCGGTCCAGTTGGACGTGAATGGGGGCGCTGGCTTCAGCCTCGAGGTCGTCCACAATCGGCTGCACCAACGAGCGCACCGCCGCAATCAGAACGTCGACTTTGCCCCGGCGAACGTCGTAAAGCGCCTTACGACGCTGCGCCACGGTATCCACCGCTGGCGAAAGCTTCTCATGCGGGAGCGTCTCCCACGAGGGGAACATAGCTACACGGTCGCCGATCATCGACTTGACCTCGGCAGTCAGGTCCTCCGCCTCACGGCCGGTAGCCGTGATGACCAGCACCGGCACCTTCGTAGACATGGCGTAAATAAGGTGCGAACGCACCGCGTCCGCACCCGTGAGCGCCAGCTCGTCTTCGCCGATGCGCCCGAGCACGCCGACAAATTGAGGATCCGTGACAACGAGGCTTTCCAGCCCCGACAGCGGGTTCGGCAGAATGCTGGGTGTGGCTTTCGCCGAGGAAGACGCAGAAGTTGGCATAGCCCCAATATAACCATGCACCCCGGATCCACCCTGCGTGCTGGTTAGCCGTTCTCCGCCACCTGCATCGGGTCTGCTGCGGCACCTGCGCCGAACTTCGCGCCCTCAGCGGCCGCTGGCACATCAGCGGAGCCATGCAGAGTCGGAGAACCCTCCATGCCGGCCAGCCCGTTCCAACACAGGTTCACGATGTGCGCCGCCACTGTCTCCTTATCCGGACTGCGCTTCTCCATCCACCAGCGAGCGGTCTGCGAAACCATACCGACCATGCAGTTTCCGTAGAGCACCGACATGGCCGGGTCGAAGCCGGCGCGTTTGAAAGCCTCGGCAAGGATAGGCGTAATCGACTCAGTGGCATTATTCAGCAGCGTCTCATAGCCACCCGCCACGCCGGGGTCGCGAGAAATAATGGAGAATCCCTCCGGGTTTTCCTCCACATAAGTCAGCAGTGCCAACACCGCCTGTTCGATGCGGTAACGCGAGCGTCCCAGGGACAACGCTTCCCTAATCGTGGCCTCCAGGGTCTTCATCTCCTGGTCGACGACTGCCTGGTAGAGCCGCTCTTTGGTACCGAAATGCTCGTAGACAACCGGCTTTGATACCCCAGCTGCGGCAGCGATCTCCTCCATTGAGGCGGCATCAAGCCCCTTGGCGGCAAAGATTCCACGGCTGACTTCTGTCAGCTGAGCTTTGCGCTGTGGACCGGTCATACGTCGTCTCGGAGAATTGGAGGCCATGCTTTTAGATTAGTGGCTAAAGTCTTGCTATCGTATATCGCAGGCGCAAGCGAGTTGGCTGAGTCGAATCAGCGTCGAATCAGCCATGCAATTTTTCGCGTTTGCCCCATTCTCCCATGGTGTAATGGCAACACTCCGGTTTTTGGTACCGGCATTCTAGGTTCGAGTCCTGGTGGGAGAGCAAGCGGGGGGCCGGCCCCTTAATTAAGAAGTGACTTTTCGCCCCGCCGTGACCGTGATGCACCCTGACCGAGGAGTAGCAAGTTTCATGTCAAACGGTTCGGCCACCGCTGTGGTCATTCTCGCCGCGGGTCAAGGCACCCGAATGAAATCCGATACGCCGAAAATGCTGCACGCTATCGGCGGTCGTACCATGTTGGAGCACGCGCTCTATGCCGCCAAGGGCATTAATCCGGATGAGATTGCTGTTGTCGTTGGCCACCAGCGCGAAAAGGTAATCGACGCCATCGGGACTTGGGCTTCGGATACCGAGCACTCCAACGGTGTCGTCATTGCCCACCAGGACGAGCAAAACGGTACCGGCCACGCTGTTCAGTGCGCGCTGGAGCACCCCGAGCTACAGAACTTCGATGGCACCATCCTGGTAACCACTTCCGATGTTCCGCTGCTGGATTCCGAAGCGCTCCAGGCACTGCTCGAAGAGCACAACCGCAAGCCACGCGCTGCCGTGACTGTGCTGACCTCCACTGCTGACAACCCGCACGGCTACGGCCGCATCGTTCGCAACGCCGACGGCGAAGTTCTGCGCATCGTGGAGGAAAAGGATGCCTCCGACGAGGAACGCGAGATTACCGAGGTCAACTCCGGTGTCTACGCATTTGATGCCGAGACCCTGGCAAACGCTCTCAAGCAGCTGGACACCAACAATGCCCAGGGCGAGCTCTACCTCACCGATGTCATCGGCATCGCCCGTGAGGCCGACCGCTCAGTACGCGGTCACCGCCTCGCCGATGCCACCGTCGTCGCCGGTGTCAATGACCGCGTCCAGCTGGCTACCCTTGGCCGCGAACTCAACCGTCGCACCTGCGAGGCAGCTATGCGCGGGGGCGCCACTATCGTCGACCCGGACACCACGTGGATTGACGTTGAGGTGGAAGTCGGCCGCGACGTCACGATTCTGCCGGGCACGCAGCTGCACGGCAAGACCGTGATTGGCGACGGGGCCACCGTGGGACCGGACACGACACTGACCAACATGGTCGTCGGCAAGCGCGCCAGCGTCGTACGTACACACGGTTCCGATTCGGAGATCGGCGAGGATGCGACGGTCGGACCGTTCACCTACATTCGCCCGAACACCAAACTCGGTGTCGGCGCGAAGCTCGGCGGCTTCGTAGAAGCGAAGAACGCGCAGATCGGAAACGGTTCGAAGGTTCCGCACCTGACCTACGTCGGCGATGCGGAGATTGGCGAGCACTCCAACATTGGTGCCTCCAGCGTGTTCGTGAACTACGACGGTGTCAACAAGCACCGCACTGTTATCGGCTCGCATGTTCGCACCGGCTCCGACACCATGTTCATCGCTCCGGTGACCGTGGGTGATGGTGCGTACTCAGGTGCAGGTACTGTTATTAAGGACGACGTTCCTCCGGGAGCATTGGCGGTCAGTGGTGGCCGTCAGCGCAACATCGAGGGATGGGTCGAGCGGAAGCGTCCAGGTACCGCTGCTGCTGAGGCAGCGCAGGCGGCGCAGGTAGCTGACAACGCTGACAACAACAAGGAAGACCAGGAAGGCTAGACGGCAGATGACCGGCCAGTGGATCGATAACCAAAAGAACCTCATGCTCTTCTCCGGAAGGGCACACCCGGAATTGGGCGAGGCAGTTGCCAAGGAGCTCGGCACAGAGCTGACTCCGATGACCGCTCGTGATTTTGCCAACGGCGAAATCTTCGTGCGCTACGAGGAATCCGTCCGCGGTTCCGATGCCTTCGTACTGCAGGCGCACCCGGCACCGCTGAACAAGTGGCTCATCGAGCAGCTGATTATGATTGACGCGCTCAAGCGCGGTTCAGCCAAGCGCATCACCGCTATCCTGCCGTTCTTCCCATACGCCCGCCAGGACAAGAAGCACCGTGGCCGTGAGCCGATTTCCGCTCGCCTGGTCGCTGATCTGCTCAAGACCGCAGGCGCTGACCGCATCGTCTCCGTGGATCTCCACACCGACCAGATTCAGGGCTTCTTCGACGGCCCGGTCGATCACATGCACGCCATGCCGATTCTGTCGGAGTACATCAAGAAGAACTACTCCCTGGACAACCTGGTCGTGGTCTCCCCTGACGCCGGCCGTGTGAAGGTTTCCGAGAAGTGGGCCAACACCCTGGGCGACGCCCCGCTGGCCTTCATTCACAAGACCCGTTCCGTCGATGTCGCAAACCAGGTTGTCGCCAACCGCGTGGTCGGCGAGGTCTCCGGTAAGACCTGTCTGCTCATCGACGACATGATTGACACCGGCGGCACCATCGCCGGCGCTGTCAAGGTGCTGCGTGAGGCTGGCGCTGAGGATGTCATCATCGCTACCACGCACGGCGTCTTCTCCGACCCAGCTCGCGAGCGCCTGTCGAAGTGCGGTGCCCGCGAGGTCATCACCACCGATACCTTGCCGCAGTCCACCGAGGGCTGGGACAACCTGACCGTCCTGCCAATCGCACCACTGCTGGCTAAGACGATCCACGAGATCTTCGAAAACGGTTCCGTCACCACCCTCTTCGAGGGTCAGGCATAAGTTCTTTCCGCTTGCCGACGGGCACCCCGCCGCGACCAGCAACCTAGTTTTGCTGGTGGTGGCGGGGTTTGCTGTTTGACCTGTTAGTCCACTACAATTTCTCCGGTAAGTCTCGGCGAGGGCGGCCACAGTAGGTGGTTGCCGTTATCGACGCGACGCTCGCAGCCCAACTTTTGCGCCCACGGTGGCATGGATGCGGCACGTGCTCGACTCGACGACTCAATATCGAATCGTTTAGGAGCCCATTTTCATGGCAAAGCCCAACATCATCAAGATTGATGCTCGTAACCGCACCGAGTTCGGCAAGGGTGCCGCTCGCCGTGCCCGCGTTGCTGGCGACATCCCGGTTGTCATCTACGGCGCTGACCTGGATGCCCCGAAGCACATCCTCGTTGACACTCTGGATTTCCACGCTGTCATCCGTAACCACGGTGTCAACGCTGTTCTGGACGTCAACATCGAGGGTGAGTCCCAGCTGTCCATGGTCAAGGCTGTTGACCAGAACCCGCTGACCCTCGACATCGACCACGCTGACCTGCTCGCCATTCACCGTGACGAGAAGGTTGAGGTTGAGGTTCCGGTCGTTCCGACTGGCGAGCTCGCTCCGGGCGCCCTGCTCATGCAGGATGCCGAGACCATTCTGGTCAACGCACCGGTTCTGGCTATTCCGGAAGAGATCGAGGTCTCCGTCGAGGGTGCAGAGGTCGGCACCATGGTTCACGCCGGCGACGTTACCCTGCCGGAGGGCCTGGTCCTCACCGACGACGCTGACCTTCTCATCTTCAACATTGTCGAGCCGGAGGAAGAGCCGGCTGGTGACGTCGATGCCGACATCGAGGGCATGGGCGAGGCTGAGACCCCGGATGAGCCAGCTGAGGAATCCGCTGAGTAATTATGAACTCGCAGGCCTAGCTACCACAGCTAAGTAAAAAAAGGGACGGACACTCTGGTCCGTCCCTTTTTTGTTCTTGAAACTCCCCGAAGCCAACAGACCGCGCGCTGTGTGCCAAGATTGAACTCATGAACGCCTCCACCACACCTTTGCTTGTCGTGGGGCTCGGCAACCCTGGGCCCAAATATGAACTCACCCGCCATAACGTCGGGCATCTGGTGCTAGATGAACTAGCCAGCCGCACTTCTCCGATGCCGTCGTCGTTTAGCGTGCACAAGAAGTCGAATGCTGAGATAGTCCAGACTCGGTTCAAGACTTCCGACGGTGGCGAGCGGCAGGTGATTCTGGCTAAGCCCCGGACGTACATGAACCTGTCGGGTGGACCGGTCGCGGCGCTGACAAAGTTCTTCAACGTCGCACCTACCGACGTCGTGGTAGTCCACGATGAGCTGGACCTGGACCCGGGCGTGGTGCGCCTCAAGCGCGGCGGGGGCGAGAATGGCCACAATGGCCTGCGCTCGACCACGAAGTCGTTGGGCACGAAGGACTACATGCGCGTGCGCATTGGCATTGGCCGTCCTCCGGGCCGCCAAGATCCGGCGGACTACGTGCTGCGTAACTTCAATGCTAAGGAACGCGAGGAGCTCGCTTTCACTCTGCCCACTGCGGCGGAGGCGGTGGAGCTAATCGCCAGCCACGGGCTGGAGATTGCGCAGAACCAGATTCACGGGCGGTAGCAGAAGCGGGAGGGGGGGGCTATTTTCACGTTCCCGGGAGCTTCAGTCTTTACAGCTCGTCGGTGTTCGTGCTGCTCGGCGTTTTCGTCGGCGTTTTCGCTCTGTCCACCGAGCGCCTGGCGGTGGGATTCGGGAAGCTGCGGCAGGGCGCCCGTGAGGGCATCGACCAGGTGATGAGGATCAGGCGCCCGAGGAGCTCCCCGTCCGGCACGCCCACGACTCGGCGTAGCGGCCGCCCTTCGCCAGCAATTCATCGTGCGTGCCCCGTTCTGCGACCGTCCCGTCCTCCGAAAGCACGACGATGAGGTCGGCATCGCGAACGGTGTGCAGGCGATGGGCGACGACAATCACGGTGCGATCGCCGCGCAACGCCTCCATCGTGCCGACGATCGCCCGCTCAGTGGCCGCATCCAGCGAGGACGTCGGCTCGTCGAGAAGCACCACCGGGGAATCCTTCAGAAGCGCCCGGGCGATGGCGAGGCGCTGCCGCTCGCCTCCCGACAGCAGCGTCCCCTCCTCCCCCACCGGGGTATCCCACCCGGAAGGCAGCAGCTCCACGATGCGGTCCACCCCGGAACGCCGGGCGGCCTCGCGCAAGCGATCCCCGTCACCGGGCTCGGAACCGAATCCGGGATCGGCGAAGACCACGTTGTCCCGCACGGACGCGTCGAAAAGGAACGTCTCCTGGAACACCGGGGTCACCAGCGAGTTCACGCCGTCGGTGCCAATCCGAGGCAAGGGTACCCCGCCGATGAGGACCTCCCCCGAGTCCGGATCATGAAAACGCGACAGCAGCCGCATGACCGTCGTCTTGCCCGCCCCCGACGGTCCCACTACGGCAACCAGCGCTCCCTGAGGGGCACGGAAGCTGACGCCGTCGAGAACCTTCTTATCCCCGTACCCGAAGCTCACGTCGCGGAACTCTACGTCATGCCCGTCGGGCAGCTCCGGTGCGGCAGGTTCGGGAAGGGCGGGGATTGCCCGCAGGTCACGCAACGCAGCCAACGTGTTGCGGCCCGCACCGAAACCGCCGGACAACGCTCCCGCCGTGGTGATCGGTCCGGTGAACTGGACGACCACGATGAGCATCGGCGCCAAATGCGCCGGCGCCATCCCGCCCGTCGCGGCGACTGCCACGGCGACTATCACCGCCGCCGTGAACACCGCATGGACGACCGAACCCAGCCGTCCGATGGCCGCCCCCTGCGTCGACGTCGCCTTCGCGAACGCATCGTGTTGGGCCCGGATTGCCTCATCCACCATCGCGTCCGCCGCCGAACCGTCGCCCGCGGCGCGAATCGCCTGCTGGCAGCGGGTGAACTCGATCAGCCTGCCGGAGACGGCAGCGACGGCGTCAGCATGCGCTTCGTCCGACTCCCCGCCGACGCGACCAATGGCCCGGTAGGCGAAGAAGATCACCGGCGCCGACGCGACGAGAACCAAACCGACGCGCCAATCCACCGCCAGAATTCCGAAGGCGATGACGGTCGGCGCAACCGCCGCGGCGATGACAGGCCGCAGGATCACGTGCGGCACGGACGCCGCGAACGCGATACCCGACGATGCCATCTCCGAAAAGCGGCCGGCCGTGGACTTGGTGACGTACCCGAGTGGCAACGTCAGCACGCGTTCGCCCAGAGAACGCAGTAGGGACGACAGCACCGCTGCGGAATTCGCCCTGCCGACCGTCCCCGCGGCGAGAGACAGCACCGCATGGGCGGCCGCGAGGCCGGCGATGACGCCGGTGAAACGCCACGCCGTCGCATCATCTCCCTCGGCCAGAGCCGACAGCAGCGGCAGCAGCGCGACGAACGCCGCTCCCTGAGCCAGCGCGGCAAGCGCGGCCAACGCAATGAGCCACGCCAGCGTCATTCTCGAGCGCCGATCCGTCATCGACCACAAGTCCCGAATCATCGGTTCCCCGCCTTTTCATCGTCTAATTCAGTGCCCCGCGGGGCGGATGGTTCGTCGTCGAGCGCGAACGCGCGCCACAAATCCCGGTAGCGGCCACCGCGCGCAAGCAACTCGTCGTGGGTACCCGCCTCCGCGACCGCTCCCCCGTCGAGAACGAGGATGCGGTCGGCGTTGCGGATCGTGCTCAACCTGTGCGCGATCACAATCACCGTCCGTGAACGGGCCAAACGCTCGATTGCGGACTGGATGAGGGCCTCGGAAGCCGGATCCGCGTAAGCGGTTGCCTCGTCGAAGATGAGCACCGGCGCGTCCGTGACGATCGACCTCGCGATGGCCACGCGCTGCGCCTCACCACCGGAAAAGGTCACGTCGACGTTGACCACCGAATCCAGGCCCTTCGGCAGCGCCGCGATGACCGCATCGAGGTTCGCGAGCTTCGCGGCCGCCATGATTTCGCCGTCGGTGGCGTCTCTCCTGGCCAGCCGGATGTTCTCCCGCAACGGCAGCGTGAGCAACTGCGGATCTTGGAACACCACCGACACCGAGCGGTGCACGTCACGCACGGCGATGTCGCGAAGATCGGCGCCGCCCAGCAGCACCGAGCCTTCAACGGGGTCGTAGAAACGCGCCAACAGCCGGGCGACGGTGGACTTTCCGGAACCGGAGGACCCCACCAGCGCAGTGAGGGTCCCCGGTTCGAACGTCGCGGACATCCCGTCGAGGACCCGCGGCCCATCGCCGTAGGAGAAGACCAGGTTCCGGGCCTCGAGCGCGCCTCCGCGCGCGGGCACCGGATCGGCGGGCTCGACGATCGGCGGCGTGCCCAGCACCTCCGCGATGGACTTCAGGGCAGCGATCCCCGCGATGATGGGTTCGGAGTTCATGGCCACCCGCACGATCGCCGCGGAGAGTCCAAGGCCGAGAACCAGCCCGGCGACGAGCCCCTCCGGTAGGCCGCCCGCGGCGTCCCTCAGAGCGAGGCCGGCCCCGCACACCACTGCGAGGACTGTGATCGGGGACGTCACCACGTCGATGACCCCGAGATAGATGTTCGACTGCCGGGACCAGGCAGACCACGCACGGACGAACGACAGCGCCGCGGCATCGTAGCGACCCGCGCCCTGGTTGGCGCGTCCGAAGGACTTCATCACTGAGATACCTCGCACCAACTCGATGACCGCGGCCGTCACTCCTTCGGAGGCTCGCTCGTAGTCGCGCTGAAGACCGGCTCCGCGCGAAATCATCACGCCCATCAGGGCGAAGGTGACCAGCACCGGGACGACCGCCACCGCCGCAATCCGCCAATCCACCGCAACGAGCGCGATGAGGGAAAGCATGGGAACCAGCACCGCCACCACGGTCTCACCGACGGTGTGGCCCATGAGCTGGTGGATAGCCGCGACGTCCTTCTCAACCGACCCGATGATTCCCGACGAGCGCCGGGCGTCCAGCCAGCCCAGCGGCAACTTCCGGATTTGGGCGACCAGCCGGCGCCGAAGGTGGAGCTGCAGGTCGTTATCCGCCCGGTGCGAGAGCATGCCGGCGGCGCCGTCCGCGGCCATGCGCACCGTTGCGGCGACGACGATGATAGCCACGGCCAACCACGTCCGATGCTCCGGGGCCTCCGGGTACGTCATCGCGATGTCGATGATGCCGACCAGAGAAGCGACGGTAGCCACCGACGACAGGACGGATAACGCGACCACCGCACGCATCCGTGTCCGGATCGGGGCGAGCAGTGACCACGGGCCTACAGTCCCGTCCACGGCGCTCACTTGCCCGCCTCCCCGATTGCGCTTTTCTTCGTGAGAGTACAGAAGTACACCATGCCGGCGTGTGAGGCTCCGCCCAGCTTCAGCCCGTTGGCTTCGGCGAGGTCCTCGAGCTCGCTGTCCCGGAACACCCGGTGGCCCATCTTCGCCATGATGGCCATGTCGACCCGCTCGTTCACGTCGGGATCCTCGGCGAACGTCTGCACGTAAGCGATGCCGTCGTCGGCGAGCAGCCCGGCGACCCTGCCGAGCGCGGCACCCGCATCCTTCATTTGGTGGAGCGCGCCGCACACCCAGATTTCATCGGCCCCGCCGGTCTCTCCCGCGAGCGGCGCGAGGACGTCGGCGACGTGGAATTCCGTCCGGGCCCCGAGCCCTTCGACGGCGGCGGCGTCCATCGGTTCACGCGCATAGCGGCTGAGGAACCTCGGCTGGACCTTGTCCTGGTAGGCCGCGAGGAGTCTGCGGTTGTTCTGGACGATCTGGGCAATCGACTTCATCTGGTTCTGTCTCCGGGGTGTGTGGGCCGCGTCCACGCGGCGGTTTCGGGTTAGGTGCTCGGGTTCGCGGGCCGTCGTCGGCGGCGATGCCCCCGTGGACGTGCCCGTCATGCAGACTCCCCCGGCCTCGTTTTCACGGCGATGCCCCACGCCGCGAGCACGGCGATGCCTAAGAACCAGGCCGCGCAGACCACCAGACCCGCAGCCCCGGTGCCGTTGACGGCCTCGCCGGCCGCGGATACGGGGGTGTGCCCGGCGATTCCGCGCAGGAGAGGACGGAAGTGGTCGGCGGGCATGAGCACCGTGTTGACGAACATCGCAACGATGATTAACGGGATGAGGGCCACGGAGCCCTGGGGGCTGGTGATGGAGAACGCGATGTACGTGCCGGTGCATGCGGCCGCCGCGGCAACCATCGCGCCGGTCATCGCGATCCTCCACCACCAGGACGCCTCAGGGGGGCTGTCGGAAAGCAAGGCGGCCACCGCCACGACGACGGCCGTCATCGCCATGATCCGGATAAACTCGGCGATGATCCGTGCGGCCGGCACGGCCGCGTACGGCGCCGGCATGGTGATCAACCGCTCGTGGAGGCCATTGCTGCGTTCAACGAACACGGTGGACGATCCCGTGATGGCCAGGATGAATGCCCACGCCGTCACGACCAGGATGACCGCGTTCGGGAGTTCGAACTCTCCGGTGAGCTGCCTGACCAGGCCACCGAACATGCGGTTGACGATGAACAGGTACACGAGCGGAGCAATGAACGTCATGAACCAGAAGTCGGGGCGCCGCAGCCAAATGTGGGCAATGCGCCGCAGATGCACGAAGATGGGGCCGATCATGATTCGCTCCTCGAGGTGAACCGGCGGATGAACAGGACGATTCCGGCGACCGCCGCGACACCGAGCCACAGGGCGGCCTCTTCCCCGGCGCGATCCGGGAAGGCGTCCGGGGACGCCGCCCTAATCACCTCGATCACCGGCGAAAAAGGCATGTGGCGCACGACGTCGCGAAGGGAGCCGTCCAAAGCGGTCGCCGGAATGAACGCGGTGGAGAACATGAGCAGCAGCATTTCCAGCGCCTGGATCGATGAGGCCGTCGACACCGGGGCGGGCACCATCAGGATCACCCCGTCCGTGACCAGGGACAGGACCGCCGCGGCGAGCAGCGACCACAGGACAGTCCACGCGACGTCACCGATAGCCATGTCGAGGCCGCAGGACCACGCGACGACCAGCAGCGCCGCGATCGACGCGGACATCCGCAGCACATCGGTGGCGAGCCTGCCGGCGACATAGCCGCCTGTGGCCCCGGGCAACACGCGCACGCGGTCAACGAGCCCGGACTCGACGTCCTGTCCCACCGCCATCGCCGACGCCGCGGCGGTGAACATCGCCGCCTGGAACAGGCAGCCGCCGAGCACGAAACGCAGGTACCCGAAGCCGGATTGCCCCGCCGAGTACCCAAACACCGCGTACAGGCACAGCAGGAAGAGCGGCGGAACTACGAACATGGAGATCAGCGACGCGGTGTTGCGTCGCAACAGCAGCAGATCCCGACGGAGAAACGCCGCGACCGACGTCGCACTCATCGCGCCGCACCCCCTGCGTTCATCGATATGAACACCTCGTTGAGGGTGGGCGGCGACACGCTCAGCGAATCCGGCGACGCTTCCGAGGCCTCCATCGCCTGCGCCACCGCCTCGAGGACCCGCGGTCCGGGGTCGACGTCGAGGGACACCGACTTCCCCGCGACGCGGGCGCCGTCCAGGCACGTTCCCCCGAGGCAGCGGGCGAACGCCTCCGCCTCGGCGGCGGTGGCAAAGGACACGCGGAGCACGTGCGACCCGAAGTCGCGGCGCAATTCCTCCGGCGTTCCGCTGGCGACGATGCGGCGATCCTTGAGCAGATGGACGTGGTCTGCCAGCGCCTCCGCCTCTTCCAGGTACTGGGTGGTCAGCACCAGGGTCATTCCGTCGTCCCGCAGTTGCCGGATGAAGCCCCACAGCTCTTCGCGGCTGACCGGGTCCAGCCCCGTCGTGGGTTCGTCGAGGAACAGCAGCCTGGGCACGACGCACAGCGACGCGGCGATGTCGAGGCGGCGCCGCATGCCACCCGAATAGGCCGACGCCAGCGTCGAGGCACTGTCCGCGAGCGAGAATTGCGCGAGCAGTTCCGTCGCGCGGGCGGCCGCGGCGGCGCGGTCGAGTCCGCGCAGCCGCCCGAAGAACTCCAGGTTCTCCCGGCCGGTGAGGTTCTCGTCGATCGCCGCGAATTGGCCGGTGGTGGCAATGTCAGCGCGCACGCCCGCCGGGTCCTCTTTCACATCGCGCGAGAAGATGCTCACCTCGCCGGAGTCGGCGGTGATGAGCGTCGACAGGATTCGGATGAGGGTGGTCTTGCCTGCACCGTTGTGGCCGAGGAACGACACGATCGCCCCGGTGGGCACGGTGAAACTCACGCCGTCGAGCACATGCTTGCGCATCCGGGCACCGCGCTTTCCCTTGCGGCCGCCGGCCGGCGGGGCACCTGCCCCGCCTTCGGGCGGGGTGCCCGCTTTGCCCGCAATCGGGTAGCTCTTCGTGAGGTCGCGGACGACAATCGCCGCACCTCGTTCAGCTTGATCCGTCATCGTTTCCCCTTTCCTTTGGTATCGCAGTGGGCCGCTGTCGGCAGCGGCCCCGTGGTCGGGTTGTCATGCGGCACCTCGATATGGATGCCAGCATCGCGGGCGAAGGCGAGGACCGGTTCGAGGAGCCGGGGGTGGCCGACGAGATCCCGGCACCCCGGCGCGACCGGCTTCCCCGCGACCGCCACAACGGTGGCGGCAGCAATCGCCGCGGTCATTTTGTAGGAACCCGGGCCGGTCGCCCGGACGACGGTCGTTTCGGCCGGTGCCTGGTCACGGCCTCGAACCACCTCGGGGGATCGGCGACCACCTCGGAAACCGGCAGCAACACCTGGTCGTAACCACAAAAAAGGGCGTAGACGTGGAAGCCGATCAGCGAAAGGTTGTGGGTCAAAGGTAGCCACGTGAGCATCTTGTTCTCGTACCGGTGTGCGTGGCGTGGGATCGTCGCGCGCAGACCGTTCAGCACGGACTCGTTGGTTACGATGACGCCCTTTGGCGATCCCGTGGAGCCGGACGAAAACTGGATAAGGGCTTCGCCGGCCGTCCCACCTCGCACCGGGAACGCGGGGACCGCCCCGGAGCCATCCCCGGAATCCACGTCCCCCGCCTGAGAGAAGTCCGATTCAGCATCACCCGGCATCGCCGCACCCGGTTCCGCGGCAGCGTCATTGACGATGGACACGTCGAGCAGCCGGTCCTCGCCCACGACCACGGCACCGTTTGCGCCGGTGAGCAGCGTGTGACTGCGTTCGTCGACCAGGATCGGGGCCCCGGGCATCATGTCCGAGAGCGTCCGCACCCTGTCGACGTCAACCGGGCCCGCCACCGCCTCCGCATGGACCCGGCCATACGGGACGAAGACGTCCCGCCGATTCTCGACGAAGGTGATCCCCTTTTTCGTCTCATCGGCCTTGTCCCGAAGCACGTCGCTGATGGTCCGGATCGTGTTCATTGGTACCTCTTTCGGTTGTCGGCGCCATGCCGGTGCCGGGCGGACCGGGCCGCATGGCGTGACCCGGCGGATGTGTCTGAAGGGTTGAAAGGGTGACGAAACTGGGTGGGGCGCGTCTCCGCACAAGCTCGGAAACGCTCGCGGGCCCGGGACCCGCCGGTTCCGGGTGCCCGTCAAGTCACTGCGGACACCAGGGCGGCGACGAAGGCCGCGGCGGACGCTGCGGCCACGAACCCGTCACGCACTCGCCAGGGGTAATCGGTGCGGAAGGTGCGCCGCGGATGGCGGCCGAAGTTGCGCATCGCCAGGGTCAGGGACAGCTTTTCGGCGCAGCGCACGGCGCTGACGAACAGGGGAAAGGCGATGCGCGCGGGCGTCGTCGCGCGGATGAAGCCGGAGCGGAAAGACTGCCCCGGTCGCATTGAGCGCAATCTAATCGCCCATGTCAGATGGGGGATTTCGCTGCGCAGGAACGCCGCGATGCTCACCCCGGAAATCGCTATGGTGCACCATGTGTAGGGCACCCGGAGGCGTTGCACCATGGCGTCGAAAAGCTCCTCGACGCGCATGCACGCGGAGACCAGGACCGTCCCCGCGAACACGGCCGTCAGCAGCAGTCCGTGATGGATGCCGTGGCGGACGGCCTCCGCCGCATCCCCACCTCCGTAGAACTCGGAGCGCCACCCGAGCAGGCCGAAGAACACCCCGATTAACAGGACGAGAAGGACCTTCCCCGCCGTCGCCCGAACGTCGCGTTCCGCGATCGCAGCGAGTGCGAGGAACGCGACCACCGTCAGGGCGAGAACGGCGTCTCCGCCGTAGAGCAGCCCGGCGACGAGGACGAGCATCACCGCCGCGACAATCGTGATGGCGTTCAACCCCGCGCGCCTTCGAGCGGCGGATCCACTGGTCCAGGGGCTTTCGTCCAAGGACGTCCGTGCGCCGGCCGCGGGCAGTGCACGATCCCGCCGGGACGACTCCGGGGAAGCCGGCACGTCGGCTGCGGGACCGGACCAGGCGACCTTCCCTTCGGCGACGATGCTCGCCCGATCCGCCCACGTTCGCGCGGCACGGCGGTCGTGGCACGTGAACACAACGGTTCCGCCGGCCCCGGCGTATTCCGCTAGGGCATCCAGTACGATGCGCGAGCTCGGCGAATCCAGGTGCGCCAACGGCTCGTCGAGAAGCAGCAAACGGCGATTGGCCGCCACCGCCAGGAAGATGCCCAACCGTCTTTTCTGTCCGCCCGACAGGACGAACGGCGAGACGGGGTCAAGTGCCCGGGGGCACAGGGCTTCCCGCAGTTTCCGCAGCTCATCGGCGCCGAGTGGTCCGTGCGGGTCCGTGCCGGCCAGCGCGGAGTCGATTTCCGCGGCGACGGTCGCGCGGGTGAACTGGTGCTCGGGGTTCTGGAACGCCAACGACGCGAAGGCGTCGGGCACGCGCCGGGCGGACGCGCCGTCAATCCGGAGGTCCGCTCCCGCCGTCATCTGGCCCGACAGCACCGCCAGCAAGGTGGACTTACCGGCTCCGTTGGCACCGACTAGGGCATGAATCTCGCCCCGTTCCAGTGTCAGATCGGCCCCGTTCAGGATCCTCTCCCCGCCTCGGGCCACGTGGGTTCCGGTCAAGGCCAGCAGTGGAACGGCATCCGCCTCCGATTCCGGATCGGGACGGTCCGGCGCCCCCGTGCCCGGCGTACTGGCGTCCGGCGTTCCGGCGGTCGCGGCCGTCGTCGCAATGCCCTTCACCGCGATGCCATCCGGCGCTCCGTGGGCGGCGACGCTCCCGTCCGCATCGAGGACCGTCACCGTGTCGACCCACCCGTCGAACGGGCGGAGGTCGTGCTCGATGAGCAGGATAACGCGCCCCGGGGCCCGCAAATCACGGATGGCGGCGAACAGCGACCGGCGACCGTCCTCGTCGACGTGGGCCGCGGGCTCGTCGAAGATCATGACCTCCGGAGCCCTGGCCACCGCACCGGCGATGGCCATCCGCTGGCGTTGCCCGCCCGACAAAGCCCACGGATCCTTCTCCGCGAGCTCTGACAGCCCGACCTCCGATAGAGCCTCGGCTGATCGCTTGGCGACGATACCGGCTTCCACGAGGGAAAACTCGAGGGCCATGGCCACGTCATCGACGACTCGGAGCGTGAGCACCTGCGTCGCCGGGTCTTGCCCGACGAAGGTGACCCGGTCCCCGTCCACGGGGCGTTCGGTGCCGTCGGCATCGATGATGTGCACGAATCCGGCATGGTCGATGGGGATGTGCGAGGGGATCAGTCCAGCGATGAGGTGGGCCAGGCTCGTCTTTCCGCATCCCACGGGTCCCGTGATGGCGTTGATCGTGCCGAAATCGAAGGAGAGATCCACCATGTCGGGTGCCCATCGCCCATCGGCGTGCCGCACACCTGCACCACTAACCCGTAACCGGGCCGGGGCCGTCCCGCGTGTCGCACCGGCGCACGCGGGTGCTCCGCCGGTCACCGGGTGACCCCGCGGCTGCGAAGCCCCTTTGCGACGGCAAAGCCCAGGACCAAAAACACCAAGCTCGATGCCAAGGCTACGGCGAAGCTGATCAGGGTCATGGGCGTGGTCGGCGAGTCGACGCCGACTGCGCGCGGGGCCATCGTTCCCATCAGCGCGGAGAACAACATCGCCGAGGCCACGAACTGGGGACGCGTCCACCGCCGGTACAGGGTGACCATGAACGGAAGCTCGATGAGCAATCCTTCCATAATCAGCGCCCCGATTGCGGCGACGCCGAACGGGGTGGTCGCCGCGGACACGACGCCCATGGCAAGGCACGCGATGAGGCTCGCGCCAAGCTTGCGGACGACGATGAGGGGAACAACGCACTGCAGGAACCACAACCCGAGCGTCGCCGCGACGAGATAAACGTGGGCGATGCCGGCGAACACCTGCAGGTAGGTCAGGGGCACGATGATGAGAGACCCCGCAACGCCGATCGCGGCGGCGACGAGCATGTCGCGGGTGGATGGTCGGCCACCCGCTGCGACCGGTGCGACGTGCACCAACCGCCCGTCATCCGTCTGCGACGCCACCGCGTCCCCGACTCCCTCTCCGGAGAGGGGCTCTCCGGTCGATCCACGTTTTCCGTTCATCGTCGCCGCCTCGCTTCCGTTGCCGGTTCCCGATCGGGAACACCACCTAAAACAGCCTTAGGTTAGGCAATGCTTATCGCCTTACGCAAGGCTAAATTCACTGAAATTACCCCCTCCCCCGTTACCACGATGGTGCCCCCTCACGGGGCGCGGTCACC
>NZ_KV787416.1:1237-1465 GCF_001807105.1 Corynebacterium sp. HMSC14H10 | reverse complement strand
CTAGTGTACCGTCTCAAAATTAACTTCTCTCATGCCTGCGTGGTCATTGCCGCGCGGGCTCGCTGTATTTTGTTCAAAATATCTTCTCCCTTAGCGTTCCAAACGTAGCGAGTCGGCTGGGCATTTCGCAGTGCCAGAAATGTGGTGATTGAGCTTTCCAACTCGCGAACCGAGCTGAAGCTGCCGTCGCGCAGGTACACCGTGATGTCGCGAAAGAAGCGCTCGACC
>NZ_KV787416.1:753-1217 GCF_001807105.1 Corynebacterium sp. HMSC14H10 | reverse complement strand
TGCCAGAAATGTGGTGATTGAGCTTTCCAATTCGCGAATCGAGCTGAAACTACCGTCGCGCAGGTATACCGTGATGTCACGAAAGAAGCGCTCAACCATGTTCATCCACGAACTTGAGGTCGGGGTGAAATGCATATGGAAGCGCTTGTGCTTTTCGAGCCAGGCCTTCACTTTCGGATGTTTGTGCGTGGCGTAGTTGTCGACGATCAGGTGCAATTGAAGGTGCTTGGGCGTTTCCCTATTGATTTTCTTTAGGAAGTCCAGCCACTCCTGATGCCGGTGTTGGCGCTCGATAGAACTGATCAACTTCCCCTCAAGGTAATCGAGCGCAGTGAACAGGGTCACGGTGCCATGGCGAATGTAATCGTGCGATTGCGTGCGGATATGGCCGATGCCCAGAGGCAGTCCCGGCTGGGTACGCTCCAAGGCCTGAACCTGACTTTTTTCATCGCAGCACAGCACCA
>NZ_KV787416.1:0-733 GCF_001807105.1 Corynebacterium sp. HMSC14H10 | reverse complement strand
CTCAAGGTAATCGAGCGCAGTGAACAGGGTGACGGTGCCGTGACGAATATAATCGTGCGATTGCGTGCGGATATGACCGATGCCCAAAGGCAGTCCCGGCTGGGTACGTTCTAAAGCCTGAACCTGGCTTTTTTCATCGCAGCAGAGCACCAGTGCCTTGTCTGGCGGGTCCAGATACAACCCGATGACGTCCCAGAATTTCTCTTCGAAGTTGGGATCGTTGGACAGCTTGAACGTACGAGTCAGGTGCGGCTTTATGTCATTGGCAGCCCATATACGCTGGACGCTGGCCGGAGAAATACCCGCGACTTGCGCCATGCTTCGGCAGCTCCAGCGAGGCTGGCCAATACGAGGTTGAACCACTTTTTCAAGCACTCGAGCCATAGCGTCTGGCGGCAAGAATGACTTACGTCCGCGGCCAGGCTTATCGATCAAACCGTCTAGTCCCTGTTCTTGAAAACGCTTGCACCAAAGAGTGACTGAGCGAAGAGAGAATCCAACCAGGCGGGCTATTTCAACCCTTGAACAACCTTGAGCAGCTAACAGGATGACCCTCGCGCGGCGACCGTCACGCTGACTGATGGTGGCTGATCGTGTGCGACGGCTCAGCTCGGCGCTTTCCTCAGGACTCAGGACGATATCTTGGGCGCTCATTTCTTTGCCTCCAACGGTGTAATCAACGAGCAAGCATAGACGATTTTACAGAGCATTTATTTTTGAGACAGTACACTAG
>NZ_KV787415.1:737-1401 GCF_001807105.1 Corynebacterium sp. HMSC14H10 | reverse complement strand
CTGACTTGTGCGCCCAGCATGGGCGCCATCCTAGAGGTGAAAGTCCTCTCTTAAGCTGGCCACAGTGAATGAAGCGAAGCGCAACTGCAGAAGGGCGACCGACTGTGGGGAGGAAGCGTGGAGCGTAAACCGCGAGCCGAGGTACACAAATCGCATTCGAGGCGGATCCGGACAGGGCGAGCAGCCAAGTGACTGCAAAGCTCTTGTGGCCTAAGTGCCGGGTACGTAAATGCGGCGGTTGTGCGGTGAAGGATGGCGTTCTTACCTGGGGAGATCTCGCCTCATGCCTGAAAGGGCGACGGTGTGAGCCGGAGCGAGAAGTCAGCAGCGGTCATAGTAGCTGCGCTGCAGCGAAGGACCAAACGAGAAGAAGTGAGGTTTGACATGACGATACAGCAGGCCATGCATCAGATGCCCGGCAAACCGGGGCGGGACGCAATTGCAGAGGGTGAAGCCCCGCGTAAAGCATCCAGCGATGAAGCCGGCTGTCCGCGCCATGACTCAACCCCCACAGGGTCAGGGTTGCTGCAAGCTGCCCTGACAAGAGACAACCTGCAACTGGCGTTTAAACAGGTCCGCGCCAATAAGGGTGCTGCCGGTGTCGACGGTCTTGGGATCGCCGAAACAGCGGAGCACCTGAAGACGGCATGGCCCGGGATACGCG
>NZ_KV787415.1:0-717 GCF_001807105.1 Corynebacterium sp. HMSC14H10 | reverse complement strand
GACGGCATGGCCCGGGATACGCGCACAGTTGTTGGCAGGGACGTACCGGCCTGATCCGGTTCGGCGAGTCTTGATCCCCAAACCCGGTGGCGGCGAGCGCAAGCTGGGCATTCCTACGGTGACGGACAGACTTATTCAGCAAGCATTACTGCAAGTGTTGCAGCCCTTGCTGGACCCTGACTTCAGCAACCACAGCTATGGTTTTCGTCCGGAGCGCAGTGCACACCAAGCGGTTTTGGCGGCACAGCAATACATCCACTCAGGGCGGCAAATTGTGGTCGATGTCGATCTGGAGCAGTTTTTCGACTGCGTCGAGCACGATCTGTTGATCGCCCGACTGGGCAGAAAAGTGAAGGATCGCGACGTTTTACGTTTGATTCGAGCTTATCTGAACAGTGGGGCATTGATCGAAGGCATGGTCATGACCAGCACGAGGGGCACACCGCAAGGTGGACCACTTTCACCGCTGCTGGCCAATGTGGTGCTGGACGAGGTAGACAAAGAGCTGGAGCGACGAGGCCATTGCTTCGTCAGGTACGCGGACGATGCGAACGTTTACGTACGTAGCCCCAAAGCCGGACAGCGGGTGATGGCATTGCTCCGTCGCCTTTACGGCCGTCTTGGGTTGCGCGTGAACGAGAGCAAGAGCGCCGTTGCCAGTGCGTTTGGCCGCAAGTTTCTGGGATTCAGCTTCTGGCAGTCTCCCAAAGGCGAGGT
>NZ_KV787414.1:99731-151952 GCF_001807105.1 Corynebacterium sp. HMSC14H10 | reverse complement strand
AAATCAGACACACTTTTTGTCACTTAACCCAAAATGCTCCCCACCCTCAGATTGAAAGGTGGGGAGCATTTTACGTGCCAAAGGCCCGGGCACTAGCTCACTGACAATTAGTGAGCGTGATCGTGCTGCGGCTCTTCCTCCGGCTTGTCCACAACAGAAGCCTCGGTGGTCAGCAGCATACGCGCCACGGAGGTTGCGTTGACGACTGCGGAGTGAGTGACCTTGACCGGGTCAATGACGCCGGACTCAATCAGGTTCTCGTAAGTGTCAGCAGCAGCGTTGTAGCCGTTGCCGTTCTCCAGCTCACCAATGTGGTAGACAACGACAGCGCCGTCCTTACCAGCATTCTCAGCAATCCAGAAAGCCGGACGGGTCAGAGCCTTGGCAACTGCACGGACACCGACTGCCTCGTCGCCCTCGAACTCGTCAGCGAATGCCTCGAGTTCACGGGAGATCTGCACCAGTACGGAACCGCCACCGGCGATGACGCCTTCCTGAGCTGCCGCACGAGCAGCGTTAATGGCGTCCTCGACGCGCAGCTTGCGCTCGTTGACCTCGGTCTCGGTAGCAGCGCCGACCTTAATGACAGCCACGCCGCCAGAGAGCTTCGCCAGACGCTCTTCCAGCTTCTCGCGATCCCAGTCAGAGTCAGTGCGCTCAATCTCGGCACGAATCTGGTTACGACGCTCTTCCACAGCCTCAGCGGTGCCGGCACCGTCAACCAGAACGGTCTCGTCCTTGGTAATGGTGATACGGCGTGCGTTACCCAGCACCTCAAGTCCAACGTCCTTCAGCTGCATGCCAGTGTCAGCCGTAACGACGGTTGCACCGGTGACAACTGCCAGGTCATCCATGAACGCCTTACGACGGTCACCGAAGTACGGTGCCTTCACTGCGGCAACCTTCAAGGTCTTGCGCATAGCGTTGATGACCAGTGCGGACAGAGCCTCGCCCTCGATATCCTCAGCCATAATCAGAGTCGGCTTGCCGGACTCGGCAATCTTCTCCAGAATCGGCAGGAACTCTGGCAGGGAGGAAATCTTCTCGCGGACCAGCAGCACCTGTGCACCGTCGAGAATTGCCTGCTGAGCCTCAACGTCGGTAATGAAGTACGGCGAGAGGAAGCCCTTGTTGAAAGACACGCCCTCGGTCACGGACAGCTCGGTGGCAATCGACTGCGACTCCTCCACAGAGACGACGCCGTCCTTGCCAACCTTGTCCATGGCACCTGCAACCAGGTCACCAATTTCAGTGTCGCGCGAGGAAACGGTTGCCACCTGTGCGATGGCAGCAGAGCTGCTGACCGGGGTGGCGCGCTGCTTCAGCAGCTCAACCGCCTTGTCGGATGCAGCGTGAATACCGCGGTTCAGCGAAATCGGGTTTGCGCCGGCTGCAACGTTGCGCAGACCCTCGCGGACCAGCGCCTGTGCCAGCAGCGTTGCGGTAGTAGTACCGTCACCGGCAACGTCATTGGTCTTGACCGCAACGGACTTAACCAACTGCGCGCCGAGGTTCTCAAACGGATCCTCAACGTCGATGTCGCGGGCGATGGTCACACCATCATTGGTGACCAGCGGACCGCCGAAGGCCTTGTCCAGGACAACGTTGCGACCCTTCGGGCCAAGCGTGACCTTGACTGCGTCGGCAAGCGTGTCCACACCGCGCTTGAGGCCTTCGCGAGCCTCTTCGTTAAAAGCAATAAGCTTCGCCATGTGTGGGTACGTCCTCCCTTTAGTTCTCGATAACAGCCAGGATGTCACGCTGCGACAGCAGCAGGTACTCTTCGCCCTGGTACTTCAGCTCAGTGCCGCCGTACTTGGAGAAGATGACGATGTCACCCTCCTTGACGTCCATAGGAATGCGGTCATCGTCATCGGCCCAACGACCCGGACCAACTGCGATAACGGTAGCCTCCTGCGGCTTCTCCTTAGCGGAGTCCGGGATAACCAGGCCAGAAGCCGTGGTGGTCTCTGCTTCGTTGATCTGGACGAGGACGCGGTCCTCCAGCGGCTTGATGTTGACGTTCGCCACGATGAATTCCTCCATACATGCGGTGATGTGATGTTCTTGTGCCGGTTGGTCTGCCGTGCACAGCCGTCGTCGCGGGTGAACAACTGTGTGTCAAACAACCTTCGTTAGCACTCTACCTTTGCAAGTGCTAACACTCAACAATAGTGAGCGCTAATGCTAATTGGTCAGCTTGTCGGGGTTACACGCCATACGACCGAACGCAGTAACCGTCATTCCGTGTTCCTTGATGTACTCATCGCTAAAGCAGGGACCACCAGAACCGGTTGTGTAACGACTGTCTGGCTCCCTCCTTTGCCAGGCACCTTCGTCCCATTGGTAAACCGCAAGTCCACCACTGTTTGCGCGCCCACCCAGCGCCCACCATCCGTCACAGGCGACGATCGTAAAGTTTTCTTCCGTAGTCGGGAACGCCGACGCCTCGCAATCCCCACTAATCGGATAATCGGGCGTAGCCTTACTCGTAGTTTCCTTCTCCACTTTCTCCGGCGACTTCACCTTCACGGTCTCCGTCGCAGTCGCAGTAACAGTGAGCTTTGGCGCTACTTCATCCTTTGCACCTGCACCAAACCATTGCTCACCCCGACCACTCGCAACTAGGTAAAGCACCGCTGCCACAGCGACGATCACCACAAGCAACAGCGCGACGACTGCCCATAACACTCCCCGACCACGACCGCGCTGATGTTCAACTTGCGGTGTTTGCGGTGCTTGCGTTGTTTGCAGTTCACCCTGCGGTGCAAACAGCTCAGTCTGATTATGCGAATTATCGGATGGCTGAAGTTCCCACTCGCTGTAGTCTTTACTCATTTTTGGGCAAGCGCTTTCCTGTAATTGTCCTGCGATCCATGCCAGAGAAACAAGTCAAAGTCAGTTAACGAAATTTAACATGGATCCGAGGGGCAATCACTGCTTATTGCATTACAGGATCTTCCACTGGCATCGATGGGTCGGTCGGGCAGGCGTAGCCAGAGGGCTTGACCCCCGCGGCAATGAGGTAGGCGGCAGCTGCGCCAATCATGACACCGTTGTCGGTGCACAACTTAATCGGTGGCACGTGCAGCGTAATTCCCGCCGAGGTAGCTCGCGCCGCTGCAAGTTCACGCAACCTCGAGTTCGCAGCCACACCACCACCGAGCAGCAGCGTAGTGGCCCCCACATCCTGAGCTGCGCGAACGGCCTTCTTGGTCAATACATCGCAGACCGCCTCCTGGAAGGAAGCACAGACGTCCTCTACGGAGTATTCACGACCTTCCTTCTCTGCCGCCTCGACATAGCGAGCCACGGCGGTTTTCAAGCCGGAGAAGGAGAAGTCATGGCGCGCATCCTGCTGGCGCATCATGGCGCGAGGAAACGCGATGGCCTTGCGATTTCCCTGCTTAGCCAACTTATCGATAATCGGGCCGCCCGGGTAACCCAACCCAAGCAGCCTCGAAACCTTGTCGTATGCCTCTCCGGCTGCGTCGTCAAGCGTCGATCCGAGCTCCTCCATCGGACGACCAACCCCCTGTACGCGCAGCAGCTGCGTGTGCCCGCCGGAAACCAAGAGCGCCACTGCGTTGGACAAATCCGCGCCGTCGAGAGCTCCGACAGCAACGTGGCCACCAAGGTGATTAATGCCGTAGAAAGGCACACCCCAGGCGGCGGCATAAGCCTTCGCGCCTGCCGAACCGACCAGCAGCGCACCAGCGAGACCGGGTCCCACGGTAGCGGCGACGGCATCTGGGATAAAAGTATCGATACCGAGCTTGGCAGCTGCTTGCGCGCGCGCCTCGGAGACTACTGGCTGCAGGGCTTCCAAATGAGCGCGGGAAGCAATCTCCGGGACCACACCACCGAAGCGGGCGTGCTGTTCCATGGAGGATGCGACGACGTCGGCAAGCACTTCCACCTCGGGAATGGCGGGGGTGCTGGTGTCGGTGTCGTCGTAGCGCACACGCATCACTGCAGCGCCAGTCTCATCGCAGGAACTCTCGATTGCCAGCAGGGTCAACTCGGTCATAGCAGTCATGGTACTAGCGCACCACCGGGTCACTTACCAGCGACCGAGTTTAAATTTCGAGGCGACCGAGGTTCCGCACAGCGGCACGCCAGAGAGCGTATTCCTCTGGGTAGTCATCGCGGTAGTGACGCACGGCGCGCATACCGTGCTTAATACGCTCGATTTCCTCGTCGCCGATATCCTTGCCCTCGGCGTCGACAAATACGACCGTTCCGCAAATTGCGGTGGTGGGGTCGGTAAAGAAAGCCGAGTTGCCCGTAGCAGCCTCATTGCGGCCGAGGGACGCGACCGGATTCGGTTCAGCGCCCTCAGCCTTGGCCGTCGGGTTGTAGAGAGCGGCGTAATCGGCGCCGTCTTCTTGGAATGCCACCGAAACACGGTCGGAGGAAACTCCGCCGAGGAATGTAGCAGCGGCCTCCAACTCAAATTCGACGATGCGATGCGTCAGGTCAGGGTTCACCAGAAAACCTTTAATCATGGAAACAGAGGTACCGCACCGCACCCACTCCCGCATCTCGAGAGCGCTACCCCCACTATGGCCGCGGGATGTTGCGGAGGTTCGACCGTGCCATGTTGATCATCTGACCAACGCCGCCGCCGAAGACGGTGCGAGTAGCGGCCTTGGAGAATCCCATCAGCATGTCCCAGGTGATGTTTGCCGGGATGGACAGGGCATTCGGGTCGGTGATCATATCCACCAGCACCGGGCCGTCGTATGCCAGCGCCTCTTGAATCAGGCGAGGCGCATCGGCCGGATCTTCAATTCGGATGGCCTTGATACCCAACGACTCTGCGACTCCGGCGTAGTCCACTGCGTCGTGGTCGGTCTCGTGCTCCGGCAGCCCCTGAACCAGCATTTCCAGCTTGACCATGCCGAGCGAGGAGTTATTGAACACAAACATCTTGATGGGCAGCTGCTCCTGCTTCACGGTGATGAGCTCACCGAGCAGCATTGACAGGCCACCGTCACCGTTGAAGGTAATGACCTGACGGTCCCGGTCAGCAGCCTGCACACCAATGGCCTGCGACAGTGCATTGGCCATGGTGCCGTGACGGAAAGAACCAATCTGCTCTCGCTTGCCATTCGGCGTGACGTAGCGTGCAGCCCAGACATTGCCCATGCCGGTATCCACGGTGAAGACGGCATCGTCATCGGCGTACTTATCAATCAGGTCGGCTACATACTCCGGGTGAATCGGGCGCATGTTCTCAACGTCGTGGGTGTATGCCTCGATGACGTGGCTGAGCAGGCGCTCGTGGTTCCGCAGCTGCTTGTCCAGGAAGGAACGGTCAGTCTTTTCATCCAGGTGCGGAAGGATGGTTTCAATTGTGGCAGCCACATCGCCGACGACTGGGTACTTCACCGTGGTACGACGACCGATGGCACGACCATCGATATCGACCTGTGCGACGTTCTTAGTCGGCAGGAAGTCGTTGTACGGAAAGTCAGTACCGAGCAGAATCAACAGATCAGCATCGTTGGAGGCATCGTGGCAGGCGCCGTAGCCCAACAGGCCGGACATGCCGACGTCATAGGGGTTGTCGTACTGGATGTACATCTTGCCGCCCAGTGCATGCCCCACCGGCGACTTAATCTTCTCCGCAAGCTTGAGCACCTGTTCGCGGGCGTCCTTCACACCTGCGCCACAGAAAAGCGTGACGGTTTTAGCCTCGTTGATTGCGTCGGCAAGCGCGGCGGCCTGGCCGGCGTCAGGGAATACGACTGGGCGACCGCTGCTGATTGTGGAGGTGACGAACTCATCATTTTCCACTTCATGTGTTGTAATGTCGCCCGGCAGAACCAGCACGGAAACACCGTGGCCAGTCATGGTCGACTGGATAGCGTGATGCAAAACGACGCCACCCTGCTCAGCGGAGTTGACCATCTCGCAGTAACCGGAGCACTCGTTGAAGATGAACTCCGGATGGGTCTCCTGGAAGAAGTTCGAGCCAATCTGGCGGGAAGGAATGTGCGATGCCAGCGCCAGCACCTTTGCGCCGTTGCGGTGGGAGTCATACAGGCCCTGAATGAGGTGGGTATTACCCGGGCCACAGGAGGCCGCACACACTGCTAATTCGCCGGTGACCAGGGACTCCGCGCCGGCGGCGAAGGCGGCAGCCTCTTCGTTGCGAACGTGCACCCACTCAATGGAGGACTCGCGCACAGCGTCGACAATGGGGTTCAAACTATCTCCAACGAGTCCGAAGATTCGCTTGACACCCTGCTTCTCTAGGGTTTCTACGAGCTGTTTTGCAAAGGTTTTAGCCATGTGCCTGGTTTAACGCAGATTAGTCAATACGTCAACATCTAGCTGGCCAACTCAGGCCGACACATCGTGTACGCATCCGCCCCAGAGCCCGGATAATAGTTCTTTCGCAGCCCCATATTCTCGAAGTCATAGCGCCGATACATGGCGATTGCGGGTTCGTTATCTGTGCGAACTTCCAAAAACACCGGGCCCGGATCCTCCGCCACAGCTGCTATCAGCGCGTCCATCAGCTGCGTCCCAAAGCCCCGGCGCTGCCACTTCTTCCCCACCCCGATGGTGTGAATCTCGTACTCGGCGGCACCCGCAGGCCCCAGCTTGGTAATCCCCGCATAGCCGCACAGTTCTTCGTCCTCGTCCACATCTGCAATCAGCCCGACGTAGAAATTGTTCGGCGCGGCCAGCTCGGCCATAAAGGCCGATTCCGACCAGGGATCGTCGCCGGCAAATAGCTCCGCCTCAATCGCCGCACACGCCTTGGCCGCAGGAGGTCCGAGACGCACTAGCTTGACGACGCTCATCTCATAGCCTTCGGGACAACGGCATCCGGACGGCGCAAGTACAGCGGCACCAGTGGGCCCGGCGCGGAGTCAAAGTCGACCGCTTCAACCATGGCTGTCGGAGTGGGAAAGACTTGTTCGGCAGCAACCTCAAGCCCGGCAATTTGCTCGATGTGGCTGAGGCTGCCGCGGGCCTGGCTCGGCGCGAAATCGTCGACTTCTGCTACAAGTTCTTCCTTGAGCAGCTCCATGACGTCGGCTGGCTTGGCCACTGCCGGACCGAAAACCCGCTGGCCATCGCGGTAGGCGGCGAAGTACACCTCGCGGCGGCGGGCATCGGTGACGACCAGTTCATCGCCAACACCACCCGCGAGCACATCCAGGCTGCAGATGCCGTAGCAGGGAATTCCCAGAGCGTCGGCGAAGGAGGCTGCGGTGGCCATACCAACGCGCAAGCCCGTAAACGGCCCCGGACCACAGCCGACAACCACGGCGTCTAGTTCGGTCGCGGCCACGCCACTGTCGGCGAGGCACTGCTGAATCAGTGGTACCAGCACCTCGTTGTGCGCGCGGGCATCCAGGTGCAGCTGCTCGGCCACGGTTTCACCATCGCGGACAATTCCCGCGGTGACCTGTGGAGTCGATGTGTCAACGGCCAAAATGTTCATACTCAGTAACCTACTTGAACCGACTTGAAGCTACTTGCTCCACTTCCAGGTGACGACGCGGGCATCGTCGTCACGCGAACGATCGATGCTCACCTGCAGATAGCGCTCGGAGAGCACCTCGGCGAGCCCCATTCCCCACTCGGCGACCACGACGCTGTCCTCAAGGTCGGTATCCAGATCGAGCGAGTCCAGCGCATCGAAGGCCTCGCCATCGGAGCCGGGGCCCTCTTCGCCGAAGAGTCTATAGGCGTCGACGTGGATGAGGGTGACGCCGTCGGTTGCAAGCGGACGGTGCTCGCGGGCGATGGTGAACGTCGGCGACGTCACGCGACCGCGCACGTTCATGCCACGGGCGATGCCCTGCGTGAGGGTCGTTTTGCCCGCGCCGAGTGGGCCATCGAGAATCACCAGATCCCCAGCTGCCAACTCCCGGCCAATCTCCTCGCCGAGGTCACGCATGTCCTCTGCGGTTGGCACGAGCCGGCTGCGCACCCACTTTCGCTCGCTGCGTCCCTTCGGCGCGGTGAGGATTTCATAGTTAATGGTGCCGGATGCCTCCGCGAGGTCATCGAGACCGGGCTCCCCCAGCGTGCGATCACCGACGATAACCGCAGTGTCGCCGGCCTCGACTTCGGTGTCGGGCCCCAGGTCGACGACGAATTGATCCATACACACGCGCCCTACCTGCGGATAGCGCGTGCCATTGATGCTGACCTCGAAATGCCCGGAGGCCGAGCGCATCATACCGTCGGCGTAGCCACAGGGCACGATGCCGATGGTGGTATCGCGGTCAGCTGTCCACGTCTGTCCGTAGGACACCGACTGCCCCGCCGGCAGCTTCTTGACCAATATGACCGACGCTTCCCACCTCATCGCCGGACGCAATCCATGGGTGATCCCCACAATTGGCTCGCCACCATAAATCGCCAGCCCTGGACGCACCATATCGAAGGCCAGGTCAGGACGTGACAACGATGCCGGCGAATTCGCCGCATGGTTAATCAGCTCGTCCAGCCCCGCCTCACGCAGTGCCGCAATCGCAGCACAGAAATTCTGTGCCTGCTTATCGACGCTCTCGTGGCCCGGCTCATCCGCGCACGCAAAGTGCGTGAAAGCACCGGTGACGTTCAGAGCACCGGTCTTGTGCAGCTCAACCAGCTGAGCGACCGCATGCTCAAAGTCCCCATTGGCCATAGAGAATCCCGAGCGCCCCAAGCCCGTATCGACCATCACCGTCACACGTGGTGTCACCGACAGCGCCCGCCCGGCATTGGCCACGACCAGCGCATGAACCATCGACGGCAGACCGAGGTCAATATCTGCAGCCACAGCTCGCTGCACCAACGAGGTGGCCGCTGCGTCCCAGATCCAGGCAAGGATGGGGATGGCGTGGCCGTCGTCAAGCGTGGCGCGGAGTTCCTCGCGGAGGGAGAGCGCCTCGTCGATTGTTGCGACACCGAGCTGCGTTGCCCCGCCGGCCAGCGCGGCACGCGCGGTCTGCAGCGCACCCTGCGAGTAGCCGTCCGCCTTGACGACGGCCATGAATTCCGACACCCCTGCGATGGCCTTGACGGTCTTCACATTGTGGGTGATCGCGTCGAGATTAACGGTATGGGTCAGGATGGCTGGTGCCGAGGAAGTCATAGCCGTATTTTGCCACTGCTGCCTTCGTTGGTGAACCATGCGGTGGCATCTCGGATGGATTCGGCGATGTCCTGGGCGCTGCAGGGTGCTGGTCCGAACTCTGTCTGCGCGGCCAAAAATGCGGCGCGCGCATGAATAATTGCTGGTAGATAGAGGGCTTCGCCACGCGCTACCCAGGCGCCGAGGAGCCCGGACAGTACATCGCCAGAGCCCGGCGTGGCTGCCCAGGAGCTACCCGCGTCAACCACGACTGTGCGCTGCGTTGTCGGATTGACCATCACAGTGCGGCGTCCCTTGAGCAACACTTCGGAGGAGAACTGCTCGGCAAGTTCACGCGCATCTGCGATGGGGTTAGTGACCTCGTGCCCGGTCAGGCGCTCGAATTCACCGGCGTGCGGCGTGAGAACAGTGCGCAGGTTGCGCTCCTGGCCGCGCTCACGAACGAGCTGTCGGATGTCCTCATGCTTCGACAGCAGTGTCAGTGCGTCAGCGTCGATGACCACTGGTTTGTCAGTGGTCAGAATGTCTCGCAGTTCCTCGGCGGCTTTCTCATCAGTGCCCCGACCGGGACCGACGACCCAGGCATCGACGCGTACCTCTTTGCGATCCACCGAGTCCTGCTGCGCAATGACCGTCGGCAAGGCTGCGGTGATGCGGTTGCGTGCGGCCGCGTCGCCGACATAGATGACCGCGGGACTGGTCGCATGCACGGCAGCGGTGGCGCACAGCTGACCTGCGCCCGGATACGCTTCGCTTCCGGCAGCGATTCCTGTAACTCCAGTGGAGTACTTGTGGTCAGCTGCACCGGGTTCGAGCGGGGTCATCGCGCCAAGTGGTGCCGGAAAGCTCCCGCCTAGGGCTTCGTAGAACTCCACGGTCGGAGTCTGGTGGTGGACGGCATTGTAGGTACCGTTTTCATAGAGCGTCTGCCCCAGTCCTGGAAGTTCGAGGGAGAAGGCATCGAGCGCAATTTCGTGTAATTCGACGGTGCCACAGGATTCGGACAGCGAGTGCGCGTAGCGCAGACCGCCGAAAGTCACCGTTGTCGTGGCCTCCACGTGAGATGGCAAGTACGGGTTCTGTCTCTCCTCCAAATCAGGGTCTGGATTGATGGTCTGGGCAGGCGGGTCAAAAGCACGCCCAGTATCGGTTTCTACGCCGCTCGGCACATCAACCGCGAGAATGGGAACTTTGCCCAACCGCGCTTCGCGCACCAACCACGCGGCCTCTTCACGCAGCGCGCCGTGACCTCCGAGCCCCACGATGCCGTCGATGATCAGTGCGTAGTCTTCACTAATCGACCACAGAATCTTCGATAAATCCGTCTCCCGGTCACACCCCAACGGCAGCACCCGCCCACCTGCGAGTTCAAAAGCTTTCAGTGCCCGCTCGTGTGGCTTCGAGCCCAGCAAAACCGCATCCACGCCATGCCCATCCGAGGACAAGTTTCGGCCAGCATAGAGTGCATCGCCACCATTGCCTCCCGATCCAACCAACAGCAGCACGCGACCGCGACCAGGCTCCGGAGATGCCTCTGAGAGCATCCGCTCCGCCACCTCCGACACAGCGGCGGCTGCGTGGCGCATGAGTTCGTCGTCACGCGTTTGTGCGTCCAGATAGGGCTGTTCCGCGGCGCGAATTTCGGCAGCTGTGTAGCAGTACGTCATAAACCCAGCCTACGATTAGCCCCTATGGATGACTACTCCCCGAGCACGCGAGTTTTCGGCCCTCTACTGCGCGCCTTTCCCCAGGCATACCTGCGCTCGTTGCGTCATCCCGAATGGATCCCCCACGGCGTGCAGGACGTTCGCGAAATCCTCGACGGCAAAATCACTCCCGACCTGGACAGATACAACGGTCGCATACCAATTGTCCTGGTTCACGGCACCTGGATGAACTCGTTCAACTCCTTCGCCATGTTGGGGCCGTTCCTCGCCCGGAATCGCCCCGTATTCTCACTCGATTACGGCTCCGACCCCGCCGCGCTGGTCAGCCGTCTCCGTAGCGTCAAAGCCACCACCGATTTAAGCGATGCGCTCGCCGAAGTCACCGACCTTCTCGACCGCTTCCGAGCCCAACTCTCCCTTCCCCGCATCGACCTCATCGGTCATTCCCAGGGCGGTCTGCACTGTCGCAGTTACGCCAACGCGAGCATCGATTCGCTTTACGACGACGCCCTCAACCATGGCCTCAACGAAGAAGAAGCCGAGCAGTACGCCTCCGACAACAGCCCCGTGCGGGCAGTGATCTCGCTTGCGGGAAACCACCGAGGCACTACTGCGTGGGGCATGCGCCGAAGGCTCAGTGCCCTTGAGCGATGCGGCCTACCGATGCACAAACTCGTCGACCGCCTTGTCGGCCGTGCCTGCATTCAACAGCTGCTGGACTCTGACTACATTGCGACTCTGAACCGCGCAGCGCGTGGCATTACCCGACGCGGTCCGCACTACCTGAATATCGGCACTCCTTTTGACACCGTGGTTCGCCCGTGGACCGGCGCCTTTTTGCCCGAACAAGAGGGGCACCACATTACGAACGTCAACAATGCCACTGGCGGTGGCGACTGGTCTGATCACCTCGCACTGCTCTACTCCCCCAATACGCTCGAACGCATTCACGAGTTCTTGGAGGAACTGGATGGCGCTGAAGCTGGTGATGTCCCGCATCATCCGCGACAGCGAGTCCTGCCTATGTACGGCGCTCTGCCGACAGGTCTCGGGCGGCGGAGTCTCGGGCGGTGGGGTCTCGGACGGAGGGACCGGATCTAATTCAGCACAGAATTTTAGAACGTATTTCCAGAATTCTATTGACAGTTTTTCAAACAGGTGTACGATTTGGGTTGTAGGGAAAATTTGTAAGCGAAAGTTCTTTGTCTGGTGCACAGAAGTCGGCGGGACTGGTTGAAACAGCCTCCACCACGCTTCTCTCCACCACAGAACACAATCTTCAATTCTCCGGCGGACACGTAGTAATCAGGGGGATAACCAATGTCATCGCCGCCCACAGAACTTCCAGCACCAGGTCAAAAGCCCTCATGGGCCAACCAGCAATCCGACGACCCGATTAGCATCGCGGCCCGTGCCATCAACGCCGCAGACCTTCAACTCATCGATATCTGCGCTCCCGGCGACGAGGTCGATGTCAATCACCATCTTGCCCGCATAAGCATTCGAACCGGCCTTAGCCGCGGCAAGTGTTCTACGCTGTGCGAAATTGCGCTGATGTTCGAACGCCTACCAAAAGTCCGGGCTCTCATCGAATCCACCTTCTGTTTCTCGTTAGCCCATCTCCGCGCCATCGCCAATGGCGTTGCCGGGCTGTCACCAGATCAGTTCGACACGGTAGAGCCCCATCTTTTGGAAATGCTCACTCCGACGCGACCTCGACAAGCAATGGTTGGTGTCTACACGCTGTCTCGTCTAATCGGCGACTTGGTTTCTGAGTACAACGACTGCGCCCGCAACGACGGCACCCAACGGGTGCCAGAAGGCGAAGCGGTCGCACTCGCCGACACGGGCGATGGCAAGCACAAAAAGGTCACAGCAATCCTTGAAAACGACCGCGCGACCGAGCTCATGGCAAGAATCCAGGGGATTCGCAACACCGCAATCAATCGCGGTGAACAGTGCACGCAGGCGGAAGCGCTACTACAGCTGGCACAGAATTCGACCAATGCCGAGATTGTCATCAATGTCTACCGCGAGGTCGGCGGTGGGCCAGCATGGATTGATGGCATCGGCTGGTTGAGCGAGGTAGCCACCGAAGAATGGATTGCTCGCGCAACTCACATCCGTATCTCCGCCGATAGCAAGGTGGATGGTTACCGCCCCACCGAGAGCCAGGTGGCTCGCGTCCGTGGGCGTGACGGTACCTGCCGCTTCCCCGGCTGCGACGTCCCGGCAGCCAAGTGCGACCTGGACCATATTCAGCCGTACAACCACGACAATCCCAAGCAGGGCGGGCCTACTGACACGGAGAATCTGCACTGTCTCTGCCGCCGACACCACAACCTAAAAACGCACGGGGGCTGGGACATCGATCGGTTCCCTGATGGAACAGAAGTGTGGACTTCCCGTGATGGAGACACCGCGACTAGCGTTCCGGTTGGGCCGCTAAAGAACGTCGGCAAGCAAACTTTTCATCAGCGTGTGACACGGAAGATGAAGACGATTCAGAAACGCAACCTCGATTGGATGTTGTCATTTTGCGACGTACCTGACGAGGTCTGGGAGCTAACAGAGGAGGAAGAAAAACGCATCGAGTCCCTCACGGATGAAGAACTCGATGCGGAGATTGAGCAGTACCGACGAAAGCAGGACGAACTACTCGACGGTGACTGACTTAGCCAGGTTGCGCGGCTTATCGATGTCCTCGTTACCGCACTGGCGAGCAATCTCAGCTGCCAGGAACTGCATCGGAATCGTAGACAACAGCGGCTGGAGCAGCGTGGAGGTCTCCGGGATCTCAATCAGGTAGTTCGCAAACGGAACCACCGACTGATCCCCTTCTTCGGCAATCACGATGGTCTTAGCGCCACGGGCACGAATCTCCTGGATGTTGGAGACAATCTTGGAGTGCAGCACGGCGCGCCCCTTCGGCGATGGCACTACGACGACGACCGGAAGATCATCCTCGATGAGTGCAATTGGGCCATGCTTGAGCTCGCCTGCCGGGAACCCCTCTGCGTGAATGTAGGCAAGCTCCTTGAGCTTCAGCGCACCTTCAAGTGCGACTGGGAAGCCAACGTGTCGGCCGAGGAAGAGCATCGTCGGGATAGCACCGATTTCCTTGGCCATGTCGATGAACTCATCGCCCTTAGCGACGACCTTGTCAATCAGTGCCGGGATGGTCTCCAGCTCTTCAAACTCGCGAGTGACCTCATCCGGGTACTTAGTGCCGCGTGCCTGGGCAAGAGCCAATCCGACCAGGTAGTTTGCGGCTACCTGCGCCAGGAACGACTTGGTTGCAGCAACACCAATCTCCGGGCCGGCGTGCGTGTAGAGCACGGCGTCAGACTCACGCGGAATCTGTGCACCGTTGGTGTTACAGACAGCCAGCACGCGGGCGCCCTGGCTCTTTGCGTGTCGCACGGCCTCAAGGGTGTCCGCAGTCTCACCCGACTGCGAAATAGCGACCACCAGCGTCTGGCGGTCCAGCACCGGATCGCGGTAGCGGAACTCGGAAGCGACCTCAATCTCGACCGGGATACGAACCCAGTGCTCAATGGCGTACTTGGCCAACAAACCAGAGTGGTATGCGGTACCACAGGCGACGACGAAGACCTTCTCGATGTCACGCAGATCTTGGTCACTCAGGCGGGACTCGTCGAGAACGATGCGGCCGTCAACGAGGTGACCGGCCAACGTATCGCGGACGGCGGCAGCCTGCTCGTGGATTTCCTTCATCATGAAGGAGTCATAGCCACCCTTTTCGGCTGCGGCGAGATCCCAGTCGATGGTGAATGGTCGACCCTGCTGCTCATTGCCGGCGAAATCCAGAATGCGGTAGTCATCTGCGGTGATGATGACGACGTTGTCCTGCCCCAGCTCCACGGCCTCGCGGGTGTGCGCGATGAAAGCCGCAACATCGGAGCCGAGGAACATTTCGTTTTCGCCCACCCCGACAATCAGCGGAGTGGAGCGACGAGCAGCGATGATGCGATCCGGGTGGTCTGCATGAGTAAACAGCAGCGTGAAAGCACCCTCGAGGCGGTTGAGCACGGACAGCGCAGAGGCCTCGAAATCACCAGCGGTAGATCCGCCGTCGGAACCGTCCAGGGCACGGGCGAGCATGTGCGCGGCGACCTCGGAGTCGGTTTCGGACTTCAGCTCAATGCCGGCATCCTCCAGCTCCTGACGTAGCGGAGCAAAGTTCTCGATAATGCCGTTGTGGACGATAGCCACCTTGCCGTCATAGGACTGGTGTGGGTGGGCATTCTCATCAATTGGGCGACCGTGGGTAGCCCAGCGGGTGTGCCCAATTCCGGTGGTTCCAGTGATTTTGTCGCGCCCATCCGCATCAAGGGCAGCCTCGAGGTTGGCGAGTTTACCGGCCTTCTTCTCTACAGTGATATGCCCCTGATCGTCGACAATGGCAACCCCCGCGGAGTCATAGCCACGGTATTCCATGCGTCGTAGCGCATCGACAGCAATATCCAGGGCGGGCTGATGGCCCACATATCCAACGATTCCACACATGTCCTACAGAATAACCCGCGAAGCGGAAAATCGTCATAACGAAATAGACATTCTCGCTCATCCTGGCACTTTTTCAGCAAAGGTATGCACCTTATAGTTAAGCTATTCACTGTGGCTGACAACTTGAAGACTCTGACATCTAATCTTTCCAAGCGTGGACCGCACCGCGTCATGGTCGGTGATCTCGCTTTTACTGGCCTGCCGGGAAAGGTCTACACGCCTGCCGAGGGCAATGGCATCCCCGGTATCGCCTTCGCACACGATTGGCGCACACCGATTGAGGAGTACCACGCCACGCTGCGTCACCTAGCTTCGTGGGGCATCGCGGTCGCTGCTCCGGACACCGAAAATGGCATCGTGGCAGATCACCGTGGTCTCGCCAACGATTTGGAGACAGCGCTCCAGATTCTCGCTGGTGTCCGCCTCGGAGAGGGCAAGGTCGTCGTCCACCCGAAGAAACTCGGCGTTGCCGGCCACGGCATGGGCGCTGGCGTAGCCGTCCTCGCCGCCGCTGGTCACGACCTCATCTCCGGCGTTGGCTGCGTCTTCCCCGCAACTACCGCGCCTTCCTCCAGCGCCGCTGCAACTAATGTCTCGGCTCCGGGCCTCGTCCTGGCCCCTGGCGAGGATCAGTGGCTCGATCGCGGCAACCCGGCTCGCCTGGCTGTTCAGTGGAAGGGCGATGTCGTTTACCGCGAAGTAGACAAGGCTGACCAGGGCAGCTTCTCGGAAACAACTCTTCTCCGTCGTCTAGCGGGCTTCTCTTCCTCCAAGGTGAAGTACCAGGAGGTCGCGCGCGCCGCACTCACAGGCTTCCTGCTGGCCACGGTCGGTGACGACAAGAAGTACTCAGATTTCGCAGACCCGACCGCCACTATCAAGGGCACAACTAACCGCGACATGGAGTGGCTCATCAAGGAGCTGCCGGAAAACCCGGAGCACTCGCTGATTCCCGGCAAGTAGTCACTAGGCCACGCTTCAGGACACGCCCCGAATCGACTTCACCGTCGGCGTCCCTTTCCCCGCCCGCCCGAACAACCGCGTAACGGTTCCCTTCGGTCGGGCGGTTTTTTGTTGCTTTTCGACGCCCGCCGCCACCTCCCTCTCCTTAATTTCGCGTGCTTTACGACGCTCCTCCAAACCCTGCAATTCTTTCTGTGCCCTCTGTACCGCCGTATCGAACTCCTGCCTAGTCATTGCAGCAGCGTCGTAATAGGCCTGCCCAATCCGGTCATATTTCGCGGCATGCTTACTCCCCATTACCACTCACCTGCCGTTGGCGAATTGACCGCGCCCACAAGCTCCTGGGCGTTGGGCTGCTCAGGGGGCTCGGGCACAGCTGAAGCAGATTCCTGCACTGATGCTGCCGAATCCTGGGCTGGTGCTGGCTGCGGCTCTGCTTGTGGTTCTGGCTGCGGTTCCGCTCGCTGTTCTGCTTGCGTCTCCTGTGGCAGCTCGATTCCCAAGTGCTTTAGTTTCTCAGCTGGAGGAGGCGGTTCAGGAACATTTTCAGGTTCGGGCTCGGGTTCAGGTTCGGGCTTGGGTTCAGGTTCGGGCTTGGGTTCTGGTTCGGGTTCCGGCACACAGTCCTCCGGCGCAGGAGCTGGTGCTGGTGCTGGTGCTGGCGCAGGTGCCTGTTCGCACACTGGCTCTTCCGTCTCCGTGCACATGTCTAAGTTGAGCAGTGAGGACGCGACACTGCCTGCAACCCCGACAGCTCCCGCAATTCCAGCGATACTGGCCGCCCCGGCAGCGCCAATGGCACCTCCAACGGATATTCCAGCAGCAACGCCTGCCTCTATCCCAATATCAACGTTGGCAACGACCCCAATTCCACCAGCGGTAGCACCGTTGCCACCGGTTACAGTAGCTCCTTCGCCACTCCCAGACTCAGCCACCTCTGCACAGGCCGCCGAGGTAGCACCCGAACTGGCTGGAACAGTAGGAGGCTGCGGCGGGGTGGCGACCACCGCGGCCTCAGTGTCACACGCTGCCTGCTCAAGACACTGCTCGATGCAACTATTACGCGCATCGTAGAGCTGACCAGTGGAGTCGACGAGACTGTTACACACCTGCTGGGCCACTTGTGCGGCTTCGGCGCCGACCTCCGGATCGTCGACAAGCGCTTCGCACTGAGAGAGGATGCCGTCGGTTTGCTCAGCCATATCTTCGGCCTGCTTCTCGCAATCCTCAAGGACCTCGTCGACTTTCTTGCCGCACTCGCCGACGCTCTGCGCGCCATTGGCGGACTGCTCATCCTGATTCGCACAGTCCTGCGCAGCTTTATCGCAGCGCTCCTTGGCGGCGTCGGCGGCATCGCCTTTCAAACCGCCCCAATCGAAAGCCATAGCAATAGTTATCGCGGAGGCTATCAACCCCACGGAGTTAGAGAACTTGGACAGGGCGCTGCCCTTCCAGCCGTCAGCGCGTCGCACCTTATCCAAGACTTTGGGCAGATTCTTGCCGATGCCGCCAACCCCGCGCTTGGCTCCAATACGGCTTCCACGGCCAATAACACGCACCAATATCGGAAGAATTCGAGCAACCCATGGCATCAGTCCACTACCTCAATTCCACCGAGGTCGGCGCTCCCGGCGCTGTCACAGCCTGCAAAGACACGCCACTGTTCCCGCACTGCCGGAGCATGATTGCCAAGTCCCGCGTACATCGATTGCCCGTGCTCACGCAGCCTCGCTGCCGCCTGCTGCAGACGGCGCCCCTGGGCGGCAAAACCCTGGCCACAATCTGCTGCGGAAATATCAGGAGCGCTTCCCCACCGCTCATGGCCTTCACGGCCGCGCTGCTCGATCTCTCGGGCAGCCGCTGTCACTGCATCTTCCGAAAAGTGCAGCAAGCCTCCGCCACTGCCTCCAGTAAAACGTGCGGACACGAAAAATCCCCTTCCCCGCGAAAAACAGTTCTTATTACTGTTAGGCGCGAAAAAAGAGGATTCGGTTCCGTCTAAGTACTAGCGCGGGTGCCCCCGGGGGCTAACGAGCGCGGTAGATGCGCTTACACCCCTCAACACCGGTGAAGCTGAATGGGCCGGTGCCAATCAGGGCGTCGTCTCCCAGGTTGGAGTACTCACCCGGATCTTCATGCGTCACCTGAGCGTGGCGGTAGTAGGTCGGATCATCGAGCTTCACGCGTTCAGCCAGTTCACGCGCATTATCTGCGGCGCGTAACTGGGACTCGTAGCCCTCGACCACATTGCCGGTGAGGAACTCAGCAACCGAGCCGGAACCGTAGGAGACAACAGCGACCTTCTTACCAGCCAGGTCCTTCTCGGTATCCAGCAGCGAGAGCAGGCCGAAGTAGGCCGATGCGGTGTAGGAGTTACCGATGATGCGGTTGTACTCGGTGGTTGGGCCGAGCTGGCGGGCCTCGTCCTCCGCGGTGAGCTCCACACCGTTATTGGCCGAAAGCTGCCGGTGCGCCTTGTAGGCCATCTTGGTAAACGGCTGGTGGTAGCTGAAGTAGTCAATCTCGCTGAAGTCCACACCGCCGCGGGCACGGTAGTCCTCGTAAGCACCCTGAACAGCGTCGATGTAAGCACTAATAGAGAGCTTGCCCTCCACCAACGCCTGGCTGCGGTGGTTCGGCCGCCAGAAGTCCATAACTTCGCGGGTAAAGACGCCCGAAGCCGCATCGATAGCCAGGATGCGCGGATTAGCGGTCACCAGCATGGCTACAGCACCTGCGCCCTGGGTCGGCTCCGCAGCGGAGTCCAGGTCATAGCGGGCAATGTCGGAGGCGACAACGATGACCTTCTCCTCCGGATTGCGGGCCACCAGAGCGCACGCGAACTGCAGCGCCGCGGTACCGGAGTAGCAAGCCTGCTTCAGCTCGACAGATCGCGCGTGCGGGTCAAGACCGACCAGCTCGTGGACATAGACAGCAGCGGCCTTCGACTGGTCGATACCGGTCTCAGTGGCGAACATGATGGTGCGCACGCCGTCGATACCGTGGCGGTCAACGATCTTCTTCACCGCGGCCGCGGCCATCGTCACCGGATCTTCATCAGAGGCAACCACGCTGGAGCGTTCCTGCCCCAGGCCCTTGTGGTACTTTGCCGGTTCCGCTCCGAGTCGGGGCGCAATATCGGCGAGGTCAATGCAGTACGAACCCGTCGCAAAGGCGATGTCATCAATACCGATCGGGGTCACATTGCTTGTTGTCATCAAAACCGTGCCTTCACTACCTCTACAGATTTTTAAGAAATAACGGGCAACGAAACATCCCCATGTCATCAGAGCAGTCATCAGACCACGGGATATTTTGCCCACAAAATTTTAATTGCCTACTACAGAAATCTAGCGCGTTTACCTGAGATTTGTCTTAGGTTTTGCGAATTGTCGCAAACGACTATTCACAAACCGCTACTTCGCACGCTCGATAGAAACGTGCGCCTCCATCAGCTCACCCGGATTCGTCTGTGCCGCGAGCAGGGAAAGCTCACCACACCAGACGATTGCCGCGCAGCACGCTGCTAGACGACGGGCATTCTCGCCCGGCTCACGGTCCTCCTTGCAGCCCAGCGCCGTGAGATTCTTCTCCACGAAGTCCAAGCCCTTGCCGTTGCCCACGGAACCGACGATCAAATGTGGCAGGGTGCAGCTAAAGCGCACGGAGCCGTCGTCAAGCGCCTCTACCTGCGTCAGCCCCTGCGAGCCTTCGACGATATTCGCAGCGTCCTGACCGGTAGCGAGGTAAAAGCCCAGCAGCATATTGGCGTAGTGCGCATTACCGCTGCGCAGCGAACCGGCCATGATGGAGCCGACGAGGTTCTTGCGTTCGTTGAGCTCAGCCAGGCGCTTGGCAGTTGTGCGCAGACGCTCGCGGACAACCGGCTCCGGAATGACGGCCTCGGCGATCACGTACTTACCGCGGCCCAGAATGCCATTGACTGCGGAAGTCTTCTTATCGGTACAGAAGTTGCCCGAGATCGAGCCATAGCCCAACTCTGGCATCTGTTCCATCAGGTAGGACATCAAACGCTCAGACGCCAGCGTGGCCATGTTGTGGCCCGAGGCGTCACCGGAGAAGAAGTCAAAGCGGACAAAGAGAAGACGCGATGCGATCTGGAAGTGAATATCTACCAGCTTGGCAAAACGCGAGGAGGACTCCACGACCTTCTTCAGCTCGTCATAACGAGACAGGATGTTGTCGCGCGCAATGACGGCATCAGCTGCCGAGTCGAGAGTGAAAATCACCGATCGGGTCATCTTCTCACCGACGAAAGTGCAGGTAATGCCACCTTCGATCATGCGGGAGACCTTCGCACCGCGACCACACGACGGCCACAGCGGGGTCTCGTAAGTCGCCAGCGGAATCTTCACCTCGTCATTCATGACGTTGCCACTAATGCGCACCGGACCAATCCAGCTCAGCGGTACGTGTGCATATTCCAGGTCGTGCGAGCTCTTTTCAGCCATTGTCCTAAGCGACCCTTTCTAGCTGCATGCAGCTTCGGTTCCCAGCTTCTGTAAATTTCAGCTGTCTTAAATTCTACGGTCAAAAAACTGTGGTCAAAGTTGAGCGGCCAGCTTCAGCGGCAACGGCTGGATGCCAGCGGTTTGCCAGCGCGCGGTGATGTCCGCGGCAGTCTCCTCGGCATCGGCATCTTTTGAGACTCCCACCAGCGCGATTCCACAGTCACCACCACCGGAGCCACTGCTCTTGCCCGCGGCCCCCGCGCCATCGGCGATGTCGGCGAGCGCTTTCAGTTTCTCCGTCTCGATGCACACAGCACGCTCACGCTCATAGTCCTGCAGCAGCGTCCGATTCTCACGCAGGCAGGCAAACGCCGCCGTGTGGTCGCCGTCGGCAAGCGCCTGCCAGAGTCTTTCGCTTATCGACGAGACCCCGCGCACAAAATCACGGTCTGCGCCACCGGCCTTCTTCAACTGCGAGTCCGTCTTCACCGGACTGCCCGTCCAGCCGACCAACAGTTGTAGCCCACCGAGGTCGGTGCGGGCGTCAATGCGAAGATTCGGCCACGGTGCCGCCACGGCAGCGACAGGATCAGCCGCCACGAGCTCTGCGAGCGCCGTCGGATTCGGCCGGCGATAGAGCACCACCCCGCCGTGCGCGGAGCACGCGATATCGCCGCCGGAACCAGCTGCACCAGCCAGAAGCGTGGCCACCATCGCAATCTTGTACACGTCCAGTGAATCCAGCTCCAGACCCAGGTGCGTCCCCAGCGCACGAGTTACAGCCACAGCGACAGCCCCGGAGGATCCCAGGCCATACTTCGCACCACTGTCGGCGTCATCGAGGTCTGATTCAATGACGATATTTATGGGGCGCTCTGGGGTGTTTTCCAACTCGCCCGCAGCAATGCGATAGACCAGGGAAATCGTATGGGTAGCGATGTCATCTGGTGCATCGATATCAATGACGCGCCCCTGCGGGCCGTAATAGCTGGAGTACACGCGAGAGACCGGCTGCGATGGTTCGGCATCGCGGCACCGAACTGTCACATAGCGGTCGACACCTGCGATGACGGCCAGCCCCTCGACATCCATCACCGCATACTCACCAGTGAGGTACAGCTTGCCGCAGCCACGGCCGATGGACTCGCCTTCGATAGGTCCGCCTTTAGCGTTGCTCAACTACTCCCCCAGCTACACCAGGTAAGCGCCGGGGCCGGAGCCGGAAACCAGCACGTCAATATCCTCGAACTCTGCGCGGAAACGATCCGCGATGGTCTCGGCATCGCCGCTGCGGCACAGCACCTTCACGTTCGGCCCGGCATCCATGGTGGCGTAGCACTCGGTGCCCTCGTCACGCAGCGTAGCGACGAGATCGAGAGCCGCCACCGAATCCGGATTCCAGTACCGCACCGGAGGAAGAGCCCCCAGCATAGTGGCGTGCATGCGCATGGCATTGGCCTCGGCAAGCTCGCCGACCGCAGTGAAGTCCGCAGCGGCAATGGCGGCCTTCATGTCCTCGATATCACGAGGCACCTGCTCCACCCAGGCCGGGAAGAACGGTGATGTCTCGACCGTGCGACGCATGGCGGCACGGCTGTCAATCTTCTTGCGCCCCGGGGCCAAAACCGCCACGACCAGGGAGAGATCCAGGCCGGAATCCGGCAGAGCCACTGCGTGGCTGGAAGCATCGTCATCGCCGGGCAGCCACTCAACGAGGCCGCCGAAAATAGAGCGACAGGCCGAGCCCGAACCGCGACGGGCCAGAGCCGAGAGCTGTTCCGGGGTGTAGTCCAGGCCGTAGGCCTTCGCCGCGGCCAGCGCGAGAGCGCCAAAACCCGACGCGGACGAAGCCAGACCCGCACCCGTCGGAATCTCGTTGGTGCTGGTCACCTCTGCGAAGCTAGTGCTGCCCGCACGCTCGCGGACCAAATCCAAAAACTTCTGGACACGGGAGAGGTCCTTGCCCACCATCTCCTGGCCGTTCAGAGTGCCCGAGTCGGCGGTGACGCTGGGATCGTCGATAAGCGACACCGTGGTCGTCGTCGGAGCGATGCCCAGAGTAAGGGACAGCGAACCTGTGGCCGGTAGCTGCACGGCCTCATCGCGCTTGCCCCAGTATTTAATCAGAGCGATGTTGGGATGAGCGACGGCGGTAGCGGTCGTGGTCACGAGGGATTTACCTCCACAGTCCAAGTAGCAACGGCATTGGCGCCCATCATGGCATGGCTAATCAGTTCCGCGTGATCGGCGGACTCTGCCAGCGCCATCACACAGCCACCGCAACCGGCACCAGTGAGCTTTGCCCCGTGGGCACCTGCCAGTCGGGCGGCAGTGACGAGATCGGTAATGGACTCATGCCCAACACCTAGTTCCTCTAGCGCTTCCTGCGCCGAGTCCATGCGATGTCCCAGACGGGCAAAATCGCCCTTGGCCAGGTTGTGCACCGCGCCATCGGCCAGCTGCCCCAAGTGGTCCAACAACTCTTGGCCGTGGACTCGGTGGGAATCGACGAAACCACGCACGCGGGCAACGGCCAGCGACGTCGAACCACGCACACCGGTATCCCCCAGCACCAGCAACATCTTCTTGGCCACCTTCAGCGGATGGAACTCACCCTGCTTGAAGTAAACCGGACGCGATGTGCGGGCAACCGTGGCATCCAGGCCAGAGGGGTTACCGTGCGCCAGACGCTCAGCTTCCTGCACCAGGTCAAAGCGCTGACGCTCGGTCAGAGTGCCATCGGCGAGGTCACGCACTGCGTCGATAAGCGCATGTGCCACTGCGGCAGAACCACCCAGCCCTGCGGCGGGCGGGATACCAGAGCGGAGACGAACCAGCAGGTCGCGTTCGGGAATACCGAAGGTGCGCAGGCCAGCGCGGAGTGCAGCGGCGATGGAGGCAAAGCGCTCCGGCAGCTCGTCGATGTCGATGACCTCGCCGTCCATGGAAAACAGGACTGGAGAATCCTCCACGCGGTCAATCCACGCCATCGTGCGCAGCGACGTCACCGGCAGTGCGATAGCCGGCTTGCCGTAGACGACAGAGTGCTCGCCCAACAAAATCGACTTGGCATGGCCTTCACCGAATGCGGCACCCTGTTCATTGGCCAGGGCATAGAACTCCCCGGTCTCCAATTCCTCGGACTTGTCGAGGCCGAAGTCGTCGACGCTGGCGTTTTCTACGCTGGTCACGAAGCTACACATCCTTTTCCGAAACCGACTGTGCGGCAGCCTGCGCCTCTGCGGGGCCATGGATACCCGGCACACCCGCAATGTCGAAACCGTACTTGGAGAACTTCTCCGCCCCGACACCCCAGACGTGGTTAAACCACTCCGTCATCGGTTCGTTCGCGCGACGTTCTGCGAGCTCCTGCGGGGTCACGTACACCACTTCATCGACCTCATCGGGGTTGATATCCACCGACTTCGGATCGACGATGCCGGCGTACACGTGGTTGTACTCGTGCTCTGCCAATCCCGAACGATCATCGATGACCTGGTAGATAACAATGCCGATTTCCTCCAACTGGGAGACATCCGCACCGAGCTCTTCCTTCGCACGACGCTCAACGGCATCGGCCACCGGCTCCCCCGGCAGTGGGTGCGAGCAGGTCGCATTCGTCAGTAGCAGTGGTGAGTGATACTTCGACTCCGCACGGCGCTGCAGCAGCATGCGTCCCTGCTCATCGAAGAGGAAAAGAGAAAAAGCACGGTGCAAAATTCCCGGCGGAACGTGTGCTTCAAGCTTGCCGACGGTACCGAGAACCCGACCGTCACGATCGACCACCTCTACCTGGATGTCGGCTTCACCCGGGGCAAAGCGGGCTTTAATGTCCTCTGGCGCGTCATTCATTTCCACACTCCTGACTCTAGACTGCGGCCACAACCGCAGCTAACTCCCCGGCAATCTTGCGGGCCGATTCCGCATCGGCGGCCTCCACCATGACGCGGAAGAGCTCCTCGGTGCCGGACGGGCGCAACAGCACGCGACCGGTGGAACCCAGCTTCTCCTCGGCTGCATCGATGGCGGCCTTGACCTCATCAGACTCCAGAATTGCGGCCTTGTTGGACACCGGCACGTTGATAAGAGTCTGCGGCAGCACCTTCATTACGGAGGCCAGCTCAGCCAGAGACTTACCGGTGCGTGCCATCCGCGCCATGAGGTACAGACCGGTGAGGGTGCCGTCACCAGTGGTGGCGTGATCCGGAATGACCACATGCCCCGACTGCTCACCGCCGAGCGAGTAACCGCCGGCGTTCAAATCTGCCAGCACGTAGCGGTCGCCGACCTTGGTGGTACGCAGGGCGATATCGTTTTCCTCCATCGCCAGCTTGAGGCCGAGGTTACTCATCACAGTGGCCACCAGCGTGTTGTGGTGCAGTAGCCCCTCTTCCTTCATGGCGACGGCCAGGATGGCCATGATTTGGTCACCATCGACGATGTTGCCCTGCGAGTCCACAGCCAGGCAGCGGTCGGCATCGCCATCGTGAGCCAGACCCAGATCCGCGCCGTGCTCCAGCACTGCCGCGCGCAAAACCTCAATGTGGGTGGAACCGCAGTTGTCGTTGATGTTGTAGGAGTTCGGCTTGTCATGAATAGCGACGACGTCGGCACCGGCGGCCGCGTACGCCATGGGGGCGGCCTGCGAAGCAGCACCATTTGCACAATCCACTACGACGCGAATGCCGTCGAGCTTGGTGCTGACCGCACGGGAGAGGTGGAACAGGTAGCGGTCGAGCCCGTCTGGGGCCTCCTCGATGACACGCCCCACTCCGGTGCCCGTGGGGCCGGTCTCCGGCAGGTTGTGGAGAGCGTGTTCGATTTCCTTCTCCACCGCGTCGTCAAGCTTGGTGCCGCCCGCGGCGAAGAACTTGATGCCGTTGTCCGGCATGGGGTTGTGAGAAGCCGAAATCATCACACCCATGTCGGCACCGTAGTCGTCGGTGAGGAAAGCGACAGCCGGAGTGGGCAGCACGCCGACACGCAAAACGTCGACGCCCTGGGAAGCCATGCCGGCAGACAGCGCTGCGGCGAGCATCTCACCGGAGACACGCGGATCGCGGCCAACAATGGCCAGGGGACGACGCCCCGACGGATTCGTGCCGCTAGTCAGCACAGTGGCCGCAGCAGCGCCCAGCCGCATTGCCAGCGGTGCGGTCAGAGTCTTATTCGCCAAACCGCGGACGCCATCAGTTCCGAAAAGACGTGCCATTGTTGCTAGACCACTCCTTGGGGGTTTTATGAGTTTTGGTATCGCGGACTATTGCATTGTCAATGCTGTATTACTTTAGCCGGTCGCGCAGGCGAATCCAGACTAGCCACAGGACACAATTGGCTGCGGGTCATAAACCGTAGTCTGAGTTTCACGCGAGATTTCCGCGCCCGAGAGGTCCCGAATGACGCGTGTGTCGGAAGTGGTAAAGCCCTGCGCACCCGACGACGGCTGGCAAGAGCTGCCACTGACCTGCATACGCTGCGGTTGCGTGTATGCCCAACGGCCACCATTGATGGACTCGACGTTGACCTTCTTCACACCCTTGATGCGCACAGTGACGTCGGAGCCAGTAGTAACGGCCTCGATGAGAATCGGAGTGTCGGAACTGTTCTTAAACGCTAGGTCGATTGCGCCCTCGTACACCGTCGCCTCACGGCCGGCCGGGTAACGCGAAATGTAGTAACTGTGCGGAGTGTGCGCGACATCCTCCATGCCCGCAAAGTACGAAGCATTGTACAAAGTGGTAGCGAACTGGCTAATGCCACCGCCGACAGCCTTATCCGCATGGCCGTTGAGGATGATGCCCGACTCGACAAAACCCTGCGCAGTACCGCGCGGACCCGTGTAGCCGTTCAGGCTGAATGTATCGCCCGGCGCCACGAATGCGCCGTTGACCATCTGCGACACCAGGGCAATGTTTGTTCCCGATGCCGAGCTGAAGCCACCGGTGGTGAACTCACCAATGACATCATCGAAGGTGGCACTTTCCGCTTGTTCGGTGGTGTAGGTGGCGGGCTTGTCCTCGTAGACCGCATCGAACTCGCGCTTATCCGTCGAAGTCACACGCTCGGCGAAGTCCTTCATAGTTTCATCCCACTTCACGGCTACGCCATCAACCGAGGGGACCACTTCACGCGAACCACCGCTGAAGCGTATCGACGCATTGCGCTTATCAACCTCGGAAGCAGCCAGCCCCTCCTCGAGGATCTCGCGTGCGCGGTCGACATTAATATCGGCGGCCAATCCACCGTCGCGCGGCACAAAGCTGATGATTTCAGCCATGCGCTCCGGAGGAATTACACCATCTTTGCCATCACGGCCCTTGGCAACAATGGGGCCCGACACCGCATCGGCGGCCTCTCCCTCAGCTGCCTCACGGACCTGATCCTCACCGATAGCCGGGTCGTGCGCGGTGGTCTCTACATCGATACCCTCCGGCGACAACCACTTGGCGGCCAAATCCCCGCTGACCGCATTGCGGTCGACATCTTGGCCGATGACCGGTGGAGTTGTTTCCACGCGGCCGTCGACAAGCTTGACCTCACCATCGACGGGAGCAATAGTCAGTTCGCCGACGAGACGGTCGACCTGCGGCTCGAACTTAGAGCTATCGATATCGCTGACCAAATCCAGCTCACGGGTAGTAAAGAAACTGCGCACCCAGGTAACTGGGTTCGCCGTCTGCTTACCCGCCTGCGCGACCGTCTTCTCCCAGTCGATGCTCAGCCCCGCCTCCTCGGGCAGAACCTCCGCCGTGCGTTCGCCGGCACGAAACGCCACTGGATGAGTGGAAAGATCACCGAGCTGCTCTTCGAGCTTCGCCTCAGCGTGATTCGCGCTCAGCGTGCTGATGTCAATACCCGCAACGGTAGACCCGCGCGGGACATGGTCCTTGTTCAGCACGTAATCGACAGCGTAAAACACACCGAAGAGCGCGAAGATACCGAGGACGATGCCGAGGAAAATCTTTAATCCACGGTGACTGGAGGAAGACTTTTGTTTGGCCACAGCCACTTACTTTACCGTGGAAACACTACTAACTAGATTTTTATTAGATTCCGCAGGTGTCCGGAATGCGTTTCTTGTTCTTCGCATACTGCTGGAAAGCATCGACCACGGCATTGGCATAGACCTCGGCGCCATCGGGGGTCGGGTGGATAAGGTCCGCGCGCAGCTTGGACAAATCATCACGCACACCATGGCACCAGTCAGCCACATAGACATTGTCGCGCTTCTTTGCCGCGTCGAGGACTTCCCTCTCCGACTGCGGCATCCACACACGATCACCGTACGGGTTGATTAGGACAATGATGCGGTCTTCACCCAGCGAATCGAGGATCTCATCCAACAGGTGTTCGTCCGATGCCGCAGCCGACTGATTGATACCAAGACCCAGCACGACGAATGGATCGAGCGTACCCGCCGCCTTCATACTCGCGATGATCTCCGGGGCGGCCGGATAACCACGGGAAACAGCCGCATCGATATAGATACCGGGCAGCTTCTCTTCCAACGCCGACGCCGAGGCGAGCATCACAGAGTCGCCGATAGCGGTGATCTGGTCACCACGCGGCATAACACGCTTGGCCAACTCGGCTTCCTCCGCCTTTTGTGCCTGTGCACGGCGCTCAGCTGCCTCCTGTAGCTGTGCCTCCAAACGCGTCATCTTCGGCGCCGTAGCCATTCCCACAACTGCACCAACCACGACGACCAGCGCCAGCCCTGCTGCAACGCGCGGCTTCCAGGAACCGGCAAACTGCGTGCCCGAAAACTGCAACATCCAACGGCGGTAACCCATCCGGCGAATTGGCGATTCCACATTCTTGTACGACCAGTTCGCCAAAAGCAGCGATAGCGCGATGCCTGCGAAGGCAGCGAGGTTCTCATACTGTATGGCCTCATTGCGCTCCAGCAGTTCGCGGATGAGCACGATGACCGGCCAGTGCCACAGGTACAGCGAGAAGGAAATCTTTCCCAGCCAGCACAGTGGCTTGAACTCAAAAATCTGACGCACGGGTGAGACACCGCGAACGACAAGATAGAGAATCGCCACCGACAGCAACGAGGCGAACACCAACCCACCGCGGTAAGTCGCCGACGCAGTATCCGACATCATCAGCAGAACCAACGAAAGGAAGATCAGAGGCAGCGAGGCCACTACGAAAGCTTGGGCAGAACTGCCAAAGAAGTCCCGCAGCAGGGGTTCTGTGCGTGGCCAGGAGTCCGCCTCTGCGCGTGACGACGTCGATGTCAACCACAATGCGAGGGCCGCGCCAAACAGGAGTCCAAAGGCGTGAGTATCGGTACCGTAGTAGACCCTCGTGGGGTCGACCTTCGGATCGTAGAGCGAGACCATCCACACGAAAGAAGCAACCGCCCCAATGCCCGCCACTGCTGCCAGCTTGCGAGATGCCAGCTTCAGGGCGAGAAGAGCCACAAAGATCAATGGCCAGAGCAAGTAGAACTGCTCCTCCACCGACAGTGACCAGTAGTGCGCTAACAGCTGCACTCCGGAATCCGCGAAATAGGACTGAGAACCCGCAATCTGCGTCCAGTTATTGACGAAAAAGACCGTGCCGAGAAACTGCGTCGACAAGCCAACAGCGGGATCCCCGCCGACCAGACCTGCGACGGCGATGGAAATAAACAACACGAACATCGCAGCCGGAGCGATGCGGCGCAGTCGACGGAGCCAGAAGTCCTTTAGATCGATGCGCCCAGTGACCGCGCGTTCGCGCACCAGAAGCGAGGTGATAAGAAATCCGGAGAGCACGAAGAAGATATCCACACCGATGTAGCCACCGGGCAGCACATTATCGAAGTAGTGGTAGATCACCACTGTGGCAACGGCCAGACCGCGCAGCCCATCAATGCCTGGTACGCGTCGAATGCGGAAGGGATGCTTCGCCACCGACGACGAGCTAGAGGAGCTCTTCGCGTCGGAGGTCTTGGTGGCTGTGGTGCTCACCGCCATACGGTTTCCTTCTTCCCATCGCACTGCAATCGCACTTTCATCGCACTGCAATCGCACCGCGATAAACGATTCTCGCGGCAGTTTTTAACGGATAAAAGTCTAACGTACGGGGCTTGTCCCAAAAATGCAGCCATGCCTGGTCACTGCGGACTTTAACCAAAAAAGCACCTCGGCTTGCGTGTAATACGCAAACTGAGGTGCTTTTCGAAGCAGTAAAGCTTAACGCTTGGAGTACTGCGGTGCGCGACGGGCCTTGTGCAGACCAGCCTTCTTGCGCTCGACAGCACGAGCGTCGCGGGTGAGGAAGCCAGCCTTCTTGAGAACGCTGCGCTCCTCCGGGTTGAACTCGTTCAGGGCACGAGCAATAGCCAGGCGCAGAGCACCGGCCTGACCGGACGGGCCACCACCGTTGATGTTGGCCTTGATGTCGAACTGGCTCTCGCGCTCGACCAGGACCAGCGGATCCTTGATCTCCTGCTGGTGCAGCTTGTTCGGGAAGTAATCCTCGAGCTCGCGGCCGTTGCAGACAATCTTGCCGGAACCAGCGGTCAGAACGACGCGGGCGACAGCGCGCTTACGACGACCGACAGTCTGAATCGGACGATCCAGGGTCAGCGGTGCAGCCGGAGCAGCCTCAGCCTCGGTCTCGGTAGCAACTGCGTCGCCGATGGAAGAGGTGAACTCTTCAGTGGCAGCAGCAGCGGCAGCCTGAACATCATCGTAGGAAGCCTCGGTGGCCTCTACGTTCTGGTTCTCATTGACGTCCTGTGGGTTGGTCACTGTGCCACCGCCTTGATCTCGTAGTTTTCAGGCTTCTGACCGGCGAACGGGTGCTCGGAACCGGCGAAGACGTGCAGCTTCTTGATGGACGCACGCGAAAGCTTGTTGTGCGGCATCATGCCCTCAATAGCCTCAGCGATAACACGCTCCGGGTGAACCTCGAGGGAACGACCCAGGGTCATCGACTTCAGGCCACCCGGGAAGCCCGAGTGGCGGTAGCGCATCTCACGTTCCCGCTTGTTCGAGGAGACGTGCACCTTATCGGCGTTGATGATGATGACGTGGTCACCGCAGTCGACGTTAGGGGCGAAGTAAGCCTTGCCCTTACCGCGCAGCAAGTCTGCGGCGTGAGTAGCCAGACGGCCGAGAACAACGTCGGTAGCGTCGATGACGTACCACTTGCGCTCGATGTCACCGTCCTTCGGATGGAAAGTAGACAACATGACTCCTTTTAGGGTCCGTGTAGATTTGCCAGCCACCGTGCACACTGTTGTTATTCCCCGGCGGCCGGTGGAGACCCGAGGCAACATTCACGTGTGCGCACACAGTTTGACTACTCTACCTTGAGATGGCACTAGAACAAAAAATGCCAAAGCCAGTCTCAGCCGCAAACTGCTGAGACTGGCCTTTCCCCCCCCCTGGAGTGCTGCTAGCAAGAATACTTCAAAGGCAGATACCTAACTGAAGATCTCAATTGAGCAATGTCCTCCCCTCCCCCGGTTACATAGCTCAATCAAAAGTGCCTCAAGCAGGAACCAAGCTATCCCCAGCTAGCTGCCGCGCGGCGGTTAATATCCGCCATTCGCTGGCTACCTGCGCTGACCGTATCCGCGATAGTCGTGAGAATCATATTGAGCTCCTCCGCTGCTGTGTCCCATTCACGCTGAGCCTCCTGGTAAGAATCCGAAGAGTCACCCTCCCACGTAGAGACCATCGGCGCGATGCGCTTCTTCAAATCTCCGAGCAGCCCGTTGATGGTGCCAGAAGTGGACCGAATGTCATCGGCAGCACCGTCGATGCCGCCAAAACTGTACCTAATTGGTTGCATTAAGAACCCTTTCCCCAAAAGGTGATGTGTGTTGTGTGATTCAGTGTTGTGGTTGTGCGATTCGATAAAACGTTTAGAGGTTCAGCAACGACGCACCCGCTGCTGCCACCTGCTTGAACGACGACGCCCCCTCGTCCTCGCCCGCATCGAAGCTGCTGGAATTTGCGCGGATGTTATCCGCGATATCCGTCAGCGCATTGGATAGACGCATAGCTGCGTCATCCCAACGAAGCATCAGATCATCGAAGCTGTCTTTAGCCTGGCCCTTCCATTCCCCCGCCAGACCGTCCACGACGCCTCGAATGCGACCCAGCTCGCCCTGTACTTCCGAGTTGACGCCATCGACGTCCCCCGCGGTAGTGGTCATTTGATCTGATTCGGCTGCAAATAGGTTTGCCACTGTTTCCCCCTTATTCGTGTTGAGTGACTGATTAACGACGGCATTTTTACCTCCCCGCGCGAGCCAGCCAGCTTCCCGCGTTAAAAACCCGTCATATTGTTTGGCGCGAAAAACCCCGATTCGGTTCCATTTTGGTTTTCCAACCTTTACCCCTGCCTACCCCCGCCCATCCCCCAGTCACTTTCTCTACGCCCCTTGCGTGTTACGGCACCGGCCGAGCGCTTACTACTGCCTGGTCGCATACGGGTCGTACCGGCGCAATAGTCCTTCCTCTGAACTGGCACCCCACACTGACTTGAGTTCCGTCCATCACTTTGTGATGCCAGAGCACTATCGAATTACCTGACGGCAGCCGCTCCTCTACGACTACGACATCGGTGCCCAGTACTTGTCTGCGTTCCGGCGCGGACTTTGTCTCATCCCCGGCAACGGAGCTGCTCAAAGCGGCGGCTAGATGTTCAAGCGCCATGTCCTGCGAAAGCGGGCTAGCGAGCACCAAGACGCGCATATCTCCGCCATCCACCGCAATCAGACGGTCTAACGGACTTGCCGAGTCAAGCTCCCACCCGCCGGGAAACCGAGCTTCCACGCCCGCATTGGTCAGTTTGACTACGGGAGCAGAATCGGGACCTGGTTTCGATGTGGATGGAGGCGTCGTTACAGGAGACGTAGTTACAGGAGGAGCCTGTGCGTGCGATGTCTCACGCTGCTTCTGTCTCCCTTCGTTCTCCCTAACTATGCCGCCACTAATGAGCCATGCAGCAATCCCAACAATCAGAACCACCACCGTCAACAAACCAACGGCAGCTACTGACACAACTGTGCTTTGATTCGACGCTGAGCTGACTTCTGCCCTGGCTGCAGGACGCCGCCCCGCGAAATCCTCCGACGGCTCCACTTCACCGGCTTCAGCGTCGCCGATGTTTTTCAACCAGGCCGGATTTACGCACTCCCCGAGCCGCGATGCTGGGCAGTCGATGACTAAAAATCCACGGTCGCGCAGACGATCGACTAGTAGAGCTCGCCGCGGGTTCGCTAGCCCGGGTGGAACTTCGCCGACGATGAACTCAATATCCTCCTGCCAGCGGGGCGGATACTCAGTGATACCGCGCCCACCACTAACTTCCACATCATCGGGTATCCCCTGGGGCGCATCCGGATACATGGTCAGCTGATAAGCCAGCGCAATGACTGTTTCCACCAATGGTGCGCTGTCGTTCGCTCCGACCAAATGTGTCATCCGACTGGCAATGTGGCCCCCGCTCAGACGAGTGACACAGACACGCGTTTCCTCTACTTCCACCAACACGCTATGAGACACAGTTGCCTCATCGAGTTCCACAACGGCGTCGGCAAGCGTCAGGATGTACGGATTGAGTTCGGTAGCCAATAGCGCGGAGGCCAGCCGGCACTGTCGCACAGCACCCCAATAGCTGGGCACAATGACTGTTTGCATGCTCTCGAGAAGCGGTCTAGGGCCATGCACCGCCAGTTCTGCGGTGTCTGCAGGTGCCGCGAGTCCCCACAGGTGCCAGGTGCCGTGGCGCAGCGTCGGGGTCTGGGTGGTGGAAGAAGATTCGACCCGAATCATCAACTGTCCTCCTGGTCACCAGCGGTATCCAACCAACCCAACTGCACAATCTGCGGACTCTGGCCGTGCGCCACCCAATAGCCACGGCCCGGCGGCTGCTCGCAAGGCTTTACGCCGAGGATGGGGCCGTCGTCGCGTGTGCCGTCCATAACAAAGACGCTGGCACCCTGGTCCTTAACCGCACCCATGACCGGGTCGTGGAGGGATCGCAACGCCCCGCTGATTCGACGGGCAAAAAAGATATTGAGCCCAATGTCGGCGGCGTGAGCGATGACTTCTGCCAGCGGCTGCAAGGGGTTACCCCGCGAGCCGGCCACGAGGTCATAGTCGTCCACGATGACATTGATGGTTGGACCACTCCACCAATTTCGGGCCTTCAACTGCGCTGGGGTGATATCCGGTTGCGGGAGACGGGCCTTCAGTACCTCTGCCAGCTCTGCCAGCATGGGTGTCGCCACCGCAGCCGAGCCCGCATAGCCGGCCAGCCGCTCTTGGGGCACGGCCTCCATTAGCCCACGGCGGTAGTCAATTACGACGAATTTCGAGTCCGACTGCGAGTACCGCAACTGGTGAACGATGCCCCTCAACGCGGCGGTTCTGCCACTGCCTGCCGAACCGAATATCAGTAGGTGACGATCCTTATCTGGGTGGAATATCACCGCGCCCAGACCGGCTTCTTCGAGCCCCACTGCAATCGCACCTCTCGCAGCGGCCGCTGGTCGCGGCAAACGCGCAATATCAATCCGCCGTGGCAACAACTGGAGCTTTGGTGCCTGCTCACCGTGCGGCGCTGTCTCTGCAATCCGCTTAGTGTCTGCAGCGCCGGTGAGAGCTACCAGCATCGCAAACCCGCCCGGCGCGACTCCGCGTCCTGGGCTCTCCGGCACCAGCTCCGCTGCCTTGCGGTCAATCATTGAATCCATCGACTCCGCCTGCCGCAGCTCAATCCGAGTACCAATCAGGTCGCGAACGGCAGGTCTCATGTCCGTCCAGCGATAGGCCGTGAGCAGGACATGAATTCCCACCGCCAATCCATCTGCAACCAGCGCCTGCACATCGTCACTCAGCGCCGGAAACTCCGTTTTGAACGCACCCCAGCCGTCAATGACCAACACCGAATCTGGCTGCCCTGCCGCCCGTGCTGCTTCCGACGAGAGCCATCCATTAGTGCGAAAGAGCTGTTCACGTCGGCTTACCTCACGACGTAAAAAACCAAGCGTACGGCGAATAAGCTCCTCGTCTCCGCGGTGTGCAACCGACGCGACATGCGGCAACTCAGCCAGGTCGCTCAAACCGCCCGCACCACAATCAACGATATAAAAATGCAGGTCACGGGCGCTGATGCCGTCGGCAAGCGCGAGGACCGCTGTGCGTGCAGCAGTGGTCTTTCCTGACCGCGGAGCTCCGACGATTGCCACGTGCCCGCCGGTTGTGCGCAGGTCAATCCGCAGTGGGTCTTGGCGCTGAAACAGCGGCTTGTCCACCAGTCCAATCACACCGGTCAACCGCTGTCGCGGCAGCTGCTCGTCGGGCTGGAGCTCGATGGCCTCCGGCAATGGTGGCAGCCACACGCGATGCGCACGTGTCGGTACGTGCGAGACCGCTGCCACCACGGCACCGAGCACCGTCTGCTCCGATGTCTGCGCAGGCGGATCCACCATTCCACCATCGCTTGACGACGCACCGAAAGCCTCCCGCGTCCAATTTTCAGCGGTAAATTCAGCGACAGCGGCGACCTGGCCCTGCAGCCCCTGCTCTGCCCCAGCCGCCGCACCGTCAACAGGCTGCGGACGGACCACCGGGCCGGAAACATACGCCGACCGAAAACGCACCGGCTCGGCGGCAGCAGATTTGATATACCCAATGCCCGGGATGGCCGGCAGATGATAGGCGTCCGGAACCCCCAGCACGCTGCGGGACTCCGCGACGGAAAAGGTCTTCAACCCAATACGATAGGAAAGATGGCTTTCCAGTCCGCGCAAGCGGCCTTCCTCCAGACGCTGACTGGCCAGCAGCAAATGCATGTGCAAACTGCGCCCCAACCGACCAATCGCAACGAAAAGCTCGGCAAACTCCGGGCGTGCGGAGAGCAGCTCCGAAAACTCATCCACCACAATCAGCAACGCGGGCATAGGTGGCGCATCTATCTGCCCAGAGCGCCGGGCCTGTTCATAGTCACTGACACCGGCGAAATTCCCCGCAGCACGTAGCTGCTCTTGGCGCCGCGTCATCTCACCGCGCAGTGCGTCTTCCATGCGGTTGACCAGGATAAGCTCCTGCTCCAAGTTGGTAATCACCGCCGAGACATGAGGCAATTGATCCAATCCCAGAAACGTCGCCCCGCCTTTGAAGTCCACCAGCACAAAGTTCAACTGATCCGGGCTGTGTGTAGCTGCGAGCCCTACCACGGTCGTTCGGAGGAATTCCGACTTACCCGATCCTGTGGCACCAACGCACAGACCGTGTGGCCCCATGCCGCCCTCGGCGCTCTCCTTAAAATCCAGATAGACCGGCGCGCCGCCGTCATCAGCCCCAACGGGAATACGCAGACGAGCACTGCCAGAGCGCGGTCGGTAGCGCAGAGTTGTCGGAGGCGGATACAACCCGAGCTCCTCCATAACCGGATCTTCCGAGGTCTTAACAGAATCATCTGCGCTTGTTGGCACTTCAAAACGCGCCAAGCTCCGCCCAAGAACCTCCGCTTCTGCTGGACTCAGCTGATCAGGTACACCAATCTCCTGCCTTCCGGACGCGGTTTCCGCATGCACAGCAGTAGTGGAAACGACCAGCGCGATGCCATGGTTAACCGCGGCCTCCCACAACGTTGACTGCGCCTCCACGACGGTCAGCAGAACTACCGAGGTCTCCGACCCCGCCGCGTCAAAAATCGGTGTCAGTTCAGTGACATCGAGCTGTCCGTTCGAATCCGCCAGCACAATCAGCACTGCAGCTGGCAGTGTGTCGATAGCCGTGAGCAGCTCAGTCAGCTGCGCACACGTCGCCGCCCGCAACCGCGCTGGGCCACAGGCATCAGTAACTGCGGGGTGTCCGTGGTGTGGCGTCCATTTCAGCCATTCCCACTCATCTCCCACAACTGCAATCAGGCAATCCTCCGGATGATGCAGCGCAGCAGCTTGGGCGACCATTGCTCGAGCCAGCCCCTGCGCCGCGGTATCTCCAGTGAGCGCGATGATCTCAAAGGCTGACACATCTATGGCAAAGGGCACTCCCTCAACCTGACGAGCCGATCGAATAACTTCCCGCAGTGCTACGGCGGAAACCGGATCCAGTTTCTCGGGCGCCGGAATTGCCGGTGGTGTTACAGGCGTTGCGGGCTGCTGCGTTGCCACCCCGATGCGCAGCTGCAAGAAATCCGAGTCCCCCTTTCGACGCTCGCACGCCCGCCCCATCGCCCCCAGCTGCCACAGAGTTCCAGGCCGAGGGTGGATAAACTGCGCCGATTCACGCTGCATCCTCGCTGCTTTCGCCACCGCGCGGCGAATACTGGACAAATGCCTCTGATAGTCCTTCCGCGCCGGTGCCATGTCCTTATTTCCCGCCCCGCCCGACACCATCATGCCCACAGTGGAAAACACCATCATCAGCGGAAACATAAACGACATCGGGTTACGTCCCATCCCAGAGACAAACATCAACACCACCATGCCGACCACCGCCACGACCATGATTAACGGCATGAGTGCACGCATCAGCGGCACCGGCTGTGGCTCGGGCGCTTCTGGAGGCGCATCCGGCGCGATTGTGCCCGTCATAGGCTGCGGCCCCGCTTTTCGGGTAGCCGAAATCTCCGCCTGTGCACTAGTCACAAAAATCCCCCCGCTATGTGTCGCCCCTTGTGTTCACTCGACGGCCAATCCCCCGACCAATCGGTGTACGCATAGCTTAAAACACACTCCGGATTCTCGCAGCGCATGACCGAAACTGATAGCGGGGGCACGCGCAGTTACTACTCCGAGTAGCGCTCTAGCGAGTTGTACGACACTCTAGAGGGACTAAAGCATGCAGAATTCATGGGGGAAATACATGCTGGGGGAACTCATTCGCGTGCGCATTGATGCCGCACACATGCCCGAAGACACCAACCGAGCACACGCAGACCTTGCGTTACCGACCAACGTCGCAATCGCCGCACTTGTACCGGATATCCTGCAAATTTTCGATATCGACATTGCGGACTTCCCGCTGGCACAGTGGCAGCTACGGACCGCCACTGGCACGATTTTGCTTGCCGACGACACCCTGAACGATGCCGGTATTGCACCAGGCGAACGCCTGGTTGTTATCAACGACCCAGGTCCCGTGCCCAAACCTCGGCTCTTCGATGCCGCCGATGCTATTACCGACACCACCTATACCGACGGTATCGGGACGGCTGATTTGGTTGTTGGCTGTACCGCAGCCCTCGTGGCCACAGCTTCAATCGCAGCTGCCTCATTGAGCTTGAGCAGTACCGATTCCACACTGGCCGCGGCAATCAGCTTCATCGCACTACTAGCAGTAGCCGGTGGACTGCGCCTGGCTCTGTTGCGTCGTGCAAAACCGGCGATTGTCATGTCCCTGGAGCTGCAAGTGCTCATTCTGGGCACCTCTTCGGGGCTCTGCTTCGTTGGCCTCGACCTACACCGCATACTCACCGACTGGCCGCCGACTGCTGCGATTAGTGTCGCGCTTGCCGTCATCGGTTTGATTTTTCTCATTTCCAACACCGGCGACGGCGACAACCGCATCACCGTTACCCTGGGCGCGGCGAGTCTCAGTGCTGCAGTTAACTTCGGTATTTACGCTGCGGCTGTCGCACTTTTTCACAACTCGGTTCAATCAGGAGCACTCACAGCTGCTAGTGCAGTCATCCTGATACTGCTGGCACCTTCCATCGCTATCAAGGCTGCCGGTATTCGCGTACCCAAAGTCCCTGCCGCCGGAGAGAGCTTCGATGACAGCGAAACTCCCGAAATATCCCACAACGCACCTAAGCGAGCGGGGTGGATTCTCGATGGCATCCTCTGCAGTGGCACCGGAAGTCTCAGCATCTTCACCCTGGTGGTAATTTTCTCCGGAGCCTATGCGAACAAGTGGTGGCCTCTAGGCATGGCTGCTGCTGTCATAGTCTTTTGTGCAATTCACTCCCGTGGCCAAGCCCGGAAAGTAGCCTCCACCTGTACTGCTTTAGCTGGTCTTGCCGTCATTGTGGCCGTCGCCTTTCAACAGTGGTTCGAGGGCAATTGGCCAGTCGCCGCTGGCCTGGTCGTCCCCATGCTTGCAGCCACCGCCTTAGCCGCATTTCCCGCGTCACGCATCTCACCTACAACGCGCCGCATAGCTGAGCTAACCGAGGCCTGCAGTATCGCCGTTATTTTGCCCATTGCAGCCATCATTGCCGAATTCCCTGAGTTCGTAAGTGGGTTCTTCCAGTGAAAAACCCACTTTTCATGAATGCCATAAAAACTCGTCTCACCGCCACGGCCGCACTTTCCACAGTGCTTATCTCGACGTTGACGGCGGCCACCGCAGTAGCACCGTCGGGCATCGCACCAATAGCGGCTGCCCAGAACAGCCAGGACTGCGTGGCCACGATGCTGTCGTCGGAAAGCGCACTGCATGAACCGACGGTGATCGAAAAAGCTCTTCGGTTTCGCCAAGCATGGCAACTGACGACGGGTGCGGGGATTACGGTGGCGGTAATCGATACCGGGGTCTCACCCAATGAGCGCCTGGGCGAGGTTCTCGACGGTGGCGATTTTGTCGACGGCAACAGCGGGTTCGTAGACTGCGACGGTCACGGAACTCTAGTAGCCGGCATTATTGCAGGCCGGCCCGGTGCCGATGGTTTCGCCGGACTGGCGCCCGACGCGCACGTGTTGTCGATAAGACAAACGGCCGATGGCGAAGGAAATTTGGAGTCGCTGGCACAAGCTATCGACAAGGCCGTCGCGGAGGGCGCGAGGGTCATCAATATCTCGCTCACATCGTGTGCCCCGGCAGGTGTAATGCCCCAAGGTGCAACGGATGTTGCCGAAAGCGTCGCTCGCGCGGAAATCTCGGGCGCAGTAGTGGTCGCAGCGGCAGGCAATAAGGGCGATAGTTGTCAGGACGGATCCGTAGCGTGGCCCGCAGTTCTGCCGGAGGTAATCGCAGTATCAGCAGTACAGTTCGACGATGCCGGCCAAGCACAACCCGCGGAGTATGCAATCACGGGACAATGGGTCAATGTCTCCGCTCCCGGCGGCCCCGTACTCGGTCCCGATCCGCGCACCCCTACCGGTCTCATAGACCGCCACGTGTTCGGGTCCGGGGATAACACCCGAGCTCAACAGATTGCCGGCACCAGCTTTGCCACACCAGCCGTGTCGGGCACAGCTGCCCTACTGCTGGCACGAAACCCAGAGCTTTCCCCAGCACAGGTTCGCGACATCATCCTTAATTCCGCGAGCCCAATTAGTTCCGGGCTCGGCCTTGGTCGCGGCATCATTGCACCTTATGACGCTCTGATTTGGACCACGGTGGACACTGCCGCGCAGCACGACGCCAATCCCGCGGCCGCACCGGCTCCACCGGATCTGCTTTCTTCGCAGGAGCGCAATGCACCGCTCCGGGCGACTGGACTGCTCCTGATATGCGCACTGGGCCTAGGTGCCTGGCTGCTCTCGCGCCCCAGACAGCGGCCCTAGCGCCGCCTGCTTACTCAGCTCAGGGCCTCCGCGCAACGCGGCCAGCACTTCCCAGTCCACTGGTCGCGTGCCACCGCTATCGGCATTGGTTGATGCATTAAACCCGAGGGCAGCCAACGTCGTGCGATCGTGCACAGCAAAGCGCATCCCCTCTGGCGAAATGACGTGTACGGCCCCATTTACGCTTACTGCAATCGAGCTGCGCTCACGGCTGCGACCATCCACGAAACCGTCGACGGCCGCACCCGAACCGTCGGCATGCGGGTAATCCACGTGCCGTCCCTCCGGAGCATGCTGCGACCACTGCACGAGAGCTTGCGGCCGTCCTGCTATCCGGCCGGCACACAACCAGCCATCAGCATCGGCAAACGTCAACGGCTTTTCAGGTAGCCCCGGGACTGCTGGTGCATTCGCAACGGGAACTGCAGCCAGCTGCCCCTCACTGGCCTGCAGAACTGGGCTATGCGCAGCTAATAGCTCTCCTAGCACCGGGGAGAGAATCGCGGCACCGTCGTCAAGCACGATAACGCGCCGCTGCCCGACCTCAACCACATTGCCGACTGTGTCGAATGGGGCGGCGAAGTGTGTAGGTGCGCCGCGGTTCGGGATTGCTGGCGCGGCCAGAATCGGAACCTCCGGAATCGTTCTGAGCAACGCAGGGCTGACAGGCCGGACTGCGGCGCGTTCCAACCCCAGCGCTCGAGAAACAGCGGCGTGCTCCGGGTGGTTGACATCCAACCGTGAGCGGTAGCCCTGCGTAATCAGCCAGAGGTTTTGGCCATCGGCAACGACGGCACTGTCCGAGTGGGTCCGGGTAAGCTGCTGCGGTTCCCCACGGACTTCTTCAAGACGCGCAAGTGACTCTGCAACAATCCACGGCTGCCCGAGGTCTTGGACCGTCCGCTCGCACAGAGACAGTGCCAACTCCGGCGCACCTGCGCTGCCCTTCTTGGCAGCTCCCGAGGCACCAGAGCCTGCCGGCGCGGCCGGAACTGCTGGTGCGCCCTCAATCCCAACAGCAAAACTGATGTCCTCTTTGTCCAACTCACTACTGCGCACCCGTTTCGGCTCAACAGGATTGCCCAAAATTAACCGCGCCGACGCGAGGTTCGCGACTGGATGCAATCGACCATTGACACGTACATGCAGGCCCTCCGACCCCGACACGACTATCAACTGCTCATTGGAGCTTGAACCGCCCTGCGGCCGCACCAACGACAGCACCGCAGTGCCGGCGGCCAGTAAAACCACCAGCGCACAGCCGATAAACAGTGCTCGCGTTCGCGTGCGCAAAGGGTCGTGCAGCATTCGCGAATCCGCACGCACAAGCGCATGCTCAATCCGACGAATCAAGAATCGATGACCGCTGACCTGGCTAGGCGTAGTCGGCGTACGTGGCATGAGTTTCCCCCAAAACTATTCCCCCAAATAATCTCTACCCTGCAGAGTAAGCCAGGCCGCGCTACTGTGCGACCAGGGGAATTTTAGTGGGGAACATATTGGGGGGATTTTCACATGCCATTGTCATTGTGGCTGCTCATTACAGCAATAACCATCACTGCAGGCGCGCATGTCCCTGTGCGCGGCCGCAGCCTTCGCGACCGCCTGCGACGCACCGAACCAGGACAACTCATCGGGCTACGTCTCACGCCAGGCCTGCGCAACCAGCTAAGCGCTGCGGATATCGTCTCGCTTGCCGACGACAGCCCAGTGACCTTGGATGCGCTGTGCTTTTATCACATTGCGCCGGAAGTCCGCGGAGAGCATGCACACCGCTACTTCCGAGCAGCCGAGCGCTCCGGCACGAGCCCTGAGCCCTGGACACATCTGGTGGCAACTCTTCCGGTGGAAACCTCCGCTGACAAAGCCCTACGCTTCCTCATCCACCGGCTGGGAACCCTTGGTATTCGCGCACGGCGATTGACGGCACCGGAATGTGCTCTGACTGAGAGCTCTGCGGAGGTCGTGCAGCTGCGCCGCACTGGACGCTCTCATCATGTGGCGGCGTTGGGACGCAAACCGCACCTGTGGTTAAGCCGACAACGTGACATCGCTATCACTAATGGTCCGGCGCAGGTCATAGGAGCCGGGAGCAGTGGACAAACCATCACAATGTGTCCCGCGAACGTCCCCCGATTGGAGGTCGACTGCGGCAATCAGGACATTTGTGAGCTGCTCATCGGAATGCTCTCGCTCGGCTATCGAGTCGGAATTCGCACGTCCCGTCCACATTTCTATACTGTGGCTCTTGATCTGGGCGCAGTACTTCTCGCTCGAGCTGGAGACGACACCGTCGATGTGGTTGTTGTCGAAGAGTATGAGCCCGACCTGTGTACTGGAATCGCGAGAATCATCGAGGTCAGTCGTACAGGTTCGCCCACGGCAGCAGCAGCGGAAATGCCAGCTTCGTGCCCTCGACTGGCGATGGGCGAATTCACCTGGACGCTATCTACCGCCCGCACTACCGATGAATTGCAGCCACTAGCTATGCGGGCAACTAGCGGTTTAGTCCCGGAATCAACGCACCCAAATCTGGCAGACCGCCCGGCGCCTGGGAGCCGTCAGGCTCACCTTGCCCCGCTGGGTCATTCGGAGCGCCATTTTCTTGGTCACCCGGCTGACCGCCTGCTGCAGGAGGCACATCCTCCTTCGGCATCTGTGCACCAGTGACATTGCCATTGTCGATAGTGGCAGCGCCCGCTGGTCCCGAGCACTCCAGAGTCGACGGGCCATAGGCGGCACAGTTGTAACCGAATGCGCTCAACTGAGAATTCGCTGGCAGCGTCTTCATCTCACCCGCCGGCGGGAACGTCAGGACCTCGTAAGTAACTCCCCCCGGGTTCCAGGACACAGCATTGGCGGGAACCTTGTTTCCCGTGCCGTCATCGACCATCGGAGGATTGGCAAGATTCACCTGGCAGGCCAAGTAGGCGTCACCGCTCAAATCGTTGAGGAAGCAACGTGTCGTGCCATCCTCCAACTGAAAGAGTCGAGTATTTGGGCCGTCCGCCGGGGTGTAATCCGCATCATTGACCTGGGTGATTGCAGGAGTTTCCGTCGGCGTCTCTGATTCTGTCGGTGTCGTCGACTCCTCAGTCGGCTTCGGCGGAGTCGAGGATTTAGTCTTTGCGGAAGAACTGACGGAGCGATTCGAGACTTCCGGCTTAGCCGGCTCGTCGTCTCCACATCCGGCCAGCGCGAAAGTCATCATCACACCGGCTGCGATCGTTGCCATAAATTTATTCATCCGCATGGTGTCCTAACCTACCCGACCATCGCTCCATCCCCTAGTAGCCGAGGGAGGAATTACTTCCGGAGAACTAGCTCGCATCTCGTCGATGCGTTCTGGCGTAATCACATCATTGAAGGCGAAGATAGTTACTTCCCTATCTCGATAAACAGGGGTTACCCCTGGAGCTACCCAGAGCCCTTCACCAGGAAACTCTAAATCCTCCTTGGAATCCCAAATACCCGGGGGTGACAAATAGATGAATCCCACGTTCAGCTTTCGGGCTGAGCGATCGACATCGTTCACCCCATCCGGCCGATCGGGGTCTGGAAAACCGAGGTAATCAGCGTGCCAATACAGCATTGAGGTAGCAGTCCACTTATTCGCCACTGGCCAATCATAGTGCGGGAACACTACCGGCAAGTCATTGCGAGCGTACATCCAGCTGGACCCCTCCGGCGGATTCGTCAACGTGCGGTACTTATGTGCCTCCGGCTGCTCGGCCAACCAATCAAATGCCTTTAAGTCAGCCTTGGAAATGATTTGCCATTCCCTAGGGCTCTTGTAGGCGAAATCCGCAGCGCTAGCATTAGACGCCACTCCATAGACCACAAGTACAGCAGAGCTCACCGTCGCTAAGCTCAACCCCAGAACCCGCCCCGTCGATGGCACCTTTGACTCACTAATTCGAGCCGCCCACGCGCAGCCCCACGCCACCGCGATACCCGCAAACGCGGAATACAGATACGCGGTGACCATCACCAACCGGTGAGGCGTCGAATAGTGAAGATCCGTATACAGCGCGAGAATATCGCCCGGCACGCCACCAAAATGATTGAGCGCGTGGGTCGTCATCAACACCGAAACAAACCAGGCCGGTACTACCCACACCCGTCGGCGCGAAGTACCTGCGAAAACCAAAAACGCCATCCCGATGAAACCGAGGATGATGATTGGCCAGAACGGCCGGAATTCCTCAGTGTGGCGAGTCAACATCGTGGCACCTCGATACCACGCATCGAAACGATCGAGGTCGTCTACTTCAGCGCTAACCGCGCGCACATCCTCGGTCTGAGAAGTTCCCGTAAGCCACTGCGGCAGGAGAACTGCCACTGCTGGCACAAAGGCGGCTGCAATCACCGCGACGTCGTAAAGCCTGGCGCGAACCGCACCCAGTTCAGGATGCGCGGGACGCGGCAGGCGGTAGCACAACCACCAGATTGCACCGAGCATAACGACTGTAGGCACCGATGCCGGATGGAGCTCTCCGATACCGATTATCGAAAGCGCGGCGCTCAAGATGCGCTGAGGTGCGTGCGGGAGCGACGTAACAAAGGCAAAAACGGTAATCGCTAGTGCAATCGAGACCTGGTACGGCCAGGCCCCCACGAAGACCCCGACGGGCATCAATACCGGAAGCGCTGCGGAAACAAGCGCTGCAACCCCCGCGGCAACGGCGGTGGACAGCTTTCGGCGATCAATAATTCTCCAGGTCAGCGCCGCAGCTGCCGTGGGTATGGTCACGGCCGGAATGATAATGCCGAGGTAATTGACTGCCTCGGTGATTGGTAGACGGACAATCAGTATCCAAAGCGCACCGAACGCATGCCATGCGGCGGGATAGTAGGACACCGCCTGAGTTTCCACATTCTGAATCTCGCCCATTCTAGTGGCCGAGGCCATGCCGTCTTCCGTAATCGAACGGAGCACACTTGCATGCCAGAGTGTGTCCCAGCCTTGCTGGATGGTCGCCATCCCCTCGGACATTGAAGCGATGCGGCCGATAGCGGTCCACGTGAGAACCGCCGCTGCGATGATGACTCCGATACTTGCGATTAGCCCATAGCCCAACTCGCGCCATCGACTTGCGGCGGGCGGCTGCGTCTCGGCCGACACTGAGCGATCGACACTACCGCGCCGCCGCCGAATCAAAGCGCTGCCGCCACTCCAGCAAAGCGCGAGAAGTAGTGTCACGGCCCAGCAGATAGACGCACTTACCAAGGTGAAGCGCACATCGATAGCGCCGAGCGCCCACCCTGCGGTACCTGCAATACCAAACGTCACCGCAGGACCGAGGGCCAGCGCCCACGGAGTACGAACGCCGCTGGCTCGCACTACAACAGCGCCGGGGATTACGAGCAGCGCAACCAAGCTAACAATTGCCCACACCACTACCGAACACTCCTCCTACGGTCACTTTCTTCAGGGAATATTACCGAGAGCTTGTACATTTAAGCCTCGTTCACATCTGTCCGGGCATCACGACGCTCGCGGGTCTGCTCCGCCCTGGCCGCCAAATCAGCATCGTCTGGGTAATCAACACCTACCAGGCTGAGCCCACGCGCCTCTGCCACCGGGACCAACGGGGAACGCTTCTCTTCACTCAACAACTGTTCAGTGAATCCAACCGCACGTCGCCCCTCACCGACACTAAGGCAGGCCCCAACCAGTGAGCGCACCATAGACCAGCAGAACGCGTCGGCAGTCACATGGGCCTCGTACAGCTCTGGTTCTTCCCGCGTAGATACGTCGAACCACTGGAACTGCTGTAAATCTCTAGTGGTCGTCGCATGCGGCTTGTGTCGGCAAAAAGCGGCAAAGTCATTGAGCCCCAGTAGGGCATCAGCCGCCACCTGCATGCGGTTGATGTCCACTGACCGCCGCCAGTGGGCCGTATCGCGAGCACGGGTAGGAAGCGGGCCACTGACGCAACTAGTGACACGGTAGACATAGTGCCGACGTAACGCGGAAAAACGGGCATCGAAACCCGGGGGCGCAAACGAGGTGCCTCTAAGCGTCACGTCCGCGGGCAATAGTCGCGCTACACGACGAACCAAATTACCCGGATCCCCTGCGATAGAACGTGTGTCTAAACAGGCGACAGGAACATCTGCGTGAGCCACCTGCCCGGAGGCATGGACACCAGCATCTGTACGACCGGCCACAGTCAGTTGCACTGGAGTGCGCAACACCTTCTCCAGAGTGGATTCCAACGTCGCCTGCACAGTCCGCACCGGTTCTCCCGTTGGCTTATCGCGCTGAGCAGCCCAACCGTGGAAACCTGTCCCGTCATAGGCAATGTCAAAACGCAACCGAACCAGGTCGGAGTCGGTGCTCCCCATAGCGGCACGATCGGGAGAATCGCACGGGGTATCCGGAGTCGTTGGAGTAAGTGATGTCACGGTTAACAGATTGTAGCCGGGACCCCGGATTAGAGAATCAGCAGTTTCCACCGCAGGGTCTCCGTATAGCTCTCAATGTTGGTGCGTAATCCGTCGGTGTAACCGGAGGCAGAACTGGGGACGGGCGCTATGCACCGTCGTTAAGCACAAAGAACCCCCGGGAGAGCGTTCAGATATGAACTGCTCAACGGGGGTTCAAAGCTGTGAAGGCCAGAAGCCGTCGGCGAGGGGAATTACTCCTCCTCTGCAGCCTCAGCCTCAGTAGCCTCAGCCTCTTCGGCCTTTGCCTCTTCAGCCTGCTTGGAAGCAGCAGCGCGAGTTGCGCGAGTTGCCTCAGCAGTTGCGGTCTCTTCCTCAACCAGAGCGATCAGAGAGATCGGGGCATTGTCGCCCTTGCGGTTACCCAGCTTGATGATGCGGGTGTAGCCGCCGTCGCGATCAGCGAACTGCGGACCGATCTCGTCGAACAGCTTCTTAACTGCGTAGTTGTCGTTAAGCAGCTTTGCAACGTTGCGGCGATCTGCGAGAGTGCCGCGCTTTGCCTTGGTGATCAGCTTCTCAACGTACGGACGCAGCAGCTTGGCCTTGGTGTCGGTGGTCTTAATCTTGCCGTGCTCGATGAGCTGCTTCGCGAGGTTGGCCAGAATCTTCTTCTGGTGCGAAGCGGAGCCGCCGAGACGGGAACCCTGCTTAGGGGTAGGCATAGGTATCTCCTCGTTTTAATGAAGTCGCGTCGGTGAACTACTCGTCGTAGCCAGCGCTTGCGCCATCAGTCCAGTCAGCGTCATCGCCCGAGGCAGCGTCCAAATCAGCGACAGCAGCCGGGTCGAAGTTGTTCGGGGAATCCTTCAGAGCGAGGCCAAGCTCAGCGAGCTTCTCCTTGACCTCATTGATGGACTTGTCACCGAAGTTGCGGATATCCAGCAGATCCGACTCGGTACGAGCAGCGAGCTCACCGACAGTGTGGATCTCCTCACGCTTGAGGCAGTTGTAGGAGCGCATAGAGAAGTCCAGATCCTCAATCGGAGTCTGGTACGCAGCGACATCCTCAGCCTCGCGCGGGCTCGGGCCAATCTCGATGCCCTCAGCAGCCTCGTTCAGCTCACGTGCCAGACCGAACAGCTCAACCAGAGTCTTGCCTGCCGACGCCATTGCGTCGCGGGCGGTGATCGAGTTCTTGGTCTCGACATCGATGATCAGCTTGTCAAAGTCGGTGCGCTGCTCAACACGAGTAGCCTCCACCTTGTAGCTGACCTTCAGAACTGGCGAGTAAATCTGGTCCATCGGAATGCGGCCGATTTCGCCACCGGAGTTCGGGGTCGCCGGCACGTAGCCACGACCACGCTCAACGATCATCTCAATATCCAAGCGACCGGAATCATTGAGAGTAGCAATGTGGTGATCCGGGTTATGAATCTCCACACCTGCTGGGCACTCAATGTCTGCAGCGGTCACCGCGCCTGCACCTTCGCGACGCAGGTAAACGGTAGCCGGCTCATCGAACTCGCTCGAGAGCACCAGACCCTTGATGTTCAGGATGATGTCGGAGACATCTTCCTTCACGCCCGGGATAGTGGTGAACTCGTGCAGCACACCGTCAATGCGGATGCTGGTGACTGCAGCGCCCGGAATGGACGACAGCAACGTACGACGAAGAGAGTTACCGAGGGTGTAACCGAAACCCGGCTCCAGCGGCTCGATAACGAACCGGGAGCGAGAGGAATCAATGTAGTCCTCGGTCAGCGTTGGGCGCTGGGAAATGAGCATTTTCGAAAATCCTCCAGGTGGCGACCGCTATATGACGCCATAGGGAATGAATGGATGCAAGCGAAGTTGGTTATTACTTCGAGTAGAACTCGACGATCAGCTGTTCCTGAAGCGGAATGTCGATCTGTGCGCGTTCCGGGGTCTGGTGCACGAGGATGCGCAGGGACTCAGGAACAACCTGAAGCCATGCCGGGACGACAGCGTCGACCAGGTTCTCCTGTGCCTCTTCGAACCAAATCATCTTCTGCGACTTCGGGCGCACGTCGATGATGTCGTACTGGCTTACCTGGAAGGACGGCACGTTGATCTTTTTACCGTTAACGGTGAAGTGGCCGTGGGAAACCAGCTGACGAGCCTGGCGACGGGTACGAGCCAGACCAGCGCGGTAGACAACGTTGTCGAGACGCGACTCCAGCAGGACGACGAGGTTATCGCCAGTCTTGCCCGGACGACGGTGAGCCTCGGCGTAGTAGCGACGGAACTGCTTCTCCATCACGCCGTAGGTGAAACGTGCCTTCTGCTTCTCCTGGAGCTGGAGCAGGTACTCCGACTCCTTGATACGAGCGCGGCCAGCCTGCCCCGGAGGGTAGGGACGACGCTCAAAGTTCATGTCGCCACCGACGAGGTCGACGCGGAGACGACGGGACTTACGGGTTGCGGGACCGGTATAACGGGCCATTTCTGTTCTCTCCTTACCCTATTCCTAGACGCGACGACGCTTCGGCGGACGGCAGCCGTTGTGCGGCTGAGGGGTCACATCCGAGATCGAGGACACCTCAAGGCCAGCGGCCTGGAGGGAACGGATGGCGGTTTCGCGGCCCGAACCCGGACCCTTAACGAAAACGTCAACCTTCTTCATACCGTGCTCCATGGCCTTACGAGCAGCGTTCTCGGCGGCCATCTGAGCAGCGAACGGAGTGGACTTACGAGAGCCCTTGAAACCGACGTGACCAGAGGAGGCCCACGAGATAACAGCGCCCTTCGGGTCCGTGATGGACACGATGGTGTTGTTGAAGGTGGACTTGATGTATGCGTGGCCCTGAGCCACGTTCTTCTTTACAACGCGACGGCCGGTACGACGGCCGCGTGCGGACTTCGGAGCTGCCATGTTTTACTTCTTCTTTCCGGCGATCGTCTTCTTCGGACCCTTACGCGTACGAGCGTTGGTCTTGGTGCGCTGACCACGGACTGGCAGGCCACGACGGTGGCGCAGACCCTGGTAGGAACCAATCTCAATCTTGCGGCGGATATCAGCCTGAACCTGGCGGCGGAGGTCACCCTCGACCTTCCAGGTAGCTTCAATCACGTCACGCAGCGCAGCAACCTGCTCATCGGTGAGAGCGTCGGTGCGCAGATCCGGAGAGATGCCGGTCTTCTCCAGCAGCTCATTGGCACGGGCGGGGCCGATGCCATAGATGTAGGTAAGAGCGACCTCCATACGCTTGTTGCGTGGCAGGTCAACTCCAGCAAGGCGTGCCATACGGCAATTTCCTTCCGGTTGATGCGGTGGTTTACTCCACTGCCATCCTTCCCAGACCCGGCTTACTCGGTCGGACGCCGAGTCGCGCAAGTGTTATAGAAAGGCTCCAGCCACCGTTGCCGGAGGTATTCTCGCTTACTTCTGTGGAAAAGCTTTCATAAAGAACCGCCGCGCTAATCTGCTGAGACACCCGGTCTCAACATCACGCGGCCGTCACCAGAAGCAGCTAGGACGGTGGAGTTTCTGTCTAGTTAGTAAATAAGCCCATAACCACTACCAACAGTGGTCAGGTCGATTTACTTGTAGCGGTAGACGATTCGCCCACGCTCGAGATCGTACGGAGAAAGCTCCACTACGACTCGGTCTTCCGGGAGAATACGGATGTAGTGCTGGCGCATCTTGCCACTGATATGGGCGAGCACCTTGTGCCCGTTGTCCAGCTCCACTCGGAACATCGCGTTCGGCAAGGGCTCGACGACGCGACCCTCAACCTCAATTGCGCCTTCCTTTTTAGCCATGTCCTCCACGTCTCTCTGGCGGATACCCGGGACAATCCCGGCACCAGTTGGGAAATCTCTACTCTGCCTGGTGTTTTAGCAGTTCCGTGCAGGGATAATCATCACTGCAGCGACACTGCGCCCACACCATCGCCCAACTTTACACGCGACCTGCGTTTTTACCAAATACGACCACTATGGGACCGGTTGCAAGCGACGGCAGGCGGATTCGCTCCACGCGCTCAGAATTCATCGCAGCCTTTATGGCAACATTCTGACCTTTCGCGTGGCCCTCACGCACTAGTTATTAATATCGAGGAGTCAAAATACGGGGGCCGTCCGCCGTGGCGGCAACTGTGTGCTCCCAATGGGAGGCCGGCATTCTATCGGCGCTGACGACCGTCCAGCCGTCGTCAAGCTCATCACTACCCCACTCGCCGCCGAGAATGAGCATCGGTTCAATGGCCAATACGGAGCCTTCGACGATGCGGGGCCCCTTTCCTGCTTTGCCTTCGTTGGGAAGGAAGGGATCCATGTGCATCTCGCGCCCAATGCCGTGCCCGCCGTATCCATCGACGATGCCGAGTTCAATATCGTGGCGCAGTTCAGCCTCACGGGTGGCCATTTCAAGCGCATACGAAATATCGGTGAGGCGAGCGCCCGGCACCATGGCCTTAATACCTTCGGCGAGGACCTCTGATGTCGCAATGTTCAGCTTTTCGACATCGTCACTCAGCTTTCCGACGCCGAAAGTAAGTGCCGAATCGCCGTGCCAGCCATCCAGGATTGCGCCACAGTCAATTGAGACTAAATCACCATCGGCGAGAACCGTAGACGAAGACGGAATGCCGTGGACAATCACTTCGTTCACTGATGCGCAGACAGATGCCGGGAAGCCTTCGTAGCCAAGGAAGGACGGCGTTGCGCCAGCATCGATAATGACCTGGTGCGCAATCTCATTGAGATCTGCCGTGGTGACCCCTGGCTTAGCGGCGTCTCGGCAGGCTAGCAATGCACGACCGACGATCTCGCCGGCCGCTTGCATCGCATCCAATTCTCCCTCGGTGCGGGCAGGAACTACTTTGCGGCGGCGTCGAAAACTCATCACGCTGGTTGAGTCTACTCTGCCCCAGAAGGGAACCACCGGCTAGCTGTACCCCGCCACCTACGAGGGCGCCGCTCGGATCGCTGCCACTTCCGAGAAATTTACACCCAAAGATGAGCTGCCCTACGATAACTGGCATGCATTCACTGTTGAAGTCCGCGCAGACTGCGGGCGTTGTTATTGCTGCCAGCTCGCTTTTCCTGATTGGCGCATGCTCAAGCAACCCCGAACCGTCGCCAGCGCCGACTGTCCCCTCCACTTCCCCTGCCACGGAATCGCCGGAGGCCCCTGGAAGCACCTCGGGTTTCATGGGCGCCTCTGCACTGCCTGAGTCGATCCAAAACTTCACACCTGATGCAATTAAGGAGGCGATTGGCAGCTGCGTCGAGTCGGATGACTCTAAACCCGTCATTTTTGGCAGCGAGAGCGTACATGGCTTCACCTGCGTAATGGCAGTTGGCGACGGTGGCACCGCAATGCTCAGTACGGCCGAGGACCCGGCCACTGTCGAGCGCATTAACGAAAAGGCTGAGTCCGTCGAAAACTACGCACCATACGAGCTACCCGGCAAGCACGCATTTAGCGGCATCAACAAGGGGTCCCCTTTCGTAATGGTTATCGACGAGGATAACCGCATCTACCAAGAGTTCGTTTTCGCGAATATTGGCGCCGAGGCCGCACAACCGCTTATCGACGAAATCATTCAGGACTTCCAGTAGCCCTCACTATCGGCTGCCCCCCCC
>NZ_KV787414.1:0-99711 GCF_001807105.1 Corynebacterium sp. HMSC14H10 | reverse complement strand
CCCCCCCCTGCCCCACCCCAGCCCCAACAGCCACACACAAAAGCCGCCCTTCCAAACCTCAACGGTTCGAAAGGGCGGCTTCAACAACCATCTACAACCGGCAAACCCATCGGCCCCAGCCAGCGAAAAATCTAGAGCGTCTAGTTACCCGGTGTGCCAGGAGCCTAGTTCAGCTTCTCCAGCTCAGCCATCGTGCGCTCGTTAATCTCCTCAACGGATCCCTCAGCGGCAATCTTGATGATCTTCTCCGAGTAGTAATCCAGCAAAGGAGCGGTCTCATTGGTGTACACATGCATGCGGTTGCGGATGACCTCTTCAGTGTCGTCTGCGCGACCACGGGCCAGCATGCGCTCGACTACGACATCCTCAGAAACGTCGAACTGTACGACCGCATCCAGCTCAGTGCCGAGGTTGGACAGCAGACGCTTCAGCTCTTCTGCCTGACCAACAGTGCGCGGGAAGCCATCCAACAGGAACCCCTTGGCAGCGTCGTCCTCATTCAGACGGGACTCGACCATACGCACAGTCACGTCGTCCGGAACAAGGTTGCCGGCGTCGATGTAGGACTTCGCCTCAATACCGAGCGGAGTGCCTTCACCGATGTTTGCGCGAAACAGGTCACCGGTGGAGATGTGCGGGACACCGAGCTTCTCCGAGAGGATAGCTGCCTGAGTGCCCTTGCCTGCACCGGGAGGACCTACAAGTACGAGTCGCATTACTTCAAGAACCCTTCGTAGTTACGTTGCATCATTTGGCTTTCAACCTGCTTGACCGTCGTCAGCGCAACACTGACCAGAATCAGCAGGGCTGTACCTCCAAACATACCGCCTGTACCGGAGTTCGCGTCGCCAAGCCCCATATCAAGAGCGACATTTGGCAGAACAGCAATCAGCGCCAGGTACAGCGAGCCGACAGTCAGCAGGCGAATCAGGACGTAGGACAGGTATTCAGCAGTCGGACGGCCCGGGCGGAAGCCCGGAATGAATCCGCCGTACTTCTTCATGTTCTCCGCCTGCTCGTGCGGGTCGTACTGCACGGAGGTGTAGAAGAAGGAGAAGAAGATGATCATCAGGAAGAACAGCAGAATGTACTGCCAACTGGACGGCGCCAGCAGGTACTGAATGACATTGCGCTGCCACCAGTTGTCCATGTTCGGATTCGACTGACCGGACTGAACAATCTGGGTAATCAGAACCGGCACGTAAATCAGCGAGGACGCGAAGATGACCGGGATAACACCGGCCTGGTTCACCTTCAGCGGCAGGTAGGTGGAAGATCCGCCGTACTGGCGACGACCAACCATGCGCTTTGCGTACTGCACCGGAATACGGCGCTGTCCCTGCTCAATGAAAATAACGCCGATGATGAGAATCAGCACGGCAACAATCACGGTGGCGAACACGACACCGGTAGTGGAGCGCAGAATGTTCGCTCCCTGCGCCGGCATACCAGCGGCGATGCCGGAGAAAATCAGCAGCGACATACCGTTGCCGACGCCTCGGTCAGTGATGAGCTCACCCATCCACATGACCAGCACGGCACCGGAGGTCATCACAACGACCATCACCACGAGGTCAAAGACACCCGCATCCTTAACCAGCAGCGACTGCGAGCCACCCAGCAGGGCACCTCGGTCTGCCATGGCCACAATGCCTGCAGACTGCAGCAACGCCAACGCCACTGTGAGGTAGCGGGTGTACTGGGTCATCTTTGTCTGACCCGACTGCCCTTCCTTCTTCAACTGCTCGAAGTGTGGAATCACCACCGTGAGCAGCTGGACGATAATCGAGGCCGTAATGTACGGCATAATGCCGATGCCGAAAATCGCCATCTGCAGCAGAGCGCCACCTGAGAACAGGTTGATCAGCGAGTAAACGCTGGACTGATCTTTCGAAATCTGCTCGAGCTGCGCGTTGACCAACTGGTAGTCGATACCAGGGGTTGGAATCTGCGAGCCGATTCGGTACAGAATGATCATCGTCAGAGTGAAGAAGATCTTCTTACGCAAATCGGGATCGCGCAACGCCGCAATGAGACCGGAAGCCACGTGCATCCTCCCGAGGTCAAGAAATCCGCTTCTCCCACGCTTTTCCCGAAAGACTTACCCGCTTATCCGCCAGTAGTCTCCCGTTTTAGTTAAGCAACGCGGATGACGTATTCCTCAAACCTTTAATTGACAGTATTTGACGTAGTGAGTCTACCAGCGTTTCTCCACATCGTCGCAATACACCTCCATATCACCGTTAGTACAGCGCCCCGCCAATCACCTCTTTTCGCTTGACGACGATCCCAGCGCCCCTCCCCTCTGAGCCCACGCCCCTCACTGTGCTCCACCCAATTTTCCCAGACAAAACTTGAACAGTGTTAAAGTTTTGCTCTGTGAGTACCTACAGCATCCGCATGCGATCCAGCGCCGATGGCTGCCATATCTCTGGCGCTGAGCGTCTTGCACCGGCCGTCGAACTACCTCAGCTGGCTTCTGCAATGACTAGCCGTGCACTTCACCACGACAAGGGTCGAGCCGACACAATTCACATCACTGTGGACAAGGTTGAAGAGTCGACTATCGGCACCGTGTCCGCGTTGACTCCCTTTCTAGAGTCGAACCCCAGCCCTGAGGACGCACGCAATCTCATTGCTCAACGCCTACACGCTGCAGGCATACAGGCAGCCGACATCGCCGTCGAAATGGCCTATTCACTCACAGGTCTCCGCGGTGCCGCTCTCATCGATGCCTCCTCCGGTGAACGGCTCGACCCAAACCCTACCCGTGGTGTACGGGTTTCCACTTTTGATGCCATCTCGCACCCCAGTAAGGACTGCACCAAGGATCATTTTCACGAGGCGCTCATCCTCGCATCTAAGGTTCACAGCGCCCCGGGTATCGTCGCAGAAATCTGCCTCTCCGATGACCCCTTTTACACGCGGGGATATCTGGCGCTGGACGGAATCTTTCACCGTATCCCCAATATCAAGGACCACGGCAGCACTCTTGGTACTCGCATCTTCATCGTTGAACCCGGCACCGATATCCCCGAGCTAATCGATTACCTGGAGAACGCGCCGGTCTACGTCGAGCTCCCAGCTGACGCCAGTTCCTCGCCGGACGTGACCGCCCCCAACAGCGACCTCTCAGCAATCGCCGCCCAAAGGAACTCGGCCTGGGCCGCTGAAGGGCTTGCCCGCACAGTGCGCACTTTCGAAACCGGACAACTGCCACACAGCCGAATTGACGGAACCGACTATCTACTGTTTTCTTCTTCGGACTACCTCGGCCTGTCCACGCACCCTGAACTCATCTCAGCTGCCACCGAGGCAATTGGACATTTCGGCACCGGGTCCGGCGGCTCTCGCCTGACCACCGGCACTAGCATCCACAGCGCACTTGAGAATGAACTGGCGCAGTTCTTCGGTTTCGACGATGCCGTTCTCTTTGCGACTGGCTACCAGGCGAACCACTCAACCATCGCTGCCATCGCCACCGCCGACGTGGAAATCTTCTCCGACGCCGCCAACCATGCTTCCATCATCGACGGATGCCGCAATGCCCGAGCTAACGTCACGGTCTTTCCACATGCTGACTATCAGGCACTCGACCGTCTCCTCGCAGCATCGAGCGCCCGCCACAAGCTTGTCATCTCCGACTCCGTGTTCTCTATGTCAGGCGAGATCATCGACGGCCCCGTACTCGAGCGCACCTGTCGCCGTCACAACGCATGGTTGATGCTTGACGACGCCCACGGCGTCGGCGTTATCGGAGAGCAAGGCCGTGGCACCGCATCGCACCTGGGCATTCACCCGGACATTGTGGTCGGCACCGCGAGCAAGGCTCTCGGTGTCGAAGGAGGATACGTTCTCTGCTCGGCACCAGTTGGCGAACTGTTACGCAATCAAGCCCGTAGCTTCGTGTACTCAACGTCGATGAACCCCGGTTCCGTCGCAGCTATCCGTGCAGCGTTGAAGCAGTTGGAGGCTGGAGACGTCGTCAAGCGATTGCAGCGTAATATTGCGCGCGTCCGCTCCCTGGTTGGTGCACAGGCCGACCCCGCATCTGCGATTATCCCGCTGCCCGTCGGCGACGAAGCCGAAGCGATGGACGCCTCCGCACGGTTGGCGGAGCTAGGCGTGTACATACCTGCGATTCGCTACCCGACGGTTCCCCGTGGTGAGGCAATGTTGCGATTGACCATTACAGCGCTCCATACGGACGCTGACATCGACCGACTGGAGCAGGCTCTGCGCAACACCGGCCTGCTGTAAGCGGGCGGTTTGCGCTGCCGTCCCCTCCCCTTTCCTCCCTTTCAATACAAAAAGAGCTCTTAACCACTTGGGTTAAGAGCTCTTTTGTTAAAGCTTAAATGCTTTAGGCCTCAGTGACAGAGCCGCCTGCAGCCTCGATCTTGGACTTTGCGGAGCCCGAGAACTTGGTTGCGGTGACGTTGACGGAGACGTTGATGTCGCCGTCGCCGAGGACCTTCACCGGCTGGTTAGCGCGGACAGCGCCCTTTGCAACCAGGTCGGCGATGGTGACGTCGCCACCGTTCGGGAACAGACGCTCCAGATCCGAAACGTTGACCACCTGGAAGGTGACCTTCGCCGGGTTCTTGAAGCCCTTCAACTTCGGCAGACGCATGTGAAGTGGCATCTGGCCACCCTCGAATGCTGCCGAAACCTGCTTGCGGGCCTTGGTGCCCTTGGTGCCGCGACCAGCGGTCTTACCCTTGGAAGCCTCACCACGGCCGACGCGAGTCTTCTTCTTCTTAGCACCCGGAGCCGGGGCCAAGTCGTGGAGCTTAATTGGTTCGCTCATGGTTTACCTACTCCCCCGCTACTTCTTCAACCTCGACCAGGTGACGCACAACGTTCACGAGACCGCGCACAGCCGGAGTATCCGGGCGAACGGCGGAATCGTTGATGCGCTTCAGGCCGAGGGTGCGCAGCGAATCCTTCTGGTTCTGCTTGGTACCAGCGGTACCACGGACCTGGGTAATCTTCAGTGCCATGGAAATCACGCTCCCTGACCTGCGCGTGCGCGCAGCATACGTGCTGGGGTGACCTCTTCGAGAGACTTGCCACGACGTGCGGCGACCTCTTCAGGGCGAACCAGCTGCTTGAGGGCATCAACGGTTGCGTGAACAACGTTGATGGAGTTGTTGGTACCCAGCGACTTGGACAGAACATCCTGAACACCGGCGCACTCGAGAACCGGGCGGACAGCGCCGCCGGCAATCAGACCGGTACCCGGAGCAGCCGGGCGCAGCAGGACGATGCCAGCAGCGGTCTCACCCTGAACCGGGTGGGTAATGGTGCCAGCAATCATCGGGACGCGGAAGAAGTTCTTACGAGCCTCTTCAGCACCCTTCTGGATAGCTGCCGGTACTTCCTTGGCCTTGCCGTAGCCGACGCCGACCATGCCCTCGCCGTCACCGACGATGACCAGAGCGGTGAAGCTGAAGCGACGACCACCCTTGACGACCTTGGAAACTCGGTTGATAGTTACTACGCGCTCGATGTACTGCGAACGCTCGTCCTGCTGGCGACGGTCGTTACCGCGGCCACCACGACGGTTGTTGTTCTTGTTGTCAGCGGAGTTACGTCCGCCTTCGCGCTTATCGCGTTCCGACATCACGCATTCCTTCCGTTGGACTTGTAAGTGCGCATTAGAACTTCAGACCACCTTCACGGGCAGCCTCGGCCAGAGCAGCAACGCGGCCGTGGTACTGGTAGCCACCGCGGTCGAAAACGACCTTCTCGATGCCAGCATCCTTAGCGCGAGCAGCAATCAACTCGCCGACCTTGGCGCTCTTGGCCTTCTTGTCGCCCTCGAAGCCACGGAGATCTGCGTCCAGAGTGGAAGCAGCTGCCAGGGTACGACCGATGGAGTCGTCGATAACCTGAGCGGTGATGTGGCGGGAAGAGCGGTGCACGACGAGGCGCGGTGCCTCGGAGGTGCCGCGGACGTTCTTGCGCAAGCGTGCGTGACGGCGGGCACGGGCGACACGACGACGAGTCGAGATGTCCTTGCCTACCGGGAGGCGCTTTTCGTTGGTGTTGCTCATTACTTACCCGTCTTTCCGATCTTGCGACGGATCTGCTCGCCATCGTAACGAATGCCCTTGCCCTTGTAAGGATCATCCTTACGCAGACGACGGATGTTAGCTGCGAGCTGTCCGACCTGCTGCTTATCAATACCTGTGATCGACAGCTTGGTGGTGCCGTCGACGTCGAAGGTGATACCTTCCGGTGCTTCGATCAGGACTGGGTGCGAGTAGCCCAGGGAGAACTCGAGGTCCTTGCCCTTCTTGGCGACACGGTAACCGACACCGAAGATTTCCATCTTGATGGTGTAGCCCTCGGTCACACCGACAACCATATTGTTAATCAGCGAACGGGACAGGCCGTGCAGGGAGCGGCTCTTGCGGTGGTCATCCGGGCGGTTGACCACAATCTCATTGTCCTTCAGCTCAACGGTAATTGGAGCCGGGATAGAGACAGACAGCTCGCCCTTCGGGCCCTTGACGGAAACGTCCTGGCCGTTGACCTGGGCAGTAACGTTTGCCGGGACAACGACAGGGTTCTTACCAATACGAGACATTGTGTAGTTCCCCCTTTACCAGACGTAAGCGAGGACTTCCCCGCCAACCTTCTTCTCGTAAGCCTGACGGTCAGTCAGCAGGCCCTGAGACGTGGAGATGATAGCCACGCCCAGGCCACCGAGGACCTTCGGCAGGTTAGTGGACTTTGCGTAAACACGCAGACCCGGCTTGGAGACGCGACGCACGCCAGCGATCGAACGCTCGCGGGACGGACCGTACTTCAGGTTCAGGGTCAGGGTCTTGCCGACCTTGGCATCCTCGACTGCGTAGTCCGCAATGTAACCCTCAGACTTGAGGATCTCGGCGATGTTAGCCTTCAGCTTGGACGACGGCATCGAGACAGAGTCGTGGTACGCGTTGTTAGCGTTGCGCACGCGCGACAGCATGTCGGCGATTGGGTCAGTCATGGTCATGGTTAGTGACCGCTTCCTTTCTCGCTGCGGTTCCTTCCCACCTCGTGGCTAACTCCAATGACCGCGCAAACAGCAACTGTCACACGGCGAAAGCTTAAGTTGGAGTGATTACCAATATCGTGATTCCGGCGATTTAAGGGCTACTGTTCGCCAACTCGGTTCAATAGCCGAGTCAGCTCGCCACCCAGGTGACACCAGAGACGATGCGAGGCGAGGGGCCTACAGCAAAGTTCTTACATTTTTACTGCCGCACCTCTTATAGAGGGCAGACCTGGTGATACTAACAAATACCGGCCGAAATGCAAAAACGCCGCGGACGGACGTTAGTCCGCTCACGGCGTGAAGCCCCACCAACTAGCGGTGGAACTCAATTCCTAGCCGACATGGTGCCGGCGAAAGGAAATTAGTAGAGCTGGTCGGCGATGATGTTACCCATTGCCTTTTCGCCAGCCACCGTCGGGTGGTTGGTCATCGGGCCCATCACCGGGTCTGCGAAACCGGCGACGAAGCGCTCATCCGGGTTCGGGTTGCAGGTACCGTGGCCGAGGGTTGCCTCGTAGACGTCAATGAAGCCGGCACCTACGTGCTGAGATGCGGAGCGAATGCTGTCACGGAATGCACCCTGGATCTCGCTGCCACCCGGTGCCGGGATCGGGAAGGTCTGGTTCGGGGTGTTCACCAGGCACAGCTGGTCATCAGTGGCGTACTCAGGGTACGACGCCAGGACGACCTGAGCGCCCGGGGCAACCTGGTGGACGCGGTCAGTGAACTGACGCAGCGTCTGCTTGAACGCGGAAGGAGCCTGCGGATCCGGCTTTGCGACAAGCTCGCCTGCCACGTCAACCCACTGGACCCAGTCCATGCCGCCGTACATCAGGACAACCTTCTCGGTGCCCTCTCCGATGTCGCCGTACTGGATGGAAGCCTCCAGGTATGCGAGGAGCTGACCCGGGAAGCCGCCAAGACCGTTACAGGACCAGTCACCCAGGGACTTGTTCAGCTTCGTAGCTGCGATCTTCGGCCAGTTTTCCATGTCGGTAGCGCAGTTGGCGACCAGTACGTTCTGCCCCGGCGCCAGGCCACGCGGGCCACCCTTACCGGCATTAGCGGTGAAGGAGTCACCGAAGGTGACGATCTGCTTGACGCCCTTCGGGCCGGTGTCGCCGATACCCGGAATCGGAATGTTCGGCATTTCCGGCAGTGCCGGCTGTGCGTTGGCAGCACCTGCACCCAAGCTCAGACCCAGAGCCGCAACAGTTGCAATAGCAGCCGAGCGGACGGCCACGGAGAAGTTCTTCATGTAGTTAATCCCTTTGCGTTTTAACTTAAGAACCGCTCTGTGTAGAACCACTGGCTCAATCACACAGAAGCTGAAGTCACTTAAGTCTTGCCCAAATTGATAACGACCACAATGCATTTTGGCGGCCGTCACTATGACGAATGGCAGTTTACAACGAAATCATCACAAACGCCTAACTTTCAACTGAGAAACCTTGTGGCTTTACTAATTTTCAACCCCCAAAAAGGGTCAACTTTCACACCAGTAACACTGGTAACTTCTACGCAGGCCCCGCACAGCAACCTCACTCCCCCACGAACATAAGCACCTAACAGAGCAGCAAAAAGCCCCGGAGGCCGAGCGGCATCCGGGGCTTCAGGCAAAAGCTACCGAAGAGGCAAAACTACTTCTTGAACGGGAAGCCCAGCTCGCGCAGCAGCGCGCGGCCTTCCTCGTTGTTGGTAGCGGTGGTCACGACGGTGATGTCCATACCGCGCGGGCGGTCGATCTTGTCAACGTCGATCTCGTAGAACATGGTCTGCTCAGACAGGCCGAAGGTGTAGTTACCGTGACCATCGAACTGCTGATCAGACAGACCGCGGAAGTCGCGGATTCGCGGCAGAGCCACGGTCAGCAGACGATCCAGGAACTCCCACATACGGTCGCCACGCAGGGTGACGCGAGCGCCGATGGCGTCGCCTTCACGGAGCTTGAAGTTAGCGATCGACTTGCGAGCACGACGGGTCTCTGGCTTCTGACCGGTGATCAGAGTCAGGTCGTTGATAGCACCGTTAATCTGCTTCTTATCCTGAGCAGCAGCGCCGACGCCCATGTTGACGACGACCTTGGTAACGCCCGGAATCTGCATGACGTTCTCGTAGGAGAACTCTTCCTGCATCTTGCCGCGAATTTCATCGCGGTAACGGGCCTTCAGACGAGGGGTGTAATTTTCGCTCATGCTTAGATGTCCTTCCCGGTACGGCGGGAGATGCGAACCTTCTTGCCATCCTCATCGAAGCGGTAACCAACGCGAGTCGGGGTACCATCTTCGTCGACCAGCATGACGTTCGACACGTGAATCGGAGCTTCCTGAGTGACAATGCCACCCGAGGATGCACCGCGCTCCGCAGCGGAGTTTGCAACGTGCTTCTTGATACGGTTAACGCCCTCGACCAGGACCTTGTCGCGCTTCGGGTAGGCCTCGATGACCTTGCCCTGAGCACCCTTGTCCGGACCGGAGATAACCAGCACGGTATCGCCCTTACGGATCTTCACTTAAATCACCTCCGGTGCGAGCGAGACAATCTTCATGAACTTCTTGTCGCGCAGCTCACGCGCGACCGGGCCGAAAATACGGGTGCCCTTCGGCTCACCGTCAGCCTTGATGATGACAGCTGCATTCTCGTCGAACGAGATGTAGGAGCCGTCCGGACGACGGGTCTCCTTCTTCGTGCGAACGATGACTGCCTTAACGATTTCGCCTGCCTTGACGTTGCCGCCCGGAGTAGCTTCCTTGACAGTTGCGACAATGGTGTCGCCAATGCCAGCGAAGCGTCGGGTCGAGCCACCGAGAACGCGGATGCACAGAATTTCACGTGCACCAGTGTTGTCGGCAACGCGCAGACGGGATTCCTGCTGAATCACTGCGTTTCTCCTGACCTGGTTGCATTGTGCGTCAGATTTCCGTCCTAAACGCACGCGGTCTTTATGTCTTGCGTTTACGCTTTACGACGGAAGCACCTGCTAGAGGTAGCTTTCCTATCGCTTTGACCTCGTGCTTACTACGGTTCTAGACCGTTGAGAGCAGCACGCAGTCGCTTCGCGCAACCTGTGTATTATGGCACGTTCGTGCGGGACAACAAAATCCCTTAGTTTCATGCCCCCAACATGGTTTATGCCTTGTGCGGCAACCCTATACTGAGACAGTGACAAATCAACATTCCGGGAGCGCTCAGACACAGCCAGCACAGACGCTGCCGGTATCGCTACTTGCCGGCTTGGCCTTATTATCCGCCGCCGCCCCGTTCGGCGCAGATACATATCTGGCATCCTTCGTGGAGATTGCACGCGAGTTCTCCACGACCGAGTCGATGGTTCAGCTCACGCTGACAACCTTCATGATTGGCATGGCTGCTGGACAGCTCGTCATTGGCGCTCTCTCCGATAGTTTGGGCCGCAAGAAGCTGCTTCTCATTGCGACTTTGGTGTTCTTGGGCTCGTCAATCCTCTGTGCAGTAGCACCGAATATTGGCACGCTTATTGCAATGCGCCTGTTCCAGGGGTTAGCTGGTGGCTCCACAGTTGTTCTGGCTCGTTCTGTAGTACCAGACCTCTTGACGGGCAAGGCATCAGCGAGAGCTTTCTCCACGCTGATGGGCATTTCCTCCATCGCCCCGGCAATCGCTCCCCTTGTGGGCGGTTTTCTAGGCCCCGCATTCGGCTGGCGCAGCGTGTTCTGGTTTCTCGCAGCCATCAACGTCGCGATGGTCGCGATTGTGATCCTGATGGTTCCGGAAACCCTGCCGCCTGAGCGACGCTCCACAGGCGCTCTGCGCAATCTCCTGCCCAATATTGGCAGGCTGCTGCGGCGGCCAGTATTTGTCGGCTACTTGTTGGCTTTCGCTGGTGGCTTCTCGGTGATGTTTTCCTATATCGCTGCGTCACCCTTTATCTTCCAGGAGCTGCTGGGGCTCACCCCTACTCAGTTTTCTCTCGTGTTCGCATCCAATGCAGCGATGTTGACATTTGTGTCAATCCTCAACGGCAAGATGATCAACCGGCTTCATCCCCGCAAAGGCATTTTAGTTGCCCTTACGGTCATGCTCGTGACGTCGATAGGCCTGATTATTAATGCCCTCGTCGGGATTACCTTCTTCACTACTTGGCTGTTGCTGTTCATTACGGTACCGATGATGCCGCTAATCTTCGCCAATGCCACGGCACTCGGAATTGAGGAGGTTCGAGATATCGGAATTGGCTCAGGTTCCGGTCTCATGGGCTTCACACAGTTCCTCGCGGCCGCCACGGTTTCCCCGTTGGTGGGGCTTGGTTCCAATCTTCCCCTCTCGATGGCTATTTCGATGTTGACCTGTGCATTGATTGCACTGACCGCGGTGTTGACATTGACGCGCGCCGACCTCCACAAACGCTCACACCGACTTCCATAAGAGCTACGCGCGCGAGAGGACTCCCCGCGTTTCACTTCACTGGTTGAGAATGTGCCCGAATCGGCATTAAATCGATGGTGAGGCCTCGTACCACCCGTAGACATGGGGCTGACATGGGAGAAAGGTCCTGCCATGACCACGCATGCACATCCTCATGAACCACATAAGGCATCTGAGTCGGCGAAGCTCAACTGGCTTCGCGCCGGAGTCCTCGGAGCCAACGACGGTATCGTCTCCACTGCTCTAATCTTGCTCAGCGTGATTGCAGCAGGTTCCTCTCGCGAAGCCATTCTGACTGCTGGCGCCGCGGCCGTTATCGCTGGGGCTATCTCGATGGCCCTGGGTGAATACGTCTCGGTTTCAACCCAGCGCGATACTGAGCGGGCACTGATTGCCAAAGAAAAGGCCGAGCTTAAAGACTTTCCAGATGAAGAGCATAAAGAGCTCGTGGGGATTCTCTCTAGCTACGGCATCCCAGAACATATCGCCGAAGATGCTGCCCACGGCATCGCACAAAGCGATCCGCTGGCGGCTCACCTAAAGCTGGAATTGGGCATTGACGGTGAGGAACTTACCAACCCCTGGGCTGCTGCCGGTTCTTCGGCACTGTCGTTCCTACTCGGCGCCATCCTGCCGATGATTGCGGCACTGGTTTTCACCGGCCCCACTTCTGGCGCAATCGCAGTCACTGTTGTCACCATCGTGACTCTGGCTCTAACCGGCTACATCAGCGCCAAGCTCAGCTCCACGCACTCCGGCAAGGCTGCTCTGCGCCTGGTAATTGGTGGTGCGCTCGGTTTGATTGTTTCCTACTTCGTCGGTCTGCTCTTCGGGCAGGCTGTCGGTTAGACCGTCAAATAGGTGCCCGGTTAACGCACAGCGAAACTCAAAACCTAGTCAACATAGCTGGTCTTCGTCTGGTTCAACCAGGCGTAGACCGCGCCGATCCCCAGGCCACCACCTACGAAGTTGCCCAGCCACACGGCCACCCAGTTAACAGTTATGTGCAGACCATCGAAGGCTGCAGGATGCGGATCAGCGAAAAAGGCCAAGGAAAACAACGAGAAGTTCGCAATCACGTGCTCGAGTCCAAGCCCAACGAACACTGCAATAATCGGCAGAATCACAACGAACTTCGAAATGATTTCCTTGGCTTGAAGTGCACCTAGGACAGCCATATTGACCACGAAGTTCGCACCCATGGCCTCTACGAAAGCGCCGAAGAACGGCTTGGCCAGCTTCCCCTCAGTCAAGGTGGAAATCAGATGTGTGTCATCGATCCCACCGAGCTTGGCGCTCTGGCTGAGCACCAGCGCCACAATCGCCGCACCGATGAAGTTGTAGAACGTAGCGACGGCCACCATTCGAAAGGCCACTCCCCACGCCATGCGTCCGCGTGCGGCGGACCAGGACACAAACATCATGCTGCCGGTCGCAAGCTCCGCACCGAGCACCACAATGGCGAACAGCCCAAGCCCGAACAGGCACGCAAAAACCAGTCCCCCAGTCCCCGGCGCGACGCCCTCTGCCACTTGTCCAGCGACCGCTGCAAAGGCCGTCCCGAGCGTCAGGTACATACCCGCCAGGACCGCTCGCACGGCAAATCGTCCGTAGTCCTGCGTCAACAGTTCCTGTTTCTTGTCGCCAGCCGTATCCAGCGTTTCGTATAGCGTCACCGCCGAAGCCTTTCCCTGCGTGCCGTTAATTGCAGTTATTCGCATAAAAGAATAACGACAGGCTGACGCGGAATCGCAACCGCTTTACGACGGTCACAGCGCCCTACCCCCCTTAGGCGCTGCAACCAGGAACTGCGATTCACCGTCGAAGAGAGGCAGATTTACTTCTTTTCTCCGGTACCAGCAGGTGCAGCAGCAGTTTCTGACTTCGGCTCATCCTTCATGGTTGAGGCAATGGCCGAGGCACCCATGCCGATGTAAAACGGCCAGCGCAAACGTAGGTTCACACCGAAGATGGCCGGCTCGGTAATACCGAATAGCGCCGACATACCGGAGGCGCCTGCCAACCTCTTGAGCTTCTCGCTCTTGGCCAGGAAGTACACCGCCAGTGCGGCACCACCTTGAGCGATATTGGCCATCGATGCCGTCGCGAAAATGAACGAGCCGCCCTGATCCCACAGCATGTACTCGATTGGAGGGAAGGACTGGTGCAGACCAGTGAAGACAATTGGCGAGTAGACCAAGCCGAACAAGAAGCCACCCACAGGTCCCGCGAATTCGTACAGATTCGCCAGACCAATACCCAGCCATTCACCTGCAGTGCGCAGTACTGGACCAATGGCGGCAAAGGTGATGAAACCAGTGATGAGCAACGTCAACAGTGGTGTCAGCATAAAGTCGACAGTGCCCTTGAGACGCTTATGGAAGAACTTCTCAATCGTTGCCAGAATCCATGAGATAACCAGAATCGGCAAGATGAATCCCACCCTCCGGGCCGGAGGGAGCAAGCGCGCGCACCCGATTCTGCGATGGTATACGGCGTCCGTCTGCCTTCAAGTTTCCGGTATAAAAGAGCCACACATCATCGCCATCAACAGCCGCGCCGCCCGAATAACAACCATGCTTGTCATAGGGCATGTCCGGATACAGCGCATCTGGATGATGACGCCACCGCTCGGCTGTCGTGAGCGACGCGGACGCATGCCCCCACCCAGTTCTCTTCGACGCATGTGGAAAGCATGGATCATGCTGGTAGACACATGCAGTGTCTCGCCGTCCACGAAAAGGCCATTCGGGTCATTCAGTCGGCCCTGCGGCGGTGACAGATGGTAATTCGACTGATAGGTCATACCCCTCCCCCCGATATTATTGAAGTCATGGCTATTTGTGTTTGCGGCGAAGGTCTGGTTGACCTCGTTCCGGTATCTCCTGGCAGCCTCAATAACCACGTGCCGGCGCTAGGCGGAGGCCCCTACAACGTCGCGGTTACGGCCTCTCGCCTCGGTGCGGATGTTATTTTCCAGTCCCGCCTGTCCACGGATGGTTTCGGAAATGAGCTGGTCAAGCACTTGGAAAACGAAGGGGTCGACACCTCTTACGTTCAGCGTGGCCCAGAGCCGACCATTCTGGCGGTAACCACCATCCACGACGATCGCTCTGCAACGTACACCTTTTACACCGACGGCACGGCCACCCCGTTGGTGGAGCCGAAGCACATCGATGCGAATATCGCATGCTTCGGCACCCTGTCACTGGCGCTAGAACCAGGTGCCAGCCGGTACGCGGAATTGCTCAAACAGTTCGCGGCCAATGGCACCCTGGTCGCTTTGGATCCAAATATTCGCCCCATTTACGCAACGGATGCACACCGCGAATTCCTCATGAGCTTGCTCCCCTACGTCAATTTGTTGAAGCTCTCGGACGAGGAAGTCGAGTTCCTTGGCGAAGAGGCGCTGACTAAAGTTCCGGCCGCCGTCATCACCCGAGGTGGCGATGGGCTCACTTTGCTTGCCGACGGAAACCGCATCGATGTCCCAGCCGTCAACGCGAATGTCGTTGACACCATCGGTGCTGGGGACACAATTATGGGCGCGCTGTTGGCACAGTTCGACAAGCGTGGCCTAACAGTCGCTGACCTGACTTCCGTATCACCAGATCAGTGGCGCGAGATTCTGCACTATGCGACCGCCGCGGCTGCCATTACTGTCTCCCGTAAGGGAGCTCAGCCGCCGACGAAAACCGAAGTCGAGGAACTGCTGGCCAAGGATTCCTAGGCGGCACTACTTAGTCCGCTCTATTTAGCTCGCTCAAGCACTGCAACCAGGAACTGAGACTCATCGTCAAAGGGACGAAGATCCCACGTGGAATAACGCTGAATCACGGTGAGCCCAGCCTTCTGCGCAGTGGTTTCAAAATCGGCAAAGTCCCAACCACGGCCAGCGCCGAAGCCGATAATGGCACGACCGTTCTCCGGATTCAGCATCTTCGCGAAGCCCTGCAGTACCTTCGCGCGGTCTTCTGGCGCTACGAAAGTGAGCACATTGCCGGGGCAAATGATGACGTCGAAGGCGGATGCCGTGTCATCGTGGGGTGTGTTCTCCAGCCCGTCGTCAAGCACATGCGGCAATTGCGCCAAGTCCCCTACCAACCACGTCGCATCCGGGAACTGTCGCTTTGCCTCGTCGATGAGATAGGGGTCGACATCGACACCGACGACTCGATGACTAGCCTTCGCCAGGTAACCGCCGACGCGCCCCTGCCCACAGCCGGCATCCAGGATTCGAGCGTGGCGTGGCGCCATTGCATCCACCAACCGCGCCTCGCCGTCAATATCGCGGCCCTCGCGCACGAATCCCCGCCAGCGGTTGGCGTAGCGGCGGGAATGCTGCGGATCGGCGGCGATAATTTCTTTCCAAGTGCGGTGATTGTGGGTGCCATTGCTCATGGCCACCATTATGGCGCAGTTGGTCTCTTTTCTATACCGCCGACGTCCCCTGCGCGACGGGACTAGATTCCCAATACTGACTTAGCGATCAGGAAGTAGATGATTAGACCGGAGGCATCGACGAGAGTTGTAATGAACGGGTTAGCGAAGACGGCTGGGTCAATGCCGAACTTCTTACCAATCAGCGGCATGATGCCACCGACAGTTGCCGCGAGAGTACAAATACCCAGCAGCGTCAGGCCAATCACTAGGCCGATGTCCCAGCCGTAAACCAAGCCAGCCAATAGCAGGCCGAGAGTACCAAGCAATAGACCGAGGAAGGCACCGACTCTCACCTCGCGGAGAATGACTTTGAATATATCGCGGGGTTGGACATCCCCCAGCGCCAACGCACGCGTAATCGTGGTTGCTGCCTGGTTACCGGTATTGCCACCTGTACCGATCAGCAGCGGCACGAATACCGAGAGAACCACCATCTGAGAAAGAGTCTCTTCGAAAGTTTCCAGGACTTGCACGGTCAATGTCGCACCGATAGCAAGCACGAGCAGCCACACCACACGAGAGCGAACAATCTCGAAAATGGGCGTCGCGAGATAGGGCAAGCGCAGAGGCTCAGAACCGGAAATACGAGCTTGGTCCTCGGAGTCTGCCTCTTCCAGAATCCGGAGGGCGTCGTCCACCGTGAGCAGACCGATAACACGCCGCTCGCTGTCGACAATCGGCAGAGCTAGGCGCTTACGATCAGCGCACATGCGGGCTACCTTCTCTTCGAGTTCGGTAGCTTCTGCGTAATCAGCCTTCCGCAAGATAGCCGCAACATGGATATCACTGCTGGCGCGCATCAGTTCACGAAGGCTAACCACGCCCACCAGCCGACGGTTCCGGTTCGACACCGGCATCGTGTAGATGGATTCGGCATCATCCAGATGCTTGTAGACGGTCTCCAGAGCCTCCCCCACCGTCATATCGTCGTGAAGCGACACCAGCTCCGGGCTCATCCGACGCCCAATGGAACCGTCGGGGTAGCCGAGGACGATGTTGGTTAGCTCTCGCTCATCATCCGGCAGATCGGCAAGCAGTTTTGCAGCGACAGACGCAGGAAGCTCGTCGAGCAGCTCTGCTCGATCGTCCGGTTCCATCTCCGCGAAAACTGCGGTGACTTCAGGATCACGGAGGCTGTCAATCAGGTGCGCCTGCAGAGCCGAGTTCAGCTCATCGAAGGTTTCAACCGCCGTGTCTTTCGGCAGTGTGCGGTAGAACAGCGCACGTTCCCCATGGCTGAGGCGGCGCATCTTTCGAGCGGCAGCCTTGGGTTCAATATCAGTTAAGAGCCGCGACAGCGTAGCCACGTCATGTGAGCGAAGCGCGGACTCAAGATCTCGATCATCAATCCTGGTCACGTCAGTAGTCACCGAACTTCTCCCCTCACAAAGCACAAATCCTGGCCAATGCTATCAGAGATAAAAACCCATCAAACCTGGACTGAGCGGACTAGAAATACAAAGGAACATGGCTTTCTAAAAAAACAAAACCCCGCCACAGAAAACACTTTCGTGTTTCCCGCGACGGGGTTCTCGTCGTAAAGCCCGAGCTGATTGCTCAGCTGACGGGTCTTACTTAGCCTTCTCGATGATCTCGATCAGGCGGTAGTGCTTGTCCTTGGAGAGCGGACGGCACTCTTCGATGCGGACGCGGTCGCCCACGCCAGCCTCTTCGTTCTCGTCGTGCGCCTTGACCTTAGAGTTCGTGCGCATGATCTTGCCGTACAGGGCGTGCTGCTTGCGGTCCTCGAGCTCGACGACGATGGTCTTCTGCATCTTGTCGGACACGACGTAACCGGTGCGCACCTTGCGTGCGCCAGCCTCGGTGGTGTTCATGTTTTCCTCACTCATGCTGCATCACCATCGGTTGGTGCAGCAGACAGGCCGAGCTCGCGCTCACGCATAACGGTGTAAATGCGAGCAATATCCTTGCGGACAGTGCGGAGACGGCGGTTGTTGGTCAGCTGACCGGTAGCGCTCTGGAAACGGAGGTTGAACAGCTCCTCCTTAGACTCCTTGAGCTTGGCAACCAGGTCATCGTTATCCAGCGAGCGAAGCTCGTGGGCGGGAATGCCGTTCGACATCAGTACTGATCCTCCTTCCGAACGATTCGGGTCTTAATCGGCAGCTTAGCGCCTGCGCGCTTCAGTGCCTCGACAGCAGTTGCCTCGTCCGGGTAGGACATCTCGAACATGATGCGACCCGGCTTGACGTTTGCAATCCACTTCTCGACCGGGCCCTTACCGGAACCCATACGAACACCCAGTGGCTTCTGGGTCAGCGGACGGTCCGGGAAAATCTGGATCCAGACCTTACCACCACGCTTGACGTGGCGGTTGATGGCAATACGCGCTGCCTCAATCTGACGGTTGGTGATGTAGGCCGGCTCGAGAGCCTGGAGACCGTAGTCACCGAAAGTCACCTTGTTGCCGCCCTTGGACATACCAGAACGGGTCGGGCGGTGCTGGCGACGGAACTTAACGCGCTTCGGGATGAGCATGAATTAGCCCTCCTTCTTCTCAGATGCACGCTGACGACGCTTGCCACCACGACGCGGACGGTCGTTGCCGCGACGCTGGCGGTCGTTGCCGGCGTTGATCTCGGACTCGCGACGGCCACCGATCACGTCACCCTTGTAGATCCACACCTTGACGCCAATGCGGCCGAAGGTGGTGTGAGCCTCGTGGGTGCCGTAGTCGATCTCCGCACGCAGGGTGTGCAGCGGAACGCGACCCTCGTGGTAGCGCTCGGTGCGGCCCATCTCGGCACCGCCGAGACGACCGGAGCAGACAACCTTGATGCCCTTGACGTGCGGCTGACGCATTGCAGACTGGATAGCCTTGCGCATTGCACGACGGAAAGCGACACGGTTGGCGAGCTGCTCAGCGATGGACTGAGCGACCAGCTTCGCATCCGCGTCAATGTTCTTGACCTCGAGGATGTTCAGCTGAACCTGCTTGCCGGTGAGCTTCTCGAGCTGGCCGCGGATGCGGTCAGCCTCGGAGCCACGACGACCGATAACAATGCCCGGGCGTGCGGTGTGGATGTCCACACGCACGCGATCACGGGTGCGCTCGATAACGACATCGGAGATGCCGGCGCGCTCAAGACCGGTGGACAGCAGATCGCGGATCTTGATGTCCTCGGCCAGGTAGTCAGCGTACTGCTTGTCGGCGTACCAGCGGGACTTCCAGTCGCTGGAAATACCGAGGCGAAGACCGTGTGGATGGATCTTCTGTCCCACTATCGGTCACCTTCCTTCTGGCTCTCGACGACCACGGTGATGTGGCTGGTGCGCTTGCGGACGTGGAAAGCACGGCCCTGCGCACGCGGGCGGAAGCGCTTCATGGTCGGTCCCTCGTTGGCGTAAGCCTCGGAGATGACCAGAGTACGACGGTCCAGGCCGAAGTTGTTCTCAGCGTTTGCAGCTGCAGACGCAACAACCTTGGCGACCGGATCAGCAGCACCCTGCGGAGCGTACTCCAGGATGTTCAGTGCCTCGTCGACGGACTTACCGCGAACGGTGTCCAGGACGCGACGTGCCTTCATCGGAGTAACGCGGACGAAGCGCGCAGTTGCGCGTGCAGAAGTAATGTCGTTGCTCATGGCTTATCGACGTCCCTTCTTGTCATCCTTGACGTGACCCTTGAAGGTCTTGGTCGGGGCGAATTCGCCCAGCTTGTGGCCGACCATAGAGTCATCCACGAACACCGGCACGTGCTTGCGACCGTCGTGAACGGCGAAGGTGTGGCCGATGAAATCGGGGAGAATCGTGGAGCGGCGAGACCAGGTCTTAATGACCTGCTTGGTGCCCTTCTCGTTCTGTGCATCGACCTTCGCGAGGAGGTGCTCATCGACGAACGGGCCCTTCTTAAGGCTGCGTGGCATTCTCAGTTCCCTCCTTAGCGCTTCTTATTCTTGTTGGTACGACGGCGACGAACGATCAGCTGGTCGCTTGGACGGTTCGGCTTACGGGTGCGGCCTTCCTTCTGGCCCCACGGGGAAACCGGGTGGCGACCACCGGAGGTCTTACCCTCACCACCACCGTGCGGGTGGTCGACCGGGTTCATGACAACACCGCGGACAGTCGGGCGCCAGCCCTTCCAGCGCATACGGCCGGCCTTGCCCCAACGGATGTTGATCTGATCCTGGTTTCCGACCTCACCGACGGTTGCACGGCAACGTGCGTCGACGCGACGGATCTCAGAGGACGGCATACGCAGAACTGCGTACTTGCCTTCCTTACCGAGAAGCTGAATAGAAGCACCAGCAGAACGTGCCAGCTGTGCACCAGCGCCTGGCTTGAGCTCCACGCAGTGAATAGTGGAACCGGTCGGGATGTTGCGCAGCGGCAGGTTGTTACCAACCTTGATGTCGGCATTAGCGCCGGACTCAACGATGGCACCCTGCTTCAGGTTCTTCGGAGCGATGATGTAGCGCTTCTCACCGTCTGCATAGTGCAGCAGTGCGATGTTGGCGGTACGGTTCGGGTCGTACTCGATGTGAGCGACCTTTGCCGGAATGCCGTCCTTGTCATTACGACGGAAGTCGATGACACGGTACTGGCGCTTGTGTCCGCCACCCTTGTGGCGAGTGGTGATGTGACCGTGAACGTTACGGCCACCAGTCTTCGACAGCGGGCGCAGCAGAGACTTCTCAGGAGTCGAGCGAGTAATCTCGCTGAACTCGGAGACGGAGCTCTGGCGGCGACCCGGCGTAGTCGGCTTGTACTTACGAATAGCCATACTTTTGCTCTTCCTTAACTTCCTCGTCGGCTAGCGGCTAAGCTGCCGAACCGCCGAAGATGTCGATGGGATCGCTGCCGGCCGCGAGAGTCACGTAGGCGCGCTTGGTGTTCTTGCGCTTGCCGTAGCCGGTGCGGGAACGCTTGCGCTTGCCCTCACGGTTGAGGGTGTTGACGGAAGCGACCTTGGCACCGAAAATCTCCTGGACCGCGATCTTGATCTGGGTCTTGTTAGCGTCGGTGTGGACCAGGAACGTGTAAACGCCCTGCTCCATGAGTCCGTAGGACTTCTCAGACACTACCGGTGCAACAATGATGTCGCGGGGATCTGCGATGGTAGCCATTACTTCTCCTCCTTACCGGCGGTGCGAGTGATGAAGTCATTGAGTGCCTGAACGGCGAAGATGACGTCATCGGCCTTCAGAACATCGTAGGTGTTCAGCTGATCCTCAGACAGGATGTGGACACCTGGCAGGTTACGAACCGACTTCCACGAGTTGACGTCCTCGCGCGGCAGAACGACGAGCACGTTGCGGCGCTCAGTCAGACGCTCGACAAAAGTACGAGCTGCCTTGGTGGACGGGGTCTGGCCTGGGACCAGTTCCTCGACAACGTGGATGCGGTCGTGGCGAGCACGGTCAGAGAGTGCGCCGCGCAGAGCAGCTGCAATCATCTTCTTCGGGGTGCGCTGGCTGTAATCGCGAGGCACCGGGCCGTGGACAACGCCACCGCCGGTCCAGTGCGGAGCACGGATCGAACCCTGACGAGCGCGACCGGTACCCTTCTGGCGCCACGGCTTGCGGCCACCGCCGCGAACCTCACCGCGGGTCTTGACCTTGTGGGTGCCCTGGCGAGCTGCTGCACGCTGCGCGACAACAACCTGGTGCATCAGGGCGATGGACACCTCCGCGTCGAACACGGAAGCAGGAAGCTCAACCGAACCGTTCACGCCGCCTTCAGCGGTGTGTACGTCTAGCTTGAGGTTGGTCATGCGTGAGCACCACCCTTCGTGGCAGTCTTAACAACCAGCAGGCCGCCGCGTGCACCCGGAACTGCGCCCTTGATGAGCAGCAGGTTCGCGTCAGCGTCAACCTTCTGGATCTTCAGGTTCTGGGTCGTGACCCGGTCGTTACCCATGCGGCCTGCCATGCGCTTGCCCTTGAAGACGCGTCCTGGCGTGGCGCAAGCGCCAATGCCACCAACACGACGGTGAGCAGCCTGGTTACCGTGAGCGGCACCCTGGCCAGCAAAGCCGTGGCGCTTCATACCACCGGCGAAGCCGTGGCCCTTAGAGGTACCAGTGACGTCGACGTACTCAATTTCGCCGAAAATGTCGACACCAACGGACTGGCCGACCTCGTAAGAGGAAGCGTCCGGGGTGCGAATCTCAACGCTGTGGCGACGCGGGGTCACACCGGCCTTCTTGAAGTGGCCGGCCTCCGGCTTGTTGACCTTACGCGGGTCAATTTCGCCGTATGCAATCTGGACGGCGTCGTAGCCGTCGGTTTCCTTAGTGCGCACCTGAGTCACTACGCACGGCCCAGCCTCAACGACGGTAACCGGAACAACGCGGTTCTCCTCGTCGAAGATCTGAGTCATACCGAGCTTCGTGCCCAGGATGCCCTTGATCTCGTTTTCACTCATTTATCTTGTCTCCGCTACCAAAAGTCCAGGATCACTGAATGTTCACATCGACACTTGCCGGAAGGTCAATGCGCATAAGTGCATCGACGGTCTTCGGCGTTGGATCGAGAATGTCGATCAGACGCTTGTGAGTGCGCATCTCGAAGTGCTCGCGCGAGTCCTTGTACTTGTGCGGCGAACGGATAACGCAGTAAACGTTCTTTTCGGTTGGCAACGGCACCGGGCCAACGACGCGTGCACCCGTACGGGTAACGGTCTCCACGATCTTTCGCGCAGAAGCGTCGATAGCCTCGTGGTCGTAGGCCTTGAGCCTGATGCGGATCTTCTGTCCGGCCACGCTTGTCCTCTCCTCGGTCGGCGCGCCCCAATTAAAGGGGCGTCGACCCTGTCAATGTTTCTCGACGCCGTCAGCAACTATGGCCAGCGCCAGAAATCAAAACTGGGTTGTGCATTACTTCAAAGCGATTTCGTCTTCGATCGTCATGGCAAATTAACTTATGGCCATGACCCGAGCGGACGAATAACGCCTTGCACTCAAATCCCAGTGGAAAACAAGTCCCCCTCGTGGGGCTCTTCATTTGCCTACTGCCGCTGTTAATTTGCCATGCCACCTCCGACCCCCGCGGTCGGGCGTGTCGCCCGTTTTCTCCGTGAGGCACGATTGGGAAGAAACTTCCCTACGTGGTCATGCTCGCCTTACCATAGGCGCTATGTCCAATTTCGTACTGGTTCCCAGCTGGGCCTGATACAACAATTGGCGCGAACGCCTTTGTTAAAGCAACCTCCGTATTAAAGCACGTCCGGGCTACGAATGTAAAATCACGATTCCAAAGTGCAACGTACATCACACCCATTACGGCACAGTCTGCTTGACGACGGCTATTGCGCCGCCCCGCCCGGTCTAGTGTCGGCTATGTACAGATACAAAAAATCCCGACTTCCGCTTACGCGGAGTCGGGATTCTTCTAAGACTTAAGTTAAAGCATTTCCCCTATGGGGAAAAGACTTACTTAACGATCTTGGTAACGCGGCCAGCGCCGACGGTGCGGCCACCCTCGCGGATAGCGAAGCGCAGGCCCTCGTCCATTGCGACCGGCTGAATCAGCTTGACAGACATGTCAACGTTGTCGCCCGGCATGACCATCTCGACACCTTCCGGCAGGGAAACGACGCCGGTGACGTCGGTGGTGCGGAAGTAGAACTGCGGACGGTAGTTGTCGAAGAACGGGGTGTGACGGCCGCCCTCATCCTTGGACAGGATGTAGACGGAACCCTCGAACTCGGTGTGCGGGGTGTAAGCGCCCGGCTTAGCAACGATCTGACCGCGCTCGATGTCCTCACGCTTGGTACCGCGGAGCAGCAGACCACAGTTGTCGCCAGCCTCAGCGGAATCCAGCAGCTTGCGGAACATCTCGATACCGGTAACGGTGGTCTTCTGGGACTTCTCCTTGATGCCCAGAATCTCGACCTCGTCGTTAACGTTCAGAACGCCGCGCTCAACACGACCGGTAGCAACGGTGCCGCGACCGGTAATGGTGAAGATGTCCTCAATCGGCATCAGGAACGGCTTGTCGGTCTCGCGAACCGGATCCGGGATGTTCTCGTCGCAAGCTTCCATCAGCTCGAGGATGGAGTTGACCCACTTCTCTTCGCCCTCAAGAGCCTTCAGAGCGGAGATGTGGACGATCGGAGCTTCCTCGTCGTAGTCCTGCTCAGCCAGCAGCTCGCGGACCTCCATCTCGACGAGCTCGATGATCTCTTCGTCGTCGACCATGTCGCACTTGTTCAGTGCAACGAGGATGTACGGAACGCCAACCTGGCGAGCCAGCAGAACGTGCTCGCGGGTCTGCGGCATCGGGCCGTCAGTAGCAGCGACAACCAGGATTGCGCCGTCCATCTGAGCAGCACCGGTAATCATGTTCTTGATGTAGTCGGCGTGGCCCGGGGCATCGACGTGAGCGTAGTGGCGCTTCTCCGTCTGGTACTCAACGTGGGAAACGTTGATGGTAATGCCACGTTCCTTCTCTTCCGGTGCCTTATCGATGGCATCGTAAGCGAACGACTCGTTCAGGTCCGGGAACTTGTCAGCCAGAACCTTGGTGATAGCGGCGGTAGTGGTGGTCTTACCGTGGTCAACGTGACCAATGGTACCGATGTTGACGTGCGGCTTCGTACGCTCGAACTTCGCCTTTGCCACTTTTAGTCCTCCTGGAGGTCTAGGTGGCCACGACTCTCGCAGCCACAATTTTGTGGTCACTCAATCCGCCTTCACAAGCATCAGAAGCCTTGAAGCTGTTCGCTTCCGACTTCGGAACGTGCGCGCGCAAAAGAGCACTATTCTTTCACTGTGCCAGTTACTCGATACTAGGGCAGGATACTGGAGTTTTCCAAACCAGACCAACCCCCTAGTTAAGGGTGGGTAACGGCCAGCAACTCACATCGTCATTTACCTGCATAAATGCTAGATATTTGAGCTGCGATCTAAAATCGGCCAACGATATGAATTGCGAGCAGCTACCCCCTAGAGCTTGCCTGTGCTAACACACGCCAACAGTCTGACGATGTCTCAGCACAGTCAAAGCTAGAGGGAATCTACTAAAGCTGCAGACCCTCGCACTGCGTTCTCTAAAAGAGTGACAGTGCAGTGCGTGCAGGGATGGGGTCAACTCTGATTGAGTGCCCCACCCTACCGGCGTGATTTAAGCGCCGGTACGAGCTGCAATGATCTCCTCGGCCACGGAGGACGGAACCTCAGCGTAGGAGTCGAAGATCATGGTGTAGTTAGCGCGACCCTGGGTCTTGGAACGCAGGTCACCAACGTAGCCGAACATCTCGGACAGCGGAACCAGAGCCTTGACAGCCTTGACGCCGGTGCGGTCTTCCATGGAGTTGACCTGGCCACGACGGGAGTTGATGTCACCGATGACCTCACCCATGTACTCTTCCGGAGTAATGACCTCAACGGCCATCATCGGCTCGAGCAGGACCGGCTTAGCCTTCTGAACAGCTTCCTTCAGAGCCTGCTGACCAGCGATCTTGAAGGCCATTTCGGAGGAGTCAACCTCGTGGTAAGCACCGTCGAGCAGGGTTGCCTTGATGTTCACCAGCGGGTAGCCGGCGAGGGTACCGTACTGCATTGCATCCTGGATACCAGCGTCGACAGACGGGATGTACTCCTTCGGAACGCGGCCACCGGTGACCTCGTTTGCGAAGAGGTAAGTTGTGGACTCGCCTTCTTCCACCTCTTCAGCGGACGGGGAGTACGGCTCCAGAGCAATGATGACGCGGGCGAACTGACCCGAACCACCGGTCTGCTTCTTGTGGGTGTACTCGAACTTCTCGACCGGCTTGCGGATGGTCTCGCGGTAAGCAACCTGCGGGTTACCGATGTTTGCTTCGACCTTGAACTCGCGCTTCATGCGGTCAACCAGGACGTCGAGGTGGAGCTCGCCCATACCGCCGATAACGGTCTGGCCGGTTTCCTCATCCAGGTGAACGGTGAAGGTCGGGTCCTCTTCAGCCAGACGCTGAATAGCGGTACCCAGCTTCTCCTGGTCAGCCTTGGACTTTGGCTCAATAGCAACGGAGATAACCGGATCCGGGAAGGACATGGACTCCAGAACGATCGGAGCATCCTGTGCACACAGGGTGTCACCGGTGGTGGTGTCCTTCAGACCAATGAAGGCGTAGATGTTACCTGCCACTGCCTCGTCAACAGGGTTCTCCTTGTTGGCGTGCATCTGGAACAGCTTACCGACGCGCTCCTTCTTGTCCTTGGTGGAGTTCAGGACCTGCTGGCCAGGCTCCACACGACCGGAGTAAACGCGGACGAAGGTCAGCTTGCCGAAGAACGGGTGAGCAGCAATCTTGAATGCGAGAGCGGAGAACGGCTCATCCTTAGACGGCTTACGGACCATATCGACGTCCTCGTCGCCCATCTGGTGGCCGTGAACCTCACCGATGTCCAGCGGATTCGGCAGGAAGTCAATGACAGCGTCGAGCAGCGGCTCAACACCCTTGTTCTTGTACGCGGTACCACAGTAGACCGGGTAGACCTCAGAGTTGATAACCATCTTGCGGATGGCGCCCTTGATCTCGTCCATGGTCAGCTCTTCGCCACCGAAGTACTTCTCCATGAGCTCCTCGTCGGACTCAGCGACGGTCTCAATGAGCTTCTCACGGTACTCGTTAGCCTTGTCGACCATGTCCGCCGGAATCTCCTCGACCTGCGCAGGAGTACCGATCTCAACCTTGCCCGGCCACATGAGGGCCTTCATCTCCAGCAGGTCAACAACGCCGTCGAAGTCATCCTCAGCGCCAATCGGCAGCTGCATAACCAACGGCTTAGCACCGAGGCGGTCAACGATGGTGCCAACGGTGTAGTAGAAGTCAGCGCCCAGCTTGTCCATCTTGTTGACGAAGCAAATACGCGGGACATCGTACTTCTGAGCCTGACGCCAAACCTGCTCAGACTGCGGCTCGACACCTTCCTTACCGTCGAAGACTGCGACGGCACCGTCGAGCACACGCAGGGAACGCTCAACCTCAACGGTGAAGTCGACGTGGCCCGGGGTATCGATGATGTTGATCTGGTTGTCGTTCCAGAAACAGGTCACAGCAGCGGAGGTAATGGTGATACCGCGCTCCTTCTCCTGCTCCATCCAGTCGGTGGTAGCGCCACCATCGTGAGTCTCGCCGACCTTGCGGTTAATACCCGTGTAGTACAGGATGCGCTCAGTCGTAGTCGTCTTACCAGCATCGATGTGCGCCATGATGCCGATGTTGCGGACCTTGTGGAGGTCCTTCTTAACGGGAAGTGCACCTTCAGCCACTTGATTCCCCACTCGTTTCAAATCGGTTTGGCGGTGAGACTCAATTACGGGATTGCAATTGGCCGTCAAATCCGCCGTCGGTCGGGTTTGCTTTATCTATAATGCCACCGTCTTGGCGCGAAGTCGCGCCGTGACGTACACCTATTGCGTAAATTCTACGCAAGACATCGGGTGTAAGCGCCGGGCTGGCCCCTATTGAGTGACCCTTAAAGATCTGTGGACCGCGACCGACGCGCGCCGTTGACATACCGGCAGCTGCTCTACGACGGTGACCACTCGCGGCCTCCGTCGATAAGCGATTACCAGCGGTAGTGAGCGAATGCGCGGTTTGCTTCCGCCATCTTGTGAGTGTCCTCACGACGCTTGACGGATGCACCCAGGCCGTTGGATGCATCGAGAATCTCGTTAGCGAGACGCTCGGTCATGGTGTTCTCACGGCGCTGACGGGAGAACATCAGCAGCCAGCGCAGTGCCAGCGTGGTGCCACGGCCCGGACGAACCTCGACCGGGACCTGGTAGGTGGCGCCACCAACACGGCGGGAACGAACCTCAAGAGCCGGCTTGACGTTCTCGATTGCGCGCTTCAGAGTCAGCACCGGATCAGTACCGGTCTTCTCTTCGCACAGCTCAAGTGCACCGTAGACGATGCGCTCTGCAGTCGACTTCTTACCGTCGATCAGAACCTTGTTGACCAGCTGCGACACCAGAGGGGAGCCGTAGACCGGGTCGTTGACGACAGGACGCTTCTGTACTGGGCCCTTACGTGGCATGGCTTACTTCTCCTTCTTTGCGCCGTAGCGGGAACGAGCCTGCTTGCGGTCCTTGACACCCTGGGTGTCGAGGGAACCACGGACGATCTTGTAGCGGACACCCGGGAGGTCCTTAACACGACCACCGCGAACGAGCACCATGGAGTGCTCCTGCAGGTTGTGGCCCTCACCCGGAATGTAAGCCGAAACCTCGATACCAGAGGTCAGACGAACACGAGCGACCTTACGAAGAGCCGAGTTCGGCTTCTTCGGGGTGGTGGTGTAAACACGGGTGCAAACGCCGCGGCGCTGAGGGGAACCCTTCAGAGCTGCGGTTGCAACCTTAGCCTTCTTGTCATGGCGGCCCTTGCGGACCAGCTGCTGAATAGTGGGCATGAAGCCTCTTTCTGTTTTCAATCCTCGCTGGACATTCTCACGACCGATGCCAACCGCAGCGGAGTAACCACCTTCCGTGTGAATGCATCACAAGAAAAGTTATTACTCATCCAGTGGTGAGCCCATCGGTTGAACGCAAGAAATGGAGGGATTTTGAACGTGCGAAACCCAGTCAGCCGCTCTCGCTGGCCTACTGGGTAATGTCTCAAGTTCCCAATTCTTTTCTGGGATCGTTGTATAACAGTACGCGAGCTGCGGGTTTAGTCCAAACACCCTGGTAATGGCCTATAAATTTCAAGCACTTTGAGCGCTTGTGGGCTTGGTGATCAAATTTTTGGGTGTTCAGCACGGCGCGCCTCGCCCCAAAAGACGCAGACGTTACTATGCCGGTTTGAATTGATAACTCGGCCAATTCTGCCGTCCGTTCGGTTTGCCCATAGTACTGTCCTGCATCAGCGCTGGAGAAACTTAATCGCCATGTTCACCACAGGCGAATGCCTTCTTCATTGCCAGCAGTGTACTGGCAGCGTATAGGTGGGGACATGTCTAAAAAGGTTATTGTCATTGGCGGCCACGGCAAGGTGGCCCAAATCTCTACTCCCCTACTTATCGACGATGGCTACGAGGTCACGTCTGTTATACGCAACCCCGACCAGGTTCCGGATATCGAGGCTCTCGGCGCCACACCAGCCGTTTACGACATCGCCAGTCTCTCGACCGAACAGTTTGCGGACCTTCTCAGCGCGCACGACGCTGTGATTTGGTCCGCCGGCGCTGGTGGAGGTTCACCAGAACGGACGTACGCGATCGACCGCGACGCAGCTATTACTTCGATTGCCGCAGCCGAGCAGGCTGGCGTTAAGCGCTACGTGATGGTCTCTTACTTTGGTGCGGGCCACGACCATGGCGTTCCAGAGGATCACAGCTTCTTTGCCTATGCCGAGTCCAAGGCTGCAGCCGACGAAGCGCTGCGCGCTTCAAACCTGGAATGGACCATTCTCGGCCCGAGTGCGCTCACGCTCAACGAGGGCCAGGATTCCATCGACACCACGGCGGACAAGGCAGGCGAGGTCGCTCGCGCGACCGTTGCCAATGTCATCGCGCAGGCCGTGTTCAACGAGGCTACCGTTGGTCGCATGATTAACTTCAACGAGGGCAACACCCCGATTGCAGAGGCTCTCAAGATGTAGAGGAGGGAGGTCGGGACGGAACCCCTAGGCCCTTCCTCCCCTGCCCCTTGCCTCTGTTCCTATCGCCTTTCTTCAGTCTCCAGCCGAGTTTTCCAGTTGGGTTGCCTCGACAAAGAAAAATCCTCCGGCACGACCGTGACGAACTAGCAACCCGCTAGTAAGCCACAACTGTGCCGGAGGATTTTTCCGGTTGCCACCTAACAGTTAGCGCACGAAGCCCCAACTGTCAGGCGAGGTGCTTTGCCAGACAGTGACCGAGGGAATTCTCCCGCTCCCCCCAGCCGCTGCCGCAAAGCTATTGATTTCTACTCGAAGGTTCCGATGTCATCCAGCGGAACTGCGGAACCGACCTGATCGATGCCGTAGGTGTCCTCGGCACCGTAGAAGCCCTCACCGAAGGAAGCGAACGGAGCGGCTGCCTGGCGGGCAGCTTCCTCAGTCGGCTCAACCGTGATGTTGCGGTAGCGCGAGATACCCGTACCAGCCGGGATCAGCTTACCGATGATCACGTTCTCCTTCAGGCCGATGAGCTTATCCGAGCGCTTGTTGATAGCGGCGTCGGTAAGCACGCGCGTCGTCTCCTGGAAGGAGGCGGCGGACAGCCAGGACTCGGTGGCCAGCGATGCCTTGGTAATACCCATCAGCACGCGACGGCCTTCGATGACGCTGCCACCGGAGGCGACAATCTCGCGGTTCTTCGCCATGACCGTGGAGCGCTCGACCAGTGCACCTGGCAGCAGTTCGGAGTCACCTGGCTTAGACACAATCACGCGGCGCAGCATCTGGCTGACGATAACCTCGATGTGCTTGTCGTGAATGGCCACACCCTGATCACGGTAGACCGACTGGACTTCCTCGATGAGGTGGCGCTGGACGCCTCGGCGGCCCAGAACCTCGAGGACCTCGTGCGGATCGGCAGCGCCCTTGAGCAGCTGCTGACCCTTGACCACATGGTCACCATCGCGGATGGCGCGACGACGGCCATCGACAGTGATTTCAGCCAGGCCCTGACGCTTGGACAGCTTGTCGTAAACAACCTCGTCCTCGCTGTTGGCATCCGGGATGAGGGTGAGCGTGTAGAAGTGCTCGTCCTCCTCCAGGCGCACGCGACCGTTTTCGCGGACCAGCGGAGCCTTGTTCTTCGGCACGCGGGCCTCAAACAGCTCCTGGACACGCGGCAGACCACCGGTAATGTCGCCACCGACACCACCCTGGTGGAACGTACGCATGGTCAGCTGGGTACCCGGCTCACCAATGGACTGCGCAGCAACAATACCGACAGCCTCTCCGATGTCGACCAGCTTGCCGGTTGCCATCGAGCGACCGTAACACTTGGCACAGACACCGGTTGCGGTGGAACAGGTCAGAACCGAGCGGACCTTGACTTCCTTGACACCGTGGCTGAGAGCCAGGGTGATGTGGTCGTCGTTCAGGTCGGTGTCAGCCGAGATAAGGACATTGCCCTCAGCGTCGGTGACATCGGCTGCCAGCACACGAGCAATCGCGGCAGTCTCGACGTACTTCGCACGACGAATCTCGCCGGTCGGGTTACCGGCTGCGTCCAGAACATCCTCGCCGATCTCGACAATGACACCATCGTGGGTGCCACAGTCCTCTTCGCGAACGATGACGTCCTGCGCAACGTCGACCAGACGACGGGTCAGGTAACCCGAGTCAGCGGTACGAAGCGCGGTATCGGCCAGACCCTTACGGGAACCGTGCGAGTTGTTGAAGTACTCGAGAACCGACAGGCCTTCGCGGAAGGAGGTCTTAATCGGACGGGTGATGTATTCACCACGCGGGTTCGTAACCATACCCTTCATGCCGGCCAGCGAGTGAATCTGGCCCATGTTACCGGCAGCACCCGACTTCACGATCATCGGAATCGGATTGTCATCCGGGTACAGAGCCTCGACCTTTTCACCGACCTCAGCCGTCGCGGCCTTCCACAGGTTAACCAGCGACTCGTGACGCTCAGCAGCCGAGAGCTTACCGCGGCGGAACTTCTTCTCCACCGTGGCGGCCTTCTCTTCGTAGCCGTTCAGGATCTCCCGCTTGTTCGGGAGAACCAGCACGTCAGACATAGCAATGGTGACACCAGAACGGGTAGCCCAGTAGAAACCAGCATCCTTGAGCTTGTCGACGGTCTGAGCGACCGTGATCATCGGGTACTTGGCAGCCAAGTCGTTGATAATCGCAGCCTGCGGCTTCTTAGCCATAACGCCTTCGACGTATGGGTAGTTCCACGGCAGCAGGTCGTTGAACATAACGCGACCCAGCGTGGTCGAAGCCAGCCAGGTATCGCCCTTGTTCCAACCGTCTGGGAACTGCTCGGCCTCAATCTCGGCCGGCGGACGCAGGTGGCTGATGCGAACCTTAATCGGGCTCTGCAGGCCAATTGCACCGCGGTCGTAAGCCATGATGGCCTCGGCCGGGCTGGTGTAAATACCCTGCTCCGGTGCGTCCTCGGTGGCATCCTGGTGGCCACCCGGCAGCTCCGGCTTCTCCAGCGTCAGGAAGTACAGGCCAGTGACCATATCCAGACGCGGCATAGCCAGCGGCTTACCGGAAGCCGGTGACAGAATGTTGTTCGAGGACAGCATCAGGACACGAGCCTCGGCCTGTGCTTCAGCGGACAGCGGCAGGTGGACTGCCATCTGGTCACCGTCGAAGTCAGCATTGAAAGCTTCACATGCCAGTGGGTGCAGCTGAATTGCCTTACCCTCAACCAGGACCGGCTCGAACGCCTGAATACCCAGGCGGTGCAGCGTAGGTGCACGGTTCAGCAGGACCGGGTGTCCGGTAATGACATCTTCGAGGACGTCCCAGACCTCTGGGCGCTGACGCTCAACCATGCGCTTTGCGCTCTTGATGTTCTGCGCGTAGCTCTTGGCCACGAGCTCCTTCATCACGAACGGCTTGAACAGCTCGAGAGCCATCAGCTTCGGCAGACCACACTGGTGCAGCTTCAGCTGCGGGCCGACGATAATAACCGAACGGCCGGAGTAGTCAACACGCTTACCCAGCAGGTTCTGACGGAAACGACCCTGCTTACCCTTGAGCAGGTCGCTCAGGGACTTCAGCGGGCGGTTACCCGGACCAGTGACCGGGCGGCCACGACGCCCGTTGTCGAACAGTGCGTCAACGGATTCCTGAAGCATGCGCTTCTCGTTGTTGACGATGATCTCCGGAGCGCCGAGGTCGATCATGCGCTTCAGGCGGTTGTTGCGGTTGATGACACGACGGTAGAGGTCGTTCAAGTCCGAGGTCGCAAAGCGGCCACCGTCGAGCTGCACCATCGGGCGCAGCTCCGGCGGAATCACCGGGATGCAGTCAAGCACCATAGCGGCCGGGTCGTTGCCGGACTGCAGGAATGCAGTGACAACCTTCAGGCGCTTGAGGGCGCGCATCTTCTTCTGTCCCTTGCCGTCGCGAATAATCTCGCGCAGCTCCTCGGCCTCCTTGGCCAGGTCGAAGTTGCGGATCAGGGTCTGAATAGCCTCAGCACCCATACCACCGGTGAAGTAGTCCTCGTAGCGGTCGACGAGCTCGGTGTAAATACCCTCGTCGATAATCATCTGCTTCGGCTCGAGCTTGATGAAGGTGTTCCAAATCTCATCGAGACGATCCAGCTCGCGCTGGGCGCGCTCACGGATGTGGCGCATCTCGCGCTCGGCTGCAGACTGAACCTTCTTGCGGGCGTCAGCCTTGGCACCGGCTGCCTCGAGCTCAGCCAGATCCTCTTCCAGGGTCTGGGCGCGCTCGGCCAGCTCCTGGTCGCGGTCGTCCTCAACCAGCTTCTTGTCCACGAGCATGTCTGCTTCGAGGGTTTCCTGGTCGTTGTGGCGAGCCTCTTCATCCACAGAAGTGATGATGTTGGCAGCGAAGTAGATGATCTTTTCCAGATCCTTCGGAGCCAAATCGAGCAGGTAGCCGAGGCGGGACGGCACACCCTTGAAGTACCAGATGTGAGTGACCGGAGCGGCCAGCTCAATGTGGCCCATGCGCTCACGGCGAACCTTCGACTTGGTCACCTCAACGCCACAGCGTTCACAGATGATGCCCTTGAAGCGAACGCGCTTGTACTTACCACAAGCACACTCCCAGTCACGGGTCGGGCCGAAGATACGCTCACAGAAAAGGCCATCCTTTTCCGGCTTCAGCGTACGGTAGTTAATCGTCTCGGGCTTCTTGACCTCACCGCGAGACCAGCGGCGGATGTCGTCGGCGGTAGCGAGCCCAATCCGGAGCTCGTCAAAGTTGTTGACGTCGAGCACCTGTTTTCCCTTTCCCTCCGCATCGAAGTAATGCGGAAACCAAATTCTCTGCGGAGGTTTTTGTACGTTGTCGTCTGTGTTGGGTTATTCGCGAGTTAGGGCTTCCCGACCCTGATACTCACGCAATGTTTCGTCGTTAAGCGAGAAACTATGCGGAGTCAGCGTCGGAACGCTCATCGCGGGACAGGTTAATGCCGAGGGATGCGGTCGCGTGGTCGAGTTCCTCATCGTCGGAGGAGCCCAACTCAACCGGAACGCCGTCGGCCGAAAGGACCTCAACGTTCAGGCAGAGCGACTGCAGTTCCTTCAGAAGCACCTTGAACGACTCCGGAATACCCGGATCCGGAATGTTGTCGCCCTTCACGATTGCCTCGTAGACCTTGACGCGGCCAACCACGTCATCGGACTTGATGGTGAGCAGCTCCTGCAGGGTGTAGGCAGCGCCGTATGCCTGCATTGCCCACACCTCCATCTCACCGAAGCGCTGACCACCGAACTGGGCCTTACCACCCAGCGGCTGCTGGGTAATCATGGAGTACGGACCGGTGGAACGAGCGTGAATCTTCTCGTCGACCAGGTGGTGCAGCTTCAGCATGTACATGTAGCCCACCGAAACCGGGAACGGGAACTTCTCGCCAGAGCGGCCGTCGAACAGCGTGGCCTTACCGTCAGCGTTGACCAGCACCTCGCCGTCACGGTTCGGGCGGGACGACGCGAGCAGACCAGCGAGCTCCTCGTTCTCAGCACCGTCGAACACTGGGGTTGCGACCAGGGAGTCGGACGGAACGTCGTGCAGGTCTGCCGGAAGACGCTTAGCCCAATCCGGGTCGCCCTCAATGCTCCAGCCGGCCTTCGCCAGCCAGCCGAGGTGAACCTCGAGGACCTGGCCGATGTTCATACGACGCGGAACACCGTGGGTGTTCAGAATGATGTCGACCGGGGTGCCGTCCGGCAGGAACGGCATGTCCTCCTGCGGCAGGATCTTGCCGATAACACCCTTGTTACCGTGGCGACCTGCCATCTTGTCGCCGTCCTGGATCTTGCGCTTCTGCGCAACGTAGACGCGGACCATCTCGTTGACACCCGGTGCCAGGTCGTCATCGTCTTCACGGGAGAAGACGCGGACGCCGATGACCTTGCCGGACTCACCGTGCGGAACACGCATGGAGGTGTCACGGACCTCGCGGGACTTCTCGCCGAAGATAGCGCGCAGCAGGCGCTCCTCCGGAGTCAGCTCAGTCTCACCCTTCGGGGTGGTCTTAGCGACCAGAATGTCGCCGTCGCGAACGTCAGCACCGATGCGGACGATACCGCGGTCATCCAGATCCTTCAGCATCTCCTCGGATGCGTTCGGGATGTCACGGGTGATTTCCTCCGGACCCAGCTTGGTGTCGCGGGCATCAATCTCGTGCTCCTCGATGTGAATCGAGGTCAGGATGTCCTCCTCAACCATGCGCTGGTTCAGGATGATGGCGTCCTCGTAGTTGTGTCCTTCCCACGGCATGAATGCCACGAGCAGGTTCTTACCAAGTGCCATCTCACCGTTGTCGGTACCCGGACCGTCAGCGATGACCTGGCCGGCCTCAACACGCTGGCCTTCGTCAACCAGAGGCTTCTGGTTGTAGCAGGTGCCCTGGTTGGTGCGTTCAAACTTGCGCAGCAGGTAGGTGTGGCGCTGGCCCTCATCATCCATGATGGTGATGAAGTCTGCCGACACGGTCTCGACCACACCGGTGGCCGAAGCGACAATGACATCGCCGGCGTCGTAAGCAGCACGCTGCTCCATACCAGTACCGACGAACGGAGCCTCCGAACGCAGCAGCGGCACAGCCTGGCGCTGCATGTTCGCACCCATCAGGGCACGGTTAGCGTCGTCGTGCTCGAGGAACGGAATCATGGCGGTAGCCACGGAGACCATCTGACGCGGGGAAACATCGAGGTAGTCGACCTCATCGGCGCGGACGGACTCGACGTCACCACCCTTCTTACGAACAGACAGGGTCTCCTGAACGAAGTGGCCGTTCTCGTCGATCGGGGTGTTGGCCTGCGCGACGACGTAGCGGTCTTCCTCATCAGCGGTGAGGTAGTCGACCTCGTCGGTGATGACACCATCGCGGACGCGACGGTACGGAGTCTCAATGAAACCGAACGGGTTCACGCGTGCGTAGCAGGACAGCGAACCAATCAGGCCAATGTTCGGACCCTCTGGGGTCTCAATTGGACACATGCGACCGTAGTGGGACGGGTGAACGTCTCGAACCTCAAGGCCAGCACGGTCACGGGTCAGACCACCCGGGCCCAGTGCAGACAGACGACGCTTGTGGGTCAGACCCGACAGCGAGTTGTTCTGGTCCATGAACTGGGACAGCTGGGAAGTACCGAAGAACTCACGGATAGCCGCGGAAACCGGGCGCACGTTAATCAGGGTGGTCGGCTGGATCGACTCCACGTCCTGAGTGGTCATGCGCTCACGAACCACGCGTTCCATGCGGGACAGACCCACGCGGACCTGGTTCTGAATCAGCTCGCCTACGGTACGCAGACGACGGTTACCGAAGTGGTCGATATCGTCGGTCTCAACCGGGATCTCAACACCTTCCGGCGAGGTCATAACATTCTCGCCGTCGTGCAGGCGCACAAGGTATTCGATGGTGGTAGCAATATCCTGCTCGGTCAGAACCATCTCGCCGGAGGCATCAGCGCCCAGACCCAGCTTGCGGTTGACCTTGTAGCGACCGACCTTAGCCAGGTCGTAGCGCTTCGGCTTGAAGAAGTTGTTCTCCAGCAGAGCCAACGCGGACTCGCGCGTCGGCGGCTCACCCGGGCGCTGCTTGCGGTAAATCTCCAGCAGAGCCTCGTCGGTGTTTGCAACACCGTCCTTCTCCAGGGTGGCCATCATGATCTCAGAGAAGCCGAAGCGCTCCTTGATCTCCTCGGTGGTCCAGCCGAAAGCCTTCAACAGAACCGTGACCGGCTGGCGACGCTTACGGTCAATACGAACGCCGACGGTGTCCCGCTTGTCGACGTCGAACTCCAGCCACGCACCGCGCGACGGAATAATCTTCACCGAGTGCAGCGGGCGCTCGGTGGACTTGTCGATGGTCTCATCGAAGTAGACGCCCGGAGAGCGCACCAGCTGAGAAACAACGACACGCTCAGTTCCGTTGACGATGAACGTACCCTTGTCCGTCATCATCGGGAAGTCACCGATGAAGACAGTCTGGCTCTTGATCTCACCGGTCTCGCGGTTGGTGAACTCCGCGGTGACGTAGAGGGGAGCCGAGTAGTTGATGTCCTTATCCTTGGACTCATCCACGGTGTTCTTAACGGAGTCGAACCATGGGTCCGACAGCGTCAGGGACATCTTCTGGGAGTAGTCCTCAATCGGAGAGAGCTCTTCTAGAATATCTTCGAGACCGCTGGTAACCCGAGCGTCTTCTCCGAGCTCCTCCTGGCGACGAGCACGCCACTCAGGCGTGCCAATGAGCCATGCGAAAGACTCACGCTGCAGGTCGAGCAGACCAGGAACCGCAATCGGCTCCTGAATCTTTGCAAACGAGTACCTCTTCGAAGCTCCGGGAATACCGGTTACTGCCTTGGTCTGGCGGGAGACTGCCAAGATGCGTCCTTCCAGCACCTCACGCGGTGGAGCACACCGGCAACCGGTGGTGCGCTCCGCCCGCTTGGTTTATACGCGATTCAAGTTGCAGGAATCATTTCTGTTGCGCACCGGGATACTTTGCGTCTAACCTTTGGTCACACACGAAAGTGATTCCCCCGCCACTTGGCCTCCAAGACCAGCCTTTAAAGGCGAGCCCCGAGCCCTAACGGCGGCGCCGCAGCAACTCCTTTAACAGCTAGATGCACGAAAAACGGTGCTACATAATAGCCCCGCGCTCCGAGCGCAAACTATAAAAGAGCTGGCGACAGATACACTAATTCCAGCGCAACGATTTAGCCTATATCAAAAACTGGCAGTTGTCTAGTACAACTTGACAAATCGGGCGTGTCGCATTCACCCGTTACCGATATAACGATGAGGCCTGGGCGCTATGGCCGTCGTAAAGCGTTACTCTGCTTTACGACGGGTCGAAGGACGCACGATGCCCACGATTGCGATGAATACCAGAATTGAACCGGACGCAATGAGGCCGATTGACCACGGCTCTAGAGCTGGGCGCTGGAAATTCTGTATTGCGCCAAAGAGAAGCTGATTGGAAAGGCCTTCGTCCATCTTGCCGTTGAAGCGCAGGTAGTCCATGATCGGCTCGCCGTCGCGGGTCTCCCACCAAAGGTGGATGTCCTCGGCCATATCGATGACCGAGCCAGACTTGGGCTCAACCCACAAATCACGGGTGCCCTGGTACTGGAGGAAGCCGGACTTGTCATCCTGGGTTAGCTGAGAGACATAAGAACGGTACTTCTGGGCGAGATTCGTCTTCTCAATGTCCTGACGGAAATGCAGGACACGGTTACCACCGCGCTCCTCTTCCCCGACAAACTTTGCTGGTAAGGAATCGTGGAGGAGATCATCAAAAATCAGGTATTCCTTTTCCTCCGTGTCGGCCGGGAGCTTCACCCAGTTCCCCTCGAAAGCCACTGACCGTGGAACGCCCGCCATGCGGTCGACAAGCGTCGCAGGAGCCAGCGCCTCGCCGGTGAGTCGGTCGATGGTAACTGTCCAGATATTGGCCTCGATAAGCTCCGTCAGCGGGTCGGTGCCGATAACCTCAGGGGGAAGCTCACGCATTTCAGTCACGCCGACGCGGAGCGAAACCTTGTCCGCATCCGCGGGTTCGATGAGCACGCCGTGAAGCTGTCGCTGCAGCGGCGAGTGCACTTCTTCCCGCTTGCCCTCTTCGTTAATCCTGGTGGATACGCCGTCTTCCGCCCGCAGGGTATACGACACCGGCGGCAGGTCAAGCGGCATTTTGGGATCAACATTGAGCACTTTGGGCAGCAAAATGCCAGCAGCAAGCAGTGCGGTGCCTAGACCCAACAGAAGGATAGACAGAATTCTCGGCCGTGAGAGCATGTTAGATACTTTACAGGCCAATAAGGGTAATCAAGACAATGAGTGGGCTGGTTTTTGCCTCAACTCCCTGTGACGGGTGAGATTAGTGAGGTTTTGCCCGGGTCAGGCGGGTTAGCAAAGGCCCCAGAAACAAAAGAACCGCCAACCCCGGGCACGAAGCCCAGAATTGGCGGTCATAATTGGTAGCTTTAGGCCACTACCGGGGCCGAGGCAAGTAATTGAATTACTTGAGGGCAACCTTTGCGCCAGCCTCTTCCAGCTTAGCCTTAGCAGCCTCAGCGTCGTCCTTGGAAGCACCCTCCAGGATAGCCTTCGGAGCGGACTCAACCATCTCCTTAGCCTCCTTCAGGCCCAGGCCGGAGACGATCTCGCGGACAGCCTTAATAACGCCGATCTTCTTAGCGCCAGCGTCCTCGAGGACGACGTCGAACTCGTCCTTCTCCTCAGCAGCAGCCTCGCCGCCAGCAGCGCCTGCAGCAGCAACTGCAACCGGAGCAGCAGCGGTGACGTCGAACTCTTCCTCGAAAGCCTTCTTGAACTCGGTGAGCTCAACGAGGGTCATTTCCTTGAAAGCCTCGAGCAGTTCCTCAGTGGTGTACTTAGCCATGGATATTCTCCTATGAGTGTGGTGCGGCCGCTCCCCTCAGAGATCCCTGGGGTCGAAGCCGTCAAAGTGATATTGAAAAGTTTTTCGCGTGATTTAGTTCGCGTAGATCGCGAGCCGCTCGGGATTACTTCTTTTCCTCGAGTGCCGCAGCAAGGCGGGCAACCGAGGAGGTCGGAGCGTCGAGCAGGCCAGCGACGTTCGCCAGAACGCCGTTGAAGGCACCAGCCAGCTTTGCCAGCGTGGTCTCACGGTTATCCATATCCGCAAGAGCCTCGAACTGTGCTGCATCCATTGCAGCACCGTCCATGTAGCCGCCCTTGATCACGAGGTTCTTGTTGTCACCGGCGAACTTCTTAATCGCCTTAGCCGCATCCACAGCCTCGCCCTTGATGAAGGCGACTGCAGTCGGGCCGTTCAGGTGCTCATCAAGACCCTCAATCCCTGCCTCGTCGGCAGCGATCTTGATCATGGTGTTCTTGGCGACGGAGTACTTAACATCAGCACCGAGGGCGCGACGCAGTTCCGTGATTTCCGCAACGGACAGGCCGCGGTACTCAGTCAGCACGATAGCGTTGGACTCTTCAACGTCCTGCTTCAGCGCTGCAACAGCTGCAATCTTCTCAGCATTTGCTGCCATGTGTACTCTCGCCTCCTTCCTGGTCTTTGCAATTTTCCGCTCGGCCAAGTGAAGGATTCTTTTGCGCAAATACAACAAACGCCCCAATCCTCGCACAAGGATGGGGCGCACAATTCTTGTGGCATGTTCCACTTCAACTCCGCCGACCGCAAGGACAACAGGTGAAGTCAAACTGCGCAAGCGCTTCCAAGTCCTCCTGCGTGGGCCGCTCACTGTATTCCTACAATGAAACCTTCAATCCGCTTCTTTCAAAGCGAATGACCGACGGTCTTCGGTGAAACTTGAGTACCAACCTCCATCTTCCCAACTCGATGTTGGTACCGATTGGAAGCCGGTCAAACTTCGTGAAGAAACTTTATACCAGACCCTGGCAATTAACCAAATCGCCTATCCAAACCGCGCCGCACCTGGCTCTCCGAAGCGGCCGAACTCCAGGTCCTTCTCACGTTGCTGGACAATCATCTCGAGCTCGGCAAAGTACGCATTCAGGTCATCGTCGGCAAGCCAGAGCACTTGGTCGGCGTAGTCGAGTACCACGCGCACCATGTCGTCGGGATGCGCGTCTAACCTAGCGGCGTCGAGAATATCCACGGTCAGTGTCAGCGCCACACGCACGACCGGCGGAATCTGCAATGCCAGGCGCTGTTGCGCCACGACATTGCGCAGCTCCACGGCTTCCATCCGCGCAATGATGCGCAACAACCGCACTACGACGACCTGCGCCGCCCGAGCTTGCAGAGCTTCCTCCTCACTCATCCCCGGAAGCACCACAGAATCCTGGATATTGCGGCGAAGGACCTCAGCTACGCGCTCGTCCTCCCCTAGCCCCGTCAGTACCTCGCCCAGCAGCGTCTGCCCCGCGATGCGCAGGCAGGGCATGTCATAGGCATCGTCGCCCAACGAATCAAGGTACGAGATGAGCTGCGGTTCAATAATTCCGGAACCGTCGTCGAGCTGCGCCAGGCGATTAATCTCGCCGAGCGCCTCCAGCCCTTCTTCGGGTTCCAAAATTAACGTCATAGTCGCGATTTTAAGCAACAAACTCTGGCTGTGAGTCCATTTCGCCTGGATTAGTTGTTTGGATTAGCAATTCGCTTTACGACGTCTACCGCGCCCAAGCCCCCACCGCGCTATCGATACCCCTTATGCCAATGCAAAACCGCCACCTCACACACTGTGGGAAAGTGCGCGCGGCGGCGGTTTTAAAGAGCTTTGCTCAGAGTCGCTCTCGAGTGACTCATGAAGAGCACACTCACCTATCGGCTGATGCTGATTTAGGCGGTGTAGTCCTTGATCACGCTGGTGTCAACCGGGATGCCCGGGCCGTTGGTGGCGGAGACGGTGATCTTCTTCAGGTACTTACCCTTAGCAGCGGACGGCTTGAGGCGCATCAGCTCGTCGATAAGCGCACCGTAGTTCTCGGCCAGCTTCTCAGCGTCGAAGGAAGCCTTACCGATAACAGCCTGCAGGTTTGCAGCCTTGTCAACGCGGAAGGAAATCTTACCGCCCTTGATCTCGGTGACAGCCTTAGCGACATCCGGGGTAACGGTGCCGGTCTTCGGGTTCGGCATCAGACCACGCGGGCCGAGGATGCGAGCCACGCGACCAACCTTGGCCATCTGGTCCGGGGTAGCGATAGCAGCGTCGAAGTCGGTCCAACCGCCCTGAATCTTCTCGATCAGCTCCTCGGAGCCAACGAAGTCAGCGCCAGCCTCTTCAGCCTTGGTGGCGTTCTCGCCAGCAGCGAAGACGACAACGCGGACGGTCTTACCGGTGCCGTTCGGCAGGGAGACAGTGCCGCGAACCAGCTGGTCAGCCTTGCGCGGGTCAACGCCCAGGCGGATGGCGACGTCGATGGTGGCGTCGTAGTTCTTGGAGGAGGTCTCCTTGGCCAGGTTAGCGGCCTCGAGCGGAGAGTAGATGCGGCCGGCGTCGATCTTCTCGGCGGCGGCGCGGTATGCCTTAGAGTTCTTGCTCATGAAAAGTCCAATCTCAATTAAGTGAAATGGTTGGATTGTGGTGTGTAGCGGGCCGAAGCTGGCCCTACCACTTGATGAAGGAGCAGCTAAACGCTGACGGTTTACTTTGCGCCCTCGACGGTGATGCCCATGGAGCGAGCGGTACCGGCGATGATGCGTGCACCCATCTCGATGTCGTTAGCGTTCAGGTCCGGCTTCTTCAGCTCGGCGATTTCCTTGCACTGCTCCCAGGTCACGGAACCGACCTTGTTGGTGTGCGGAACGCCAGAGCCCTTCTGAATGCCAGCGGCCTTCAGCAGCAGCTTAGCTGCCGGCGGGGTCTTCAGAACGAAGGTGAAGGAGCGGTCTTCGTAGACGGAGATTTCAACCGGGACAACGTTGCCACGCTGGTTCTCAGTTGCTGCGTTGTAAGCCTTGCAGAACTCCATGATGTTGACACCATGGGCACCCAGTGCCGGACCAACCGGCGGAGCCGGGTTAGCCTGACCAGCCTGAATCTGCAGCTTAATAATCGCAGAAAGCTTCTTCTTCGGAGCCATCGGATTAACCTACTTCCTAGTTACCGGGGCACGCCGCCCCGATGAAAAGGCGACTCACCCCGTCCGGATGCCGACGCTTTACGACGACCCTTGCGCCCTCGACCATCATGGCCACTGGCGCTGGTCATTGAGTTGGTGCCAGCCACCGGGGATACGAATTACTTGGCGCATCTGTGCTCAAGGCACAAAAATGCACGCCTGGCTACGTTACCGCAGCGTATGGCGTGCATCAAAATCCGTTACCGGATTGGTTGCGCGAGCGAGCTAGCTGGTGCCTTGCTCGGCGCTTGGCTTGGCGGTGCTCTCCGCTTGGCTCTGCGCCTGGCTTGAGGTCGGGCCTAGTTCAGCTTCTCGACCTCATCGATGCCCAGCTCGACCGGGGTCTCACGGCCGAAGATGGAAACCAGAGCCTTCATGCGGCCGGTGTCCGGGTCGATCTCGGAGATGGTCGCAGCCACAGATGCGAACGGACCGGACAGGATGGTGACGGACTCGCCGACCTCATAGTCGATGGCGACGGCCTTCTTCTCCGCCTGCGGCGCCGCTGCGACAGCCAGCTCACCGTCGGCATTTGCAGCTTCTTCAGCGGCGTCCGCGGTGATGGTCTCCTTCGGCATGAGGAACTTAGCGACCTCGCGAATCTTGACCTTGGACGGCTGGCCCTCGCTACCGACGAAGGAAGTAACACCCGGGGTGTCGCGGACGACGGACCAGGACGGGTCATCCAGGCTCATACGAACCAGAACGTAGCCCGGCAGCAGCTTGCGCTTAACGATCTTCTTCTTGCCGTCGTCCTTGCGCTCTTCGACTTCCTCAACCGGAACGATGACCTCGTGGATCTGCTCATCGACACCCATGGTCTGGGCGCGCATTTCCAGGTTGGTCTTCACCTTGTTCTCGTAGCCGGAGTAGCACTGGATGATGTACCAGTCGCCCGGACGACGCTTGAGCTCACGCTGGAACTCGCGCAGGCGCTTACGGTACTCGGCATCTGCGTCAGCAGCTGCCTGTGCCTCAGCGTCAGCGGCAGTCTCCTCTGCCGGCGCTGCTTCTGCTGCAGCAGTGTCAGCTGCGGCTGCGTCGGCTGCGGCTGCGTCGGCTGCACCCTCGGCCGGAGCTTCTACCTGAGCCGGTGCGCCCTGCGCATCCTGCTCAGTTGCGGCAGCATCCGCGGACTGGGCGTCGGAGAAAATATTCTGACCATCATTCATGTCGTGCTAACCCCTCTTGTATCTACATCAACGGTTCGCGACATTGGCATCTTCGCCTAAAGAGTCTTAAGAGCCAATATGCCATCCGCAATCACTTCGCACAGCCAGACACCAGCTGCGCTAACGAATAATCCCGCCGTCCGGAACTCGGAGGCGGGATGAAAAGCATCACTGCGAAACAGTATAACCGATTACTTGCCCAACACCGATCGGACACCCAGACCGGCCAGCGTGTCCACACCCCACACGAGAGCGATCATGGCAATCAGGAACAGAATCACGATGATGCTGTAGGTGACCATCTGGCGGCCGGTCGGCCAAATCACCTTGCGCAGCTCGTCAACAACCTGCTTGATGAAAACCAAAGGGTTACGAGTCGAAAGCTCGTTGGTCTCCTTCTCACGCGCAGGCTTCTTCGCCACGGTGGTCTGCGCGCCCGTCGCCTGGCGCTTACCGGACGGGCGAGCCGCCGCCTGGAAAGTCTGGTTTTCCTCAGACACGATGCTCCTTCGCTACTTCGTGCATATGAGACCTAAAGATACTGCACAGTGAAACTCAAACGTGAATTCTTCAAGGGCAAACTCCGGGGAAGTTCTCCGGAGCCAAGCCCCCACTGTGCAGAGCAAGTCTGGTTCAGTGCGTAAATTCTAGCCGATAATCCACACTATCGAAGAAATGCCCTTCGTGGGAACCGCAGGCTTCGAGATTCGATTCTGACAACCCCAAAGAGCCACGGGCTGCTCGCTCGGGCTGCTCGCTTCGGCCGCTCGCTCGGGGATGCGAACTTGGGGCTGCAAATGTGAAACTGTATGGGTTTATGACACTTTCAAGCCATTTTTCGGACCATTTTTGTCATAAACGCAGTCAGTAACTCGCATTGCCCCACCGCCACCGAACATAAACGAAAAACCCGCCACCCAGACGCATTTTCATACGCCCTGGATGACGGGTACTTGCAGGGGCGACAGGACTCGAACCTGCAACCTGCGGTTTTGGAGACCGCTGCTCTACCAATTGAGCCACGCCCCTTCACCACCAGCGAAAGAACTTTTCAGTCCTTAGCTGACAATGTCCCACCTTACTGCATTGCTGCATAATCAAGGCGGGGTTCGACGAACATCACTGTCCGTAGTAGCGATGGGGGGGATCGAACCCCCGACCTCACGATTATGAGTCGTGCGCTCTCACCATCTGAGCTACATCGCCCCTATTCTCTACCGGACATAAGTCCGTATAAAAGAACAGAGCCCCCTGACAGAATCGAACTGTCGACCTTTTCCTTACCATGGAAACGCTCTGCCGACTGAGCTAAGGGGGCATCAGCATCCGTTAAACCCAGCACGTAACTCTGTGGCCAATTGTTGACCGCTTCGTTTCGCTCTGTGCTCTCCGTGAAGCCTTGCAAAGATTAACCCGAAATCACCACTAAGCACAAATCAGCAGGTAGGCAGTGGTATTTCTTGTCACGTTTGCAGACATTTGGCGCGCACTTATGGATAATCTATTCACTTATCGATGAGCCCCAGCGGAACCATAAGTGAATAGCTCATCGATGAGTGGCTGACCTCTAACTCGAGCCTCTAACTCGAGCCCCTGCCCCCGCTTAATCCAGAGCCCCTCACTCGAGCCCCTACCCCAAACCCCTGCCCCGCATCCCCACCAACGGCCCCTACAAACAAAAAATCACCGCGAGAAAGTTCTCGCGGTGATTTCACTGTGCCAGATGATGGATTCGAACCAACGAAGGCAATGCCGACGGATTTACAATCCGCTCCCTTTGGCCGCTCGGGCAATCTGGCGTGCACTCTTAAACGGTGCGAATGGAATGCTACCCACTACTCTGTCATTTACACAAATCGGCAGGTCGAGAGGATATTTCCCTACCTGGATTCACCCCTCAGCAGAACTCACCCCAGAGCAGAGCTCACCTCAGAGCAGTGCTCGCCCCTAGGCCCATCTCGCCGATGGAGCTCAATCCACTACCCCACGCGCTCCACGGTGTAGCGAGCAACGTGACGCAGGGACTCCTTGGCCGCACAGTCAGGAAGGTCAGCGATGACGCGGTCGGACTCATCCAGCAGTTCATTGACCTTCTCCATCGCGCGAGCCACACCGTTGGTCTGAGCCAGGAGCTCGAGGGCCTCGTCGACAAGCGCGTCGTCGGAAACTGGGCCGACAAGAATCTCGCGGAGGCGGTCAGCGGCTGGGGTGTCCTCCTGCAGCGCGTAGAGAACCGGCAGCGTGAAGACGCCCTCGCGCAAGTCAGTGCCCGGAGTCTTGCCGGACTGATCGGTATTGGAGGAGATGTCGATGATGTCGTCGACAATCTGGAAAACGATACCGATTAGTTCGCCATAGCGGCGCAGTGCGTTGGAAATCTCGGCGGACGCACCGGCGTGATAGGCGCCGAGATAACCGGCCGATGCGATGAGCACACCGGTCTTTTCGGCAATGACCTTCAGGTAGCGCTCGATGCGCTCTTCAATCGGCAGGTCCAAGTCGTTGAGGCACTCGCGCATCTGACCTGTGACAAGAACACCGAAGGTCTCAGCGAAGTGAGCCACGCTCTCGGAGCCGAGCTCTGCCAGCAGGCGGGACGCAGCAGCGAAGAGGTAGTCACCGGCCAGAATGGCGACGGTGTTGTCCCAGCGCGAGTTTGCGGAGGGCACGCCGCGGCGCTTATCCGCTTCATCCATGACGTCGTCGTGGTAGAGCGTCGCCAGGTGCGTCAGCTCCAGCACCGTCGCGGCGGTGATGACCTTATCGCACTCCGGGTTCTCACCGAACTGCGCGGCCAGCATGGTAAACATCGGGCGGAAGCGCTTACCACCAGCGTGAGCTAGGTGGGAAACCCGCTCGACTAGGAAGTCCTCGCCGCGCCCCAGCTCGGTAATCAGGAGGTCCTCGCTCTTGCGCATTCCCTCGGTGATTGTTGCTTCCAGCGCCTCATCAACGAAGTGAGAACTAGTGGCGGTGTGCTCACCAGTGCCCTGAGCACTTCCGGAACTAAGCCCGGAGTAGTCTCCAGTACGCATTCGAGACCTGCCTAACTGACGATAAAAGATAAGAAACTGCTAAATAAACTACCTTACGAGCATAGTGGCTAGCAGACCAGTTCCCATATTTGTTTCAACGTCGTTATACGCTGGGGCAATGACCTCAAGCCCGATTTCGCGAGTTTCCCCCACGTTCGACGGCACCGTCGCTCTACCCAGCAGCACTGACGTGCTCATTGTTGGCGCAGGCCCCACCGGCTCCGCAGCCGCAATTCACGCCGCCCGCGCCGGTTTTTCGGTCACTGTGGTCGACTCCCAGCGCTTCCCGCGCGACAAAACTTGTGGCGACGGGCTCACTCCTCGTGCCATCGCTGAGCTACGTCGTCTAGGGCTTGACGACGAGCTCCTGCGCCGCAACCGCAACCGCGGACTCAAGCTGCACGGCTTCGGCGGCTCCATCACCGCACCTTGGCCAGATGATGCCTCCGGCACTTTTCCCGCTGTCGGATCCGCGATGTCGCGAGTTGAGCTCGACACTTTCTTGCTCAATGCCGCCGCTGATGCCGGTGCGCAGGTCTTTGATGGAGTCGCAGCGCGGAAGGTGGTTCTCGGAGCGCTGAACACTGGCGGCACGCGGGGGCACGGCGTGCGCGCGGTGGAGCTTTCCGACCACGAGGGCAAGCCACACACCATCTCGGCCCGCTGGTTGCTCGTGGCCGATGGGGTCCGCAGTACCGTCGGCAAGCAGCTGGGGCGTGCGTGGCATCGAGACAGCGTCTTTGGCGTGGCCGCACGGTCGTATGTCAGCTTCGACAGCGCAGACGTAGCGGATGACTGGATTCACTCGCACCTGGAACTGCGCGACTCCGAAGGGCATACGCACCCGGGCTATGGCTGGATTTTCCCGCTGGGCGAGGGCCGGGCGAATGTGGGGTGTGGGGCGCTGGCGACGTCGGCACGCCCGGCGCGCACGAATGTGAAGAAGTTGCTGCGTGAGTACCACGGACAGGTGCGCGATCAGTGGCAGATGAGCGAGCCGGAGCACGTGACGTCGGCGCTGCTGCCGATGGGCGGTGCTGTATCGAATGTGGCGGGGCCGAACTGGGCGTTGCTCGGTGATGCTGCGTGCTTAGTCAACCCGCTCAACGGTGAGGGCATTGACTACGGCATGGAGTCGGCGCGACTGGCAGTGGAGCTGATTAGCTCGATTGGTGCGGGCCGCGATGGGCTGACGCACTCCTGGCCCGCCCTCCTTCGCGAGCACTACGGCACCGGCTTCTCGCTGGCTCGCAAGTTGGCGCTGACGCTGACGTACCCGAGCTTCCTTCCCACGGTCGGCCCGTTGACCATCGGCGCCCCGTGGGGAAGCCAGCTCATGGGTGTTGCCGCACGCCTGATGGGAAACCTGGTCACGGAACACGACCGCGACGTAGTGGCGCGACTCTGGCGCGCTTCGGGGAGGACAGCGCTGGCCTCCGATAAGTGGTTCGGGCGCCAGCCCTGGCAGTAGGAATCGCTTTACGACGGGCCCTGCGACAGGGCTTTGCTGCGGGCTAGCGAGCTACTGTGCGGGCTTGGTTGCCGAGTGCAGCGCTGCGATACCGAAGGTGAGATTCTGCCAACCGGCATCCTCCCAGCCAGAGGCATTGATGTCGCGGGCAAGCTGCGGCTGGTTTGGCCAGGCGCGAATCGACTCCGCCAAGTACACGTAGGCCTCCGGGTTCGAGGAGACGACCTTGGCGATCTGCGGCAGTGCCCGCATCAGGTATTCCTTGTAGAAGGTGCTGAACACCGGCATCACGGGGGTGGAGAACTCGCAGACTGTTAGCTGGCCTCCGGGCTTGGTCACGCGAGCTAGCTCAGCGAGGCCCGCCTTGTAGTCCACGATGTTGCGCAGACCGAAGCTGATGGTCACCGCGTCGAAGGTGTTGTCCGGGAATGGCAGCTTCATGCCGTCACCGCAGACCTTGGGAACATCGCGGTGTGCACCGGCCTTGAGCATGCCTCGGGAGAAATCACAGGCAACGACGTATGCGCCAGACTTTGCCAACTCCACTGATGAAACAGCCGTACCGGCGGCCAGGTCGAGGACTTTCTGGCCAGGCTGCAGGTTCAGGCGCTTTGCCGTGCGCACGCGCCAGTAGTGGTCAATGCCACCGGTGAGCACGGTATTAGTGATGTCGTAATTCTTCCCCACGCCATCGAACATCGAGGCGACTTCGCTGGGATTTTTCGTTAAATCAGCCCTAGACACGATGTCCAGATTACGCGACCGACTTCTGACGCGTAGCAGCACCTGCATGGGAGGCATCAATCGCATCTGCTGCGACCTTGCTTGACGTCTCGGCCGCGGAAACCCCAGAAACCTCCTCGTAGTGGCGAACCAGGTCTGCACACAGTGCTTCCCAGGTGCGCTCGGTCACGGTGTCGCGGCAGCGGTTGCGCAGCTGCTTACGTGCCAGCTCATCGTCAACGAGCAGCAGCTTGTCGACCGCCTCAGCCAAATCGCGGGTGAAAGTCTTGGGTTCCAGCAGGTAGCCGTTGACGTCGTTGGTAATCAGGTCGCGCGGGCCGCCTGCGTTCGGAGCGATGGCCGGCACACCGGAGGCGTGGGCTTCCTGTACCGCCTGGCAGAAGGTTTCAAAGTCACCGGTGTGGACGAACACGTCCAGACTGGCGAATGCCGCTGCCAACTTATCGCCGGTGAGCTGTCCGGTAAAGACGGCATTCGGCATCTGCTTCTGCAGCTTCTGCAGCTCCGGGCCATTGCCGACAATGACCACCTGGATATCATCGCGGCCGTTCAGCGCTGCCAGCCGCTCCACAGACTTCTCCGCCGCGAGCCTGCCGACATAACCAACAATCGGCTTGCCCTCCGGGCTCCACTGCTTCCTGAGCTCTTCACTACGCTTTGTCGGAGTAAAGCGAACCGCATCAACACCGCGGCCCCAGCGGTAGACATCACGAATCTTGTGATCCTGCAGGTCCTCAATAGTCGGCGAGGACGGCGCCAGCGTTCGGGCGCAGGAGTTGTGAATCACGCGCGTCCACAACCACGCGGCCGTGGAGAGCCCCGCCAACTTGTAGTTCTTGGCAAAACCCGCAACGTCCGTCTGATAGATGGCCACAGCCGGGATGCCCAGTGCCTTGGCAGTCAGCGCGCCCGCACCACCGAGCACAAATGGCGAAGCCAAGTGGACAACATCCGGCTTAAACTGCGTCAGCGCCGACGCTACCCGACGGTTCGGCACACCAATCGGTAGCGAATCAATCAACGGCACCATCACAGTGGGCACACGCTCAATGCGGTAGTCGCAGTAGAACTCTGCCTCTTCCTGCCAGTCCCGAGCACCCGGCGCAATCACCAGCGCCTCGTGTCCTTCACGGCGTAAGTGTTCCAACACCCGCAGCACGGAGTTTGTCACTCCATTGATGTTGGGCAAGAAGCTTTCAGCAATGATGGCAACGCGCATGGTGCTAGTTTTCCATCTCGTCGGAAAGCGAAAGTGACCCTCTGTTTACCTTTTGGGGATCTCTTTGTAAACGACGGGTTGCGCGCAACGACGACCACCACAACGGCGCGACGACGAGAAATGTAACCACAGCGATACTGGTCGCCGGGAGAAGTGACAGCGTCCATGTGCGCCCGGCGACGCGGACGACATTGGGATCAGTGCGGTCGTATTCGACGCGGACGCGCTGCCCCTCTTCCAGACCAACGGGATAGAGCAAACCGGTTGGTGGCGACTGAAAATCGCCATTCTCGTCGACGAAATCAACCGTGGTGCGAAGGAGCTCGACCGAGCGCACATTGGCTACGGACTGCCCCATGTTCGACTCGATATTGCGGTCATTAATGAAGCAGCCAACCACCATGGCCAGACACGACAGCAACAGGCAAATCATCACAAAGAGCAGTACCTGACGAAGGAAGCGCGGCCAATTGGCCAGGGCAGTTTTCCACTGCATGGCGGTCGCGACCTCCTATTTTTCTGTCCCTGATTGTTTCCAGCTCTGATTGGATGCTGCCGGCCGGCTAGTGCTTGTCCAGCACCCCAATCTCCGCATTGTATGCCAGCTTGTGGTGCAACTGCCGACGCGTCGCACGTGTGGTCGCCACCTCGATGACGCGGATGCCGTCGACATCGGTATCCGGGTGCAGCTGCGCGAGCAGATCTGGGAGGCGGTCGACACGCACGTGCTCGACTCCGTAAGCCTGGCAGATGCCCTCAAAGTCCACGTCCTGCGGCGTGCCGAAGATGCGCTCGAAGCTTCCCCGCAGAGCCGGGCTGCCCGCCTCCAGCGTCTCGAAGATACCGCCACCGGCATCGTTGGCCACCACGATGGTGAGGTTTTCCGGCCTCGGCTCCAGCGGCCCAATCGCCAACGCTGCGGAGTCGTGCTGGAAAGTCAGGTCCCCCATCAGCGCAATCGTGCGCGGTGGTCGGATTTCGTCGGCATACTCGCGGTCGGATGCCAGCGCAATACCGATTGCTGTCGCCACCGTGCCGTCGATACCCGCAGCACCCCGTCCCGCATACGTGCTCACCCCAGGGAAAGGCAGGCCCGTGTACGACGCATCGCGCACCGGGTTCGACGCACCCAGCACCACATTGTCACCCGTGCGCAGGCTGTCCGTCAGCGCTGCCGCCACATGGAATCCGGTCAGCGGCTCCTCCGCCTCGATCGACTCGGCGAGCGTCTTCCGCACGGACTTCACCGCCAACTCACTGGCTGCCTCACAGATTTTCGTCCACTGCGGGTCCTGCTCCCCCACAGTCTGCACATGCTTTACGACGGCCCTTGCGTTCGCCGTCACATCCGGGAACTCCACCCCATAGCCGTGGTTTTCCGCATCCGAGACGACCGTCAGCTCGATGTCCGGATTGGCCAGCAGCTTCGAGATACCTCGGTGCAGCGTCGGCCGCCCTACCAACACAATCTGCTCCGGCGGAATCTGCGCGAAAGTACCCGCCGCAAGCGGGTGAACCGGGTACGCCGGCGCATACGCATTCGGCTCCGCGATAGTTGGCAGATCCTCCAGCTCTGGCAGATGTGGGGCATTCGAGCCCGCGATCACGAGTGTGCGGCGGCTGATGTCAATTGTGGCTGTGGTGGCCGTGGTGGCCGGGATGGTTGTGGCCGAGTTGGTTGCGATGGCGGCTACGCCGACGTTGTTACTGGTAGTAGGCGCAATCGTGGTCCAGGGGCCGCCGTCGGCGCGGCCCTCGGGGATGTCGGCGACGGAGTCGTCGTCAGGCACAAGCGGTTCGACAAAACGAACATTGAGGTGGCCGGCGCCGGATGCCATGGCGGCGACGACGCGGTCGATGCGAGCACGAATCTGCGCGGCGGTGGCCTTCGTGACCGGGGCGGTGCCGTCGAGATCGAACTCGACTACGGAGGCATCGGCGAACAGGCGGTCCTGGACGATAGTCTGATTCGCACCGGTGCCGCGGTAGTGTGCGGGGCGGTCAGCGGTCAGTGCCAGCAGCGGAATACCCGACGCGGTGGCTTCCACCATGGCGGGCACGAGGTTCGCCACTGCTGTGCCGGACGTTGTAATTACCGGGGTCACCTTGCGGGTGCGCGATGCCAGGCCCAGGGCGAGGAAGGCGGCGGAGCGTTCATCGACACGCACATGGAGGCGCACCTTCGCCGCATCGGCGGCCTGAACCAGGGCGCGCGCCAGCGGGGCCGACCGGGAACCCGGGCACACCACGGCATCGACCATGCCAAGACGCAGCAGCTCATCGACGATGAGACCCGCTACCACTGCGGATGGGGCTGCGGGAGTTGCAGGGGCCGCGGTGGATTGGGACGCCGGGGTTTTGGCTGCAGCGTCGGTTGCCGAGGCTGGGGTGCCAGCATCGGTGGTGGCGGCATTGGTGATGTTGGTGCCCGGGGTGTGCGAAGTCTGGGAGGTGTCCTGGTTGTCGTTCACACTCAATAGGCTACTTGTCTGGGCAGATATCGGACTTGTTGGGAGTTACTGACCCCGTTTATGTCAGTTTGGAAGCCGTTTTTCGGGCTCAAAGTGTCATAAACGGGGTCAGTAACTCTGGGTGTTCCGAGGGTTGATGCAGGTGGCGAGCAGCTACAGGTGGGATTAGACCGCCAAATGCGCCACTACAGGTAGGCATACGCCGCGCGGAGGCGGTCGAACCACCAATAGCGGCGGAGCCTCGGCGCGGCGAGCTCGGCCAGGCGGGAAGGGTCGGGCGCGGGGTTGGTGACGGGCAGTCGGCCATCGATAAGTGGGCGGGGCTCGATGACGTCCTCGATAAACAGCGAGGACGTGGCCAAACCCGCCGCGTTCGGCTCCGGCTGCAGCTCGGTAGTAGGCAGGGCCGCCGCCGCGAACAAGCCGGCAGCCATGCCAACGCCGGTGTCCAACGCGCTGGCGACGGTCACCTTCATCTCCAGCTCCTCGGCCAACCGAAGCAAGCGGCGTGGCCCACCAAGTGGCGCGACCTTCATTACGCCCACGTCAGCCGCCTGTTCGCGCGCAACCAAATACGGATCCTCAGCCTTGCGGATTGACTCATCGGCCGCAACCGGGCAAAAGTCCCCCACTGCGTCGCGGACCTGCCGCAGCTCGGCGACAGTCGCAACGGGCTGTTCCATATACTCCAGCGGGCCCAACTCATGAGCGGCGCGGATGGCCTGCTCCACCGACCAGCCACGGTTCGCATCCACCCGCACCACAGGTTCATAGCCATAAGCTTCGGCCACCGCGGTACGGACGGAGGCTACGCGCTCGATGTCGTCGTTAAGCGATTGGCCGCGCTCTGCGACCTTGACCTTGAACGTGCGGCACCCGGGGTAACGCCCCACGACCTCCCGCACCTGCTCGGGCGTGACGGCGGGGATGGTGGCGTTGACCTCGACAAACTCGCGCTTCGGGGTGGGCAGGCCGACGTAGGCGCATTCGATGGCCGAGCGCAGCCACGCGGCAGCTTCGGGCGCCTCGTACTCCAGGAAGGGCGCGAACTCTCCCCAGGTAACGGGGCCGTCGATGAGAAGCGCTTCGCGGGTGGTGACGCCGCGGAATTTCACCGCCATGGGAAGCGCCACGACGTGGGCGCGGTCGAGAATGTCGTCGATTGGCGGAAGCTGGATGTTGGGCGCAGCGGACACAGACATACCCCTCATGCTAGAGACCTTTATGCTGGAAGCCATGACTGATACCGCGAAGTACTCGACCGATAACCCCTTCCGCCCTGAGCAGTGGAAGACGGTTGATGGTTTTGAGGATTTGACCGACATCACCTACCACCGCCACGTCGGCGAGGGCCGCGAAAACGGCATTGTGCGCATTGCTTTTGATCGCCCGGAGGTTCGTAACGCGTTCCGCCCGCACACTGTCGATGAGCTCTACCGCGCGCTCGACCACGCGCGTCGCACCCCGGATGTCGGCGTTGTGCTGCTGACCGGTAACGGCCCGAGCACCAAGGACGGTGGCTGGGCATTCTGTTCGGGTGGTGACCAGCGCATTCGCGGTCGTTCCGGCTACCAGTACGCCACATCCCACGAGCATGACGACGCTACCGCGGACGCATCCACCATCGATACCGCGCGTGCCAAGGTCGAGGGTGGCCGCCTGCACATCCTGGAGGTGCAGCGCCTGATTCGCACTATGCCGAAGGTTGTCATTGCCGTGGTCAATGGTTGGGCCGCAGGTGGCGGACACTCCCTGCACGTGGTGTGTGACCTGACACTGGCATCCCGCCAGGAGGCCCGCTTTAAGCAGACCGACGCTGACGTGGGATCTTTCGATGCCGGCTATGGCTCGGCCTACCTGGCGAAGCAGGTTGGTCAGAAGTTTGCCCGCGAGATTTTCTTCCTCGGCCGTTCCTACGACGCTGAGACCATGCACCGCATGGGCGCTGTCAACGAGGTCGCCGACCACGCTGAGCTGGAAGATGTCGCGGTGGAGTGGGGCCGCATGATCAACGGTAAGTCCCCAACGGCGCAGCGCATGCTGAAGTTCGCTTTCAACCTGACCGATGACGGACTGATGGGCCAGCAGGTCTTCGCGGGCGAGGCTACTCGCCTGGCGTACATGACCGACGAGGCCGTCGAGGGCAAGGAAGCGTTCCTGGAAAAGCGTGACCCGAACTGGGACGAGTTCCCGTTCTACTACTAGGGGCAGTTAGGGGGGGGGCGCCGGCTGGGGCGCTCGTCGGGCCCTGCACTTTAGCGCTCATTCGTGGCTGTAGAACAGCCGAGAGCGTGCGCTACAGTCACGGGTCTGCGCTAGAGTGCCTCCGACGCTTCGACCGCCAGCCCGCCATTGCGAGTCGGGAGCACCGCACCTTCTACCTGATAAACCTCTCGCAGCATAGCTTCATTAATGACCTCTGCCGGAGGCCCTGCACTGCTGACCCGACCATCGGCTAGAACAACCACATGTTCGCAAAAGCGCGCCGCTTGCCCCAGGTCATGAAGTGTCATCACTACCGCGCAGGGCAATTCCCGCGCACACTTGCGTACCTGCCCGAGAAGCATCAATTGGTTACGCAGGTCGAGTGCGCTGGTGGGCTCGTCGAGAAGCAATACCCGAGGTCGTCGCACAACCGCCTGCGCAAAACTCACCAACTGCCGCTGTCCCCCAGACAACTCAGACATCAGCCGCGATGACAACGCAACCAACCCAAGTCGTTCAATGGTGGCCTGCACTTCTGCCCGCACTGTGGATCCGACACGCAGTGCGGAAAACCCAGAAAACGACTGTTGCCGGGCAAGCAGGACGCTTTCGTACACGGTCAATGAGCTCAGCGGCGGAGGGTCCTGTGGCAAATATAGAGATCTTTCAGCACGTACCTGCCCCGAGCAGTTTTCAAGGCCCGCCAAACACCTCAGCAGTGTCGATTTGCCAGCTCCGTTGGGACCGACCAACGCAGTCACGCTTCCCATCGGAAGAGGCCCAACGTCGACATTGTGCAGGACATGATGGCCGTCGTAAGCAAAAGACACTCCTCGCGCGCTAAGAGCGGACGATTCTGGAGGGGTTTCGCCGAGGGGTTTACCGTCAGGTTTACTGGGGCTGTCGTGATGACCATGTACAGCGTCGTTCCCGACAAAGCGACTTGCCTTTAGCCAACCCACATTTTCCTCCTCTGGCCAGCGATAATCGCGACAAATACGGGCACTCCTACAATTGCGGTAATAATGCCTACGGGAAGAATTACACCCGGTTGAATCACCTTCGACACTGCCGATGCCGCAACCAGAAGCAGCGCCCCTACCAAAGTCGAAGCAGTAAGAAAATAACGTTGATCTTCGCCTACCAATAAGCGCGCAACGTGTGGGCCGACGAGACCGATAAATCCAATCGTACCGGCCATCGACACAGCGGTTGCCGCCATAAAGGACACCACGATAAGGGTCAGCGCACGCAGTCGATCAACGTCTACGCCAAGGGCTTTTGCGCGGTCATCGCCCATCCGGAATGCAGTCAGCGACCAGGCATTGAGGTAAAAGAAGAGTAGCCCCATCACGAATATCACCGCGAGCAACGCAATCTGCGTCCAGTTCGAGCGGGTGAGACTACCCATCGTCCAGAACACAACCTGTTCCAACTGCGTCTCCGAGGCCAGGTATTGCATCAGGGCCAGTAGAGCGTCGAAAAAGAATACAATCGCGATACCGAGGAGAATCATCCCCTCGACTCCTGGGCCACGAAATCGGGAAAAGAGCAGAATCGCAGCGCAGGCCAGCATCGCGAACACCCACGCAGTCCCGGCCATCCCCAGCACCGCACCGATTCCCTCAGAAGCGAAGCCGGTGACCACAGCCAGGGCAGCACCGAATCCGGCCGCCGCTGACACGCCCAGGGTGTACGGCTCGGCCCGGGGATTTCCCAGAATTGTCTGCATTTGTGAGCCCGCCGCTGCCAGCGTCGCTCCGACGAGCACTGCAGTCACGGTCATCGGAAGCCGAATGTCGAAAACAATCTGGTGGTCAATGGGTCGCGCACCAACCGGATGGGTCAATGTATGCAAAACTTCGCTGGCAGGCATGCTACCGCCACCGAGTAGAAAGTCAGCAAGCGATGTCAAAGCCAACACCACAGTAATCAGAGCGATTATCACCCACTTCTTCCGTGCTGCGCGCTGATACCAGTGAAAAGTTGACTGCACCATTACTCTATCAGGGCTGACTTCCTGCTCCCCGCGAACGGCGTCTCCGCTCCCCTGCGTTGTTGCCAGGTTTCCGTGCGAAACTTGCATGTTCGACATCACTCCAGCCCAGTCCAGAAGGTGCCCGAGGCCTCGATTGGCAGGAACTTATCGTGCAGGTCCTGTACCTCTCGTTCAGTGTCAATGTCGCCGAACAAGTCCGGGTGCATGGCCTTTGCAAACATCTCGACTGCCAGGAAGTTATATGGCGAATCGTAAAAATGATGCCATGCGACGAAAGTACGCTTACTTTTCACCGCGTCGACTTCACGCACAGCGGGCTGCTTACCGACGACATCGTGAAGGGCCTTTTGCGCCTCTTCCTTCGATTCCGAGTAACCCAGCGGTACGTAATTTCCTTCCTTGACCGGAGTCTTACCCTGATCCCAGTCTGCGCCTGTGGCAATGATGACTTCAGGATTCTTCCCGGCCAATGCCTCTGGCGATACCTGCCCTTGCTTCGCATCAATCATTTCGTCGCCAAGGTTTAGTCCACCGGCAAAATTGACAATCTGCGCCAGGTTGGACTTGGCGAAGGTTGAGCAGCAGTCAAAGTAACCGGGTGCTCGCCACAGGAATGTCGGTGTCGGTGCTGGTTTCTTCTCGGCAAGGCGGTCAGCGACCTTGTTGACCTTCTTCTCGTAGTAGTTGATAAAGTCTTCCGCCTGCTTTTCACGCCCCAGCAGTTGTCCCATCATTCGAATACTGGGCTCGGTGTTTTTCACTGGGTCAATGAAGTAGTCGACAGTCACCGTCGGCACGCCTGCCTTTTCTAATCCATCAACGATTCCAGCATCTTTAGCCGCGTCGAAGACACCCGCATTTACTACGAAGACATCGGGTCGGGACTCCAGAGCCTGTTCCAGCGACATAGTGTTGTTGTAAATCTCGCCTGTGGTCGGGATGTCCTTGATTTTGGGGAACTTCTCAACGTAGCGGTCGTAAGTGGCTTTGTCGTTTTCCTTCAGGTCCTCTGGCCAGGCAACGATCTTGTCAGTTGGATTGTCTGGGTTCAGAAGCGCCGTCGTGTAAAGCATCTTCTGCCCGCCCATCAGGATTCGCTCGACATTCTGCGGGACTTTAACTTCGCGTCCTAGCGCATCGACGACGGTACGCTTCTCACTGCTAGCGGATGCGTCTCCATTTCCATCTGAGCAAGCGGCGAGAAGGACGAGCGACATGCATAGGAGTACCGCGAAAAGCACCCTTGCGGGGAAGTCACGCAGTAGCACGCTTGGAGTAAGAGGAGAACTAACCTTCATTTTCTTCATTTTCTTCTTTCCGGAGCAGGCGGTCAGTCGACCGCATATTCAGCTCCTCGGATCCCCTTCGGTAGAGGGAAAACGTCATCTTTACGTGGATGGTTCAGACTATTTCTGGATGGGTGTTACGAAGCTTCGGCCGTCACACGGAACTAGTGGGTTGCAGGTGACGCTGCAGAGCGCGGTAAAGCAGAGCAGCGGTCGTGGAAAAGCCAAGGATGAGCCCAACCCAAACGCCATATCCTTCCCAACGAAGGCCAAGGCCAAGAATCAGGAGAGCTGGAACCCCCACCGCCCAGTAGCCCCAAAGGGTCGCACTGAGACCCGACTTCGTGTCGCGCAGCCCACGAAGGAGCCCCACCAGCACGTTCTGGGAGCCTTTAGCGAACTGCTGAAGCACGGCAAGGCACAACAAGATTGTCGCTATATGGCGTACATCGGGATTGGCACTAACGTTGGAATCAGTAAGGAACAGTCCAACGACGTACTTGCCCAGTAGCAACCAGAGCAAACCGACGACGGCAAGATAAATACCCACTGCGTGCAAAACCCGACGTGATACCTGTTTGACTGCCTCGGCACCATCCGCTAATGCACGGCTGACCAGTATAGATCCTCCGTGCGAGAAGCCGATACATACTTGGTAGACGATATAAGCGAGTTGGTTAACAACGGTGTGCGCTGCCAGCATGACTGGGCTAACCAGGCCCATCGCTAGACCTGCGATAGTAGTAATCGCAGCTTCAGAGCCGTAGGTAAGCGAAACTGGAATCCCAAGCCGAATAATGCGCCTCATGCATGCTGCGTCGCCGGGCCTCGGAATGACCGCGAAGAATTTCCGTAGCTGACGGTCTCTTTGCAGCAAGCCAGCAAAGGACAGCAGGGTAAAAACCTGGACGCAGGTGGTCGACAGACCGATGCCCACCAGTCCCCATGCAGTTCCCCATTCATTGACACTTGTTAGCCGGAGGAATCCAGCGTTGAGAGCAGCGTTGACAACGATGGAGATGAGCGTAACCACCAGCAGAGAGCCCGGCCGACGCATGCCGACTGCAAACTGCCGCAGGACATTGAGCCAAATCATCGGGATAAGGCCTGGTGCAAGCGCGACCGTCATCGAGAACGCTAGCTCGGCAACAGTGTCGTCGATGGGCAAGATGAGTGCAAGCGCACCAAATGAAATCACGATGAGGCCACCAATGATTGCAGTTGCGGTACCGACGGCCATGCAACTGCGTACCGCTTGGCGGATTCGCTCAGCCGCAACTTCCTCGCCTGTCTTTTCCCACTCCGACGCGGCCTCGGCTACTAGGTTGCCTCCGGCGGTGACCATACCGACACACATGGTGCGAATCTGGTTGTAGAACTGCATTGCGAGTCCGCCGCCGGCAATTGCCACTACACCGAGGGTCTGCAGCATCAGCACATCGGTCGTGGTTAGCGCAACCCCCGCTAGCTGAACGCCCGCGATGGGTAGCGCAAGCGAATAGACATCACGGTAGGACACGGTTTGCTGGCCAATTGCACGAGCTGGATTTATCACCCGGCCACCTCGAAGGAACTAGCAATGGCACGAGAATCACCATAGGCTCTGAGCATTCGCGAAACTTGACGCTCCATAACTTCTGAATACAAATGATTTTTCTGAAGCCAATCAGTATCAAAAATTGTGTCGAGATATTTCTCACCAGCATCACAAACAATGACGACCATTGTTGTTCCTGCCTGAAACTCGTGTAGATGACGCAAACCTTCGTAGATTGCAGCACCTGCTGTGCCTCCAACCATGAGCCCATGTTCCCTAGCCAACACTCGGGCCACGGCGAATGCCTTGACATCGCTAACTTTGACTCCATGGTCGATGAGGTCGTAGCGGGAGTTCGCGAGGCTCCAACTTTTTGGCAGTCCATTAGCGCGTATGGCATGCCGCTTTCATCGTCGTAGAGACTAATGGTGGTGTAGTACTTATCTGGGTTGTCGCTTCCGTGGCGATAAGAGGTCTTGTATCCAACGAGATCACGGTTGGCATCAAAACCGAGCATCGAAAAAGCAATCGAGTCCCGGCTCTCAACCGGTAAGTCAATCATCATTTTTGTCGGGCACTGCGAGGAACCTTCCGCGAATGCCAAGTATCCATCTTCTACTGCACGGATAACCAGCGAAGGTTCGAGTTCGATATCTTCCAAGTCCGATCGGGTCAAAAGTCGAAGCTTTGGAGTTTTTGAATCAATCAATAGAAGTCCTTCAAGCAAGTAACGATTGATAGCCAACCATTCAACCAACAAAAGGAGAGCCTACACTACCTGCCATAGGTATGGCTACCCTAATTCCTAAATTCTATCGGCGATCACAGGCAGTGAAGGTTCAATGACTCCAAGCTGGGCGCTAAGCAATATCGCTACTCTAAGGCGACGACGCCGTCGCACACGGCGGCGAGAAGCCTGTGTTCATGGCTAATCATGAGAACACCGCCGCCAGATACGGCGAAATCCCGGATGACCTCGACGATTGCCGCGGAGTTGGCGGCGTCGAGCATGGCGGTCATCTCGTCGCAGATGAGGTAGCGTGGACCGGCGGCCAGGGTGCGAGCGACTGCGGCACGCTGGAGCTGCCCGTCTGAGACCTGGCTAGGGAAGCGATCGAGAAGGTCCGGAGTCAGCCCAACGTTTCGAATGAGCTCGTCGATGTCCACACTTTTCCCGGTTCGCTGACCATCCCGCCGCCCTTGCCGCCCCTGTCGTGCGGCTGAGCGAATGGTGCGCCCCAAAGTCATCCGCGGGTCGCAGGACCTTCGGGGAGACTGAAACACCATCCCAATCTGGCCACGAACCCGCTGCCCGGCGCGGCTGCGCACAGCGCCGACCGGCACCCCGTCGCAGAAGCACTGCCCTAAATCGGGCACTTCCAGGCCTGCGAGGATACGGCCGAGCGTGGACTTGCCAGCCCCCGAAGGCCCACGAAGCCCGACGATCTGCCCTGGATCAACCCTGATGGAAACGTCCGATAAAACGACTCTCGCAGAGCCGTCCTTGGCGCCGAATGACTTCGACACGTTCTCGGCGACCAGCGCTTTGCCACTCGCCTGCGCGTCACAGCTCACCGAAGCCTGCTCACTCACCAACGCCTTACTCACCACAGCCTCCTCGTTCATTTCCCCGCCTCCTCGAGCCTGCGCGCGTAGCAATAGTCCTCGTCCAGGTTCGTCAAGCTCGGCACCACGCCGGGCATCGGCCGCATGCCGTTTTCGGGCAGCGCTGCGAGCAGGTCGCGCATGTATTCGCTGGCTGGGGCCTCAATCACCTGTTTTGCCGGTCCCGTCTCCTCAAGGCGCGATGCGTACATCACTGCAACTCGGTCGGCGATGCCGCTATCGCGCAGCTCGGAAATGTCGTGCGTAATTAGCATGACTCCCACACCACTGTCGGCGATTTGGCGAAGCATGCGCAGCAGGGCCATGGTCAGGTCGGGGTCGAGGGAGGCCGTCGGCTCGTCAGCAATCACCAGAGCAGGGTCGCCAGCCAGGGCGAATGCCACTGCTGCGCGCTGCGCCATACCCCCGGAAAGTTCGTGGGGATACAGCGCCGCGACCTCCGCATCCAGGCTGACTCGCCGCAGCATCTCCTCCACCGTGTGGTTGCGCCCCAGAACGGAAATTGTTTCTTTTAGCTGTGCCCCGACCGTGCGCACCGGTGTCAAAAACGTCGCCGCCGACTGCGGTACTAGCGCGATTTGCCGCCCCGCCAGCTCCTCGTCAGTGCGAGCAAGGCCCGCGCCGGTACGTCGCCGCGCCAGAATTTCGATGGGCTCGGCGTTCCTCTCCGCTTCTGCACCACTGTCAGCTGCCCCTTCGCGCGGATAGAAACGCACCTGCCCCTCTACTCTCGCGTGCGGCGGCAGCATGCCAACCACCGCCGAGGCAATAATCGACTTTCCGCAGCCCGACTCACCCACAACCGCGACGACCTCTCCCCTACCCACAGTCAGGGACACGCCCGTCGCGGCATGCACCACGTCACCACCGCGCAGGGGAATCCGCACTGTCAGTCTCTCAATGTCCAGCAGCTTCTCTCGCTTGCCGACGCCCTCCCGAGCACTCACACCAGCACCTCCTGTCCGGTCACCCGCTCCTTCAAATGCGTGCCGACGGCCGCAATACACAACGTTGTGGCGACGAGGAAAAACGAGGGAAACACCAAAATCCACCAATGGCCGAGAAGCAGGGCGCCCTCGGCGTCGGCAAGCAGAGTCCCGAGAGACGGCTTGTGCGGCGGCAGGCCCACCCCAAGGAAAGACAGCGTCGACTCGTGCCAGATTGCGTGCGGGATCAGCAAGATAAGGCCGACCAAGGACTGCCCCAGTGCCGCCGGAACAACGTGCCGAGCTAGCACGCGTGCGCGGCTCATTCCGGACAGGAGCGCGGCCTCGACGAACTCGGCGCCCCGCAGATGCAGCACGGACGCACGGACCGTTCGGGTGATGGTCACCCAGTGCGTCAGTACCAGGGAGATGATGATTGCGGGGACCGAGCCTCGGAAAAGGCTGACGATGAGCAGCCCCAGTAGCAGGTGCGGCAGCGCGTTGGTGACGTCGGCGCTGCGCATAATGACGCGGTCGACGCGCCCGCCGAGCATGCCTGCGGTAACGCCGAGGACGATACCGACGATCGCCGAGCACACTGCCGTGACCAGTGCAATGAAAAGGGAAATGCGCATTCCCGCAGCAACTCGAACGAAAACGTCGTGCCCCTTCGAATCGGTACCGAAGAAGTGCTCAGGCCCCGGGGCGACACCGGAATTGGCAAAGTCGGTGAGCACCAGGTCGGAGTCGTGAAACAGCGGAGTTAAAAAGGCGTAGGCAGCGATGAGGACCAGGCACGCCACGGCCACGACCGGGGCGACCGGCCTCTTTGTCGTTTTAAGCATCTGCATCCACCCGTGGGTCGAGGACGACGAAGGCGACGTCGGCAAGCAGATTTCCGAGCAGGACGATAGCCGTCGTCGCGATAGTGAGAATGCTCAGCAGCGGAAAGTCCAAGCTCTGAGCCGATTTGACCAGCGCGGTTCCGAGCCCAGGCCACGCGAAGACCGCCTCCACCAGTGTCGATCCGACGACCAGCTCAGACAGTCGCGCGCCGATGAGCGCGAGGAAAGGCGGCACTGCGGTCGGCAGGATATGGGAGAAAATAATCGTTCGGCGCGGAATGCCGCGGACCTGCGCTCCGGTGACCGCGCCGGAGTCCATGACCTCGACGATGGACTCACGCAACGACAGCACCAGCCACGGCACCTGCGTAATCGCAAGAACGACAGCTGGCAGCGTAAGGTGCGCCACCGTAGAGGAGAAAGTCACGGGCTCGCCCGGGTAGGTCAGGCCTCCGGTGGGAAATAGCTTCCAGGCCAACGCAAAAAGGCCGAGGCCGCCGAGTGCAACGACGAAGGGCGGGGTCGCCTGAATCACCGTCGAGATCGACAGGACTAGCCGGTCTAGCACTCCCCCGCGCCGCACCGCAGCCCACAGTGCCAGAACGAATGACAGCGCGATAGCTCCGGCAAGTCCGCAGGCGCCGAGCAGCATCGTCCACGGCAGACGCTCGGCGAGCACCTGCGTCACCGGCTGTGAGTAGGACCTCGAAATGCCAAGGTCGCCCACCGCCAGGCCCTGCAGCCACACCAACCACGACTCCCACCAGGGCCTATCCAGCCCCAACTGGTGAGAAATCGAGACTCTCTGCGCTTCGGTCAGGTTGCCCGCCTGACCTTTGAGATACGCATCCAAAGGGTCGAAGGGGCTCACCGCCGCCAGCGCGAACACTGCTGCCGTCACCGCCACAACGATGGGAACGGCTACCAGCACTCGCCTCACGACGATTCCTGCGACCTGCCGTTTCCGGCTCTTGAAACGGGGTTGATGCTCAGAGGGGTGTAGACGCGGGTGTGAGTGCGGGCGCGAGCGAGGGTGAGGACGTGGGTGTGGCTCGGCTTCTGTCATTTACTTGTGCCATGCCCCCAGGTTGAACCACGGGCCGAAGTTCAGGCCGTGGGCATGGGGCTCAAGGATGGCATCCGGGTGCGTGTAGCCACGGTCGCGCTCGACATAGACATGGTCAACGTAGACCAGCTGCAGCATGGCGGGCTTTTCGGCGTAGAGCTTCTGAATCTTACGGTAGAGCTCGTCTCGCTTGGCCTGGTCCGCTTCGACGCGCGCCTGGTCGAGCAGCTTGTCGATCTCCGGGTTGACGTAGTCGGAGCCGTTATCCCACTTGGCACCGGCACCCGGCTCAGCGTACTTGGAGTGCAAGATTGAGTAGATCTGGCCGTCGACGGAGTACGGGGTACCGCCTCCTCCCAGCATGACCGGGGTCTTGGCGTAGTCCTCGCGGGTGACAGACTTGGAATCACGGGCGACCGGATTGACCTCAATGCCGACCTTCTTCAGGTCGGAGGCTGCGGCCAACGTCAGGTCAGTGCGGGCGTGATCGCGGTTCGGGAAGTAGATGACATCGAATGCGGCGCGCTGGCCGTCCTTCACGCGGATTCCGTCCGAGCCCTTCTTCCACCCAGCGTCGTCGAGAAGCTTCTCGGCTTTCGCGGTGTCGTGCTTGATCTCGGCGGTCGGGTCGTAGGCGTCGCCGTAGAAGTCCGCGAGGAAGGTGGAGTTCGGCTTCGCGTGGCCCTTCATCACGTCTTTCGCCATGGCCTCACGGTTGACAGCCAGGTTGACCGCATTGCGGATTGCCTGGTCACCGGTGACCGGGTTGCCCGCTGGAAGGGTGATTCCGCGCCAGTCCGCCGAATGCGCCGACTCGACCTTGAATCCCTCCTGGCCTTCAAATTCCTGCGCCAACGCCGGCTCCATAATGGTTCCGTCGCCCTCGCCGCCGCGCAGCTGCTGAGCACGGGAGTTTTCGTCCTGATTGACTCGGTAAATGACTTTCTTCAGCTCAGGGGCCCCGCCGTGATAATCCTCGCGGGCCGTGAAGATGGCCTCGTCGGCACGCAAAGATTCGAGCTTGAACGGGCCAGTTCCCACGGGCTTGGTATTGAGATCTGAGTCCTCGGCGGGCTTCAAATCATCGAAGTTGAAGGCCTCCGACGGGGCGATGCCGTTGAGGAGCTGGTGATCGAATTCCGCGTACGGGATATTCAGCTCGAAGACGACCTTGTCTCCGTCGGCGTGCACCTCATCGAGCATTTCCCAGTTCGGAGCCTCAGAGGAGGCCGAGCGCTCGTCGAGGATGGCCTTGTAGGTCGCCACGACGTCCTCCGGCCCGAAGGTGGTCCCGTCGGAGAAGGTGATTCCGTCCTTGATTGGAACGGTCCACGTTTTGTTGCCATTGCTCGGCTCGGCGGGGCCGGAGGCTAGCAGAGGCTCAAAGTCGACGGGCTTCGTGGAGGTGTCACCCGACACCGGCTTGAGCCGGAAAAGGCCCTCGTAGACCGGGGAATCGCCGGACCTGCTGTAACCAGCAACCGGGTTGTATCCGCCGGTTTCGTTGTTATCCAGCAGGACCAGGGTCTGCTCGGCGCTGGCGCCGGAGTCCCCGGCGGCACCGGAGGCGGACTTATCATCGGGGTTCGAACAGGCGGTCAACCCGAGGCCACAAATCGCAAGTGCAGAGACCGAGACAGCCAGGGTTCGCCCCGTGCGGGTAGAAAACATTTACTCCCCTTTATTGAAGGATAGGCACAACTAAGTAGTAACCGTTTTCATTATCTACTCATTGGAAACTTTATTTCAATGGTTCAAAATCTTTTCTTCTTGTTGCGCAAATGTTTAGAACCCAGGTAAAAGGCAGAAAAATCCCGAAGACCTGGTACGACGATGGCGGCAACACATAAGTGCTGCCGCCATCGACTCCCCCCATATTCGCTTATAAAGCGCTACGCCACCTTCGTTACCTCAAACCGCTGCTCCGGGTGGACGTAGGCCTCCTGCGCACGAACGAGCTCCAGCTCGTCAGAGCCGGACTCGTGCGTCACCTTGAGCAGCTCAAAGATGCTGGCCGCGGTGTTGCCCAGCGCGACCGAGAGGTCACCGTCAATACCGCGACCGCGCAGCAGGTTGCCCGCGAACAGCGCAGCCGCGACATCGCCGGAGCCGTTGCGCTTCAGCGGCAAGTATGGTGTCGCCACCAGCCATGCGCCCGAGCCGTTGACGGCGAGCATCTCAATCTCGCCCTCCTTGCGCTCCGGACGCAGCACGCTGGTGACCAGCACGGCCTCCGGGCCCATCTCACGAGCAGCATGGGCTGCCGCAATGGTGGACTCCAGGTCGCTGACCTCGCGGCCCGTCAGGTATCCCAGCTCAAACTGGTTCGGCGTAATCACGTCTGCCACCGGCACAACCTTGTCGCGCAGCAGCGGCGGAATGTCATCCGAGACGTGGCAGCCACTCTTGGCATTTCCCATCACCGGGTCACACGAGTAAATGGCCTTCGGGTTGCGCTCCTTGGCCAGCGCCACGGCCTCGATGATGACATCCGCAATATCGCTACCGCCCTGGTAGCCGGAGATAATCGCGTCGACGTCGTCAAGCTTGCCCAGCTCATCGATACCCTTGATGACCTCACGCACATCCGTGGCCGGAATCATCGGGCCGCGCCACTGGCCGTAGCCGGTGTGGTTGGAGAAATCGACGGTGTGGACCGGCCACACTTCAAAACCTGCGCGCTGCAGCGGGAAAACGGCAGCGGAGTTACCCACATGGCCGTAGCTCACATGCGACTGGATGGACAGGATCGAGGGCACGCGGTTGAACTCCGCGACGGCTTCAGCTGCCTTTTCGGTAGGGGCCTGATTTTCGCTCATTCCTCTATATTGCAACGGATGCGCGAAAATCCCATATTCCCCTAGTAGGCGCTGGGTCGGCGCCTGCTGGCTTTGAGCTCAGAGCGGCGTTGCTTCTGCGCTTTACGACGGGCAATCGAGGCCCGACTTGGTCGAGTCCGCCGGCGCCTCGGAGGCGGTGGCTGCACGGCTTCCCGAATGAGATCCGCCAAGCGACGCCGGGCTTCCGCGCGGTTGCGCACTTGGGAGCGCTGGGTGGTGACGGACACGGTGAGTGTCGTGCCGTCGAGTCGGTGGCTGAGGTTCTGGAGAGCGCGGCGGCGGTGGACGTCGGAAAGCACGCTGAGCTCGGCGATATCCACCGATAGCTGCACCTTGGAGTCGGTGGTGTTAACGCCCTGACCGCCCGGCCCTCCGGAGCGTGCGAAGCGTTCGGTGAGCTCCGCTGCGGGGATGACGAGGCCCTTTGGGATGCCGGGACCTGGTGGGATGTTCAGGGGTTTCATGGTGGCCAGTGTAGAGGGCGCGTTTGTAATCAGGGCGCGTTTCCTCTAATCCGCGGTTAAACAACAAATACTCACCTAAGCTGGCAAATAACATTTATCCACTTATAAAAACAGCAAGAAAAGGCAGGATTGAGACACCATGGCCACTTCTGATTCCCCGTCCATTTTCATCTCCGGCGGCGCGCAGGGCATTGGCCGCGCGGTGGCCGAGAAGCTCCTGGCTGCAGGCTGGACCGTCGGCGTCTACGACATCAATGAGGATGCCCTGGCGAAGCTCAAGGCTGAGCGCCCGGAGGTAATCGTCGGCAAGCTGGACGTGACGGACTTTAAGCAGTGGGAGGACGCGCTTGCGGACTTCACCTCCCACACCGGCGGCAAGCTGACGGTGCTGGACAATAACGCGGGCATCATCGGCGATGGCGATATCACTGACCAGTCACCGGAGATTATCCGCGCGCAGGTGGACATCAACTGCACCGGCCTGACACTGGGCGCGAAGGCGGCGCACCCGTACCTGAAGCGCACCAAGGGGTCTCACCTGGTCAACATGGGTTCGGCTTCGGGTATCTACGGTCAGCCGCACATCGCGCCGTACTCTGCGTCGAAGTTCTACGTCTCTGGTCTGACGCAGGCTCTGGATTTGGAATGGCGCGAGGACAAGATCCGCGTCGTCGCCATCATGCCGCTGTGGGCGAAGACCAAGCTGGCGGACGTTTCCGCTGGTTCGACCCGTCGTCTTGGCGTGCGCATCACGCCGGATCAGGTCGCTGATGCCGTGTGGAAGGCAACGCATCCGCAGAACTTCATTGAGCGCCAGCGCCACTTCTACTCGGTGTCGGCAGCGGACTTTATCCTGCGCTACCTGGGCAAGATTGGTCCGCAGTTCCTGTCCCGCCCGGTTAACGCAATCATCGCGGGTTAAGAGGCAAACTAGACCTATGCTCTTTGATCAGCTCCCGCGCGACGATGCCCGCATCACGCCGGGAGTTGTTCATCTTCCGGGGTGGCTTCCATTGGAGCGGCAGGCCGGCATCATCACGCAACTCCGCGACATCGCCCGCGACGTTGCCGGCACTCCCCTGGCCATGACTCGCCCGCAGCTCAAAAGTGGTCAGATGCAGGTCTTCATGCTGCACCTGGGGCGCATGTGGGCCACGAATCCGTACCGCTACGTCACGCACGCAGGCGGCGTTCGCGTCCCACCTGTGCCTGACAATTTGCTGCAGCTCGCCACCGAAGCACTCGGCGCTGCCGCGCTTTACGACGAATCCCTCAACCAGTGGCCCACCACTTTCCGGCCCGACATGGCGTTAGTCAACTACTACCCACCTGGGGCCACCATGGGGATGCACCAGGATCTCAACGAAAACTCCCCTGCGCCAATTGTGTCGCTCTCTATCGGCGATGAGGCTCTGTTCCGCATTGGCGGAACTGAAAACCGCAACAAACCCTGGGATGACGTGACTCTCGCCAGCGGGGATGTGATTGTGTTTGGTGGTCCCAAGCGGCTTGCATTTCATGGTGTGCCCAAGACTCGTCCGGACACTTTGCCTGAGGGGTGCGGGCTTAAAGAGGGCCGCATCAATATCACTTTTCGGCAAGTGGAAAACTCACACTAAACCGCGCAAGCCACCGACCGCTAGCCTAGACACATGCAGCGCACCGCTTCCTCCATGCACGCACAGGCTGCCACCACGCAGACTCCTGCCCCACTCGACTGGCGCAGCCGGGTGCGTTTCTTTGTCGGCTCGTTCCCAGCTGCCGATCTCGCTATTGCGGCTGCTTTCCTGCTGTGCTGCTGGTTGAGCATGACGCCGCTATTTACTTATGGCCCGAGCTTCACTTATGTCACCAATGTGGTTCTGTCCGCGATGATTGCCGGCGCCGCAGCGTTTCGTCGTAAAGCAGTGCGTGCATCGTTTGTGATTACGTACAGTGCCCTAGCGGGCCTCGCCTTGCTGGTGTGGCTATCCCCGGTGAACCTTGGGGTAGACCCTATTATTGTTGCCGCCCCACTATCACTATGGGCTGTGACCAGGTGGGAACAGAATCGCACCTGGGGCATAGTTGGGCTCTTTTTAGGGTTGATTGGCAGTTTCCTCAACCCAGCGGTTCCAGCCTTCGGTTTTACTCCGGAACGGCTGTTGGTCTTCGGTCTGCCCGCGGTGCTCATCACGGCGAGCGCGTACGCAGTGCCGCTGTGGCTGCGCATCAACGCCGAGGAACATGCCGCGGAGTTGGAGAACGTCGTGGCGCTCAACAAGCTGGAGTTGTCCAGGGAGCTTCACGACGTCGTGGGGCACGGACTCACCTCTATTAGGGTTCAGGCCCAAACAGCGCTGTACCTGGCGGAGATGGATGACTCACGAGCGGAAAGCGCTGCTGAAAAGACCACGCTGGAAGGTATTGCCGAGACCGCAGAACAATCGTTGCGAGATGTGCATGCGCTTGTCGATGCACTACGTGAAGGCGGCGAGATTAGCGCTGATCCGAATGAGATTCCACGTCTGGTTGCGGCTGTTTGTCCGCCGGGTCGCAATGTTTCGGTGACTCTGCCGGAGTCTTATGAGGCGCTGGCGGATTGGCCACTCGCGAAGCGACTGACTCTGGTGCGGGCAGTGACGGAGTTGGCCGCGAATATGGCCAAGCACTCATCGGGCGCTGGTGAGCTGGCACTGATAATCAATCCACCTGCCGACGCTGATGACAGCCCGGCGCGGGTTCATTTGGTGACCGCAAATCGGGCTGAGAGCGAAACTTTGGAACCCAGGAAGCGAGCTGGTGCTGGCCTGATTGGTCTGGATGAACGCGTGGCGCAGCTCGGTGGTGAGATGACTTATGGTGAAAGCGACGGCATGTTCCGCGTCAGTATTCGGCTGTAAGCAGTTCGACCGAAGCAAGGCTGACTGGCGATTCTGTCGAGAAAGACGAGCAATGGGTGTAATTCGAGTACTAGTGGCTGAAGATCAGGCTCTGATTCGACAGTCTTTCGCGCAGCTTATTGATGCCCACCCGCAGATGAAAGTCATTGGTGCCGTGGGCGACGGCGCCGAGGCTGTGCGTTGTGCCTCCGGTGCGGATGTGGTCGTCATGGACATTCGTATGCCTGTGATGGACGGTATCGAGGCCACACGGCAGATCGTGCAAGGCGTGCCGTCCAGAGGTGCGGTTCGCGCATCCGCTCCGAAAGTCCTGGTGCTGACCACTTTCCGCGAAGAAAACCTGGTGCTCGACGCTTTAGAAGCTGGGGCGGCAGGCTTTTTGCTCAAAGACTCCAATCCCCGCGAGCTGCTTTCGGCCATTATGCGCATCCACCGTGGTGAAGGAGTCATCGATCCGAAGGTGACACCGATGGTGTTGCGGCATGTTTCACCGCGTGCATCTCACTCTGAACAGCCAGCGAGGGAGTCCTCGGCCAGTGGCTCTAGCTCAGATACCACCCACGCAGCGCCCCAGTTCACACCCCGCGAACAGGAGATTTTGAACCTCGTCTGCCAAGGGCTTTCCAATGACGAAATCGCTCGCAGGTTGGTTGTCGCTACAACGACAGTGAAAACCCATGTGAAAGCCCTGTTGACCAAAACGGGCTCACGCAGTCGTGTGGATCTTGTCATTTGGGCTGCGAAAAACGGGCTGCTGTAGCTTCTCCTCGCGGTGCCGTCACCCTCGCTATTGCCTCCTCCCTAGGGAGGATATTTCCGCCACCTCATCCTCAGGGAGGGCGCGAACCGTGCCAAACACTCCTATTACTTAAGGCATGAACGCACCAACCCCCACTTCAGGCCCTTCCGCAGATGCCGCCGCTTCCCTCCTTCAGCTGCGCGGCATCACTGTCTCCTACGGCAAGAACGAACCTGCCCTAAACGGCCTCGATATGAGCGTCCGTGCCGGCGAGGTCTACGGACTATTGGGACTCAACGGCGCAGGTAAATCCACGTTGATGAGCACGGTGCTTGGGCTAATTCCCTACTCCGGTGAAATCAGCATCGCGGGACACCCGTGGTCCGTTGTCGACCTGGACCGCATCGGCGCCTCCATCAATGGCCCGGCGTTCTACCCACAGCTCTCAGCCACCGACAACCTCAAGGTTCACGCGCACCTGACCGGCACGGACAAGAGCCGTATCGCCGAAGTCCTCGACATGGTGGGGCTGCACTCGGGCAACAAGCGTGCCCGCGCTTTCTCAACGGGCATGAAGGTTCGTCTCTCGCTGGCGATGGCGCTGCTCACCGACCCCGACATTGTGCTTCTCGACGAGCCCACCAACGGCCTCGACCCCGAAGCTATCGTGGGCCTGCGCACCTTGTTGCGAAATCTTGCCGCTAGTGGCAAGGCCGTCGTGGTGTCCTCCCATCAACTCGGGGAAGTCGAAAAGAGCGTTGACCACCTTGGTGTCCTCGCCGGTGGCCGACTGGTCTACGAAGGCCCGCTGGCTGACTTTGCGGCTGCTGGTCAATCCCTCGAGCAAGCTTTCTTCACCGCAGTAGGTGTTGCCCGATGAGCACTCAACCGCACACGCGCACTCTTAACACGCGCACCGTTCCTGCCCGCCGCTACTTCCGCGCCGAGCTACTGCGGGCAAAGTGGTCACTCACCATGTTTCTTCCCATCATCATGGTGGCAATCGCTCTGGTCAGCATGGTCTTTTCTAGAGGCGTTGACGCCACCGCCATGGCGAGCGCCCACATCTACTCGCTTATCCTGCTTCCTCCGCTGGCTGCTATTACGTCCGTCATCGGCCAAAACCGTGAAGAAAAACTCCGCCAAGGCGGCCTAATCTGGCGCAATATCTCGGGCACTCGAGTGCTCCTTGCCCGCGCAGCCACTGTCATTGCCTCCGCGGCCCTCGGTCACGCATTGATGGCTGCACTCCTTGCCCGGAGCGTGAGCACCGCATTGCAATTCACGCTCTTTAGCACGTTGTCATTCTTCGTCTTCTGGACATTCGGCCTTGCCCTATGGCGCCTTGTGCCACGCGCAGCTCTCTTCCTCGCTCCGCTCGCTTCCATCGCTTGGGCCATCGCAGGAACACTGGACGCCATGAGCCCAAACTGGAAAGTTCTCCCGTGGACCTGGGCAATCCGCCCAACGTTACCTATCCACGGAGTGCAGGCTAATTCCATCTCGGCTCCCGCCGACAGCGAGATCTGGAACATCGCCATCCTGCCGCCCGCGTTGCTGCATTTACTCCTCGGGCTAGGTCTATTTGCCATCGCATTGCTTGCGCACGGAAAATCTCTCAGCTTGCCGACGGGCCGGGAACGCAGCACTTCGTCGTTAAGCCATGGCATGAGCGCGACCCTTCCCTGGCGCACCTGGTGGAGTCTCGCAGCGCTGATGCTTGCCGGACTTGCGGTCGTGCGTGTGGTGTGGAACCCGGAGTATGCGCTGGGGCTGCTGAGTTTCGTCTGCGTGCCGACGGCCGCAACCGTGGTGGCCATCATGACATGGACTTCGCAAGCCGATGCCTGGCCAGCACTGATGTATCGGCGTGCGCGACGCAGCATCACGCTCCGACTGTTTGCCTTGGATATGGCGTTTCTCCTGCCGGTGCTGGTGGTTGCGGTGGTTATCAGTGGTGCAGGCGGCGAGACCAATAGCCAGACGGGCATTAACCCCTGGCCGTACCAGGCGGTAATCGCGTCTCTTGTGGCCGCGATGATTGTGGCCGTGACCGGCTTAATTGCGCGTCGAAGTGTGGCGGCCGCAATCTTTGTCTCGGTCGCGCTCGGCGGTTGGGCGGTGATGGTTGGCGGTGATGTCCTCAGCGCCTCACCGTTGTGGTGGACCTCGGAATGGGGATGGACTTGGGTAGTCCGTGATTACCCCGATCGGTGGCCAGTGATGGTTCTCGTGTCCGCCATTGTGATGGCGGCGTTCGTGGCTTGGGCTCGGGCGACATCATTGAAAGCGATCCGATCCCAAGACTGACGGCGGCGCTACGAGCAGCCCACCTACTCCTCGATCGCCTCGCGGACCTCTTCGACACTGAGGTTGGAGTCTTCAATCTCCTCGCGGGCCTCCTTGTTCCGGCCACGGCGGACCAGGCGGAAGATGCGCTTGCGGCGGGAAGTCTCTTCACTGATGCGCTCGCGGCCGCGCAACCAGGCAACAAGCATGACGGTAATGAGCAGCAGCCCGATGTAGCCCAAGATTGGGTAGACCCAACCGATCAGGTTTTGGAAGCCCATGAAGCTCAAGGCGAAACCGAGCAGAACCAGGCCGACGTAGACAATCTTGAATTTTTCCGGGTGCTTAGCGGTGACGCGACGGCCCAGCGCATAGAACATGCCAAGTGCCGTGTTGAAGATCATGCCAAGAATCACCACGGCCATGGCCTGGCCCAGCCACGGGTGCAGACGATTAATGACAGTGAGCATTGGCACGGCATCGGTGGCGACGGTACCAACAGTGTGGAACAGCGTGATGGTGGTAATCAGCAACATCGCGGAGTAAATCAAACCACCGGTAAATCCACCGGCTCCTGCGGCGCGGGGATTGAACAGGCTACCGCCAATAACAATCGCCATGGAAACCGCAACCATCAGGTTAAAACCGACATAGTTCACTGCGGCGACAACCCAGTTCGGCAGAGTGGTCGGGACTTCCGCAACGGCAGCTGCCTGCTCCGCGGCCGGGGTGGCATCGGTGAACGCCAGCGTATAAACACTGGCCAGCAGGATAAAGCCGACGATAAACGGCGTGATGGAACCGATCACTGTGGTCACTCGGTCAACATCGAGGAAACCGGCTGCAATGGTCACCAACACCATGATTACGGCACCGATCCACACGGGGATGCCCCACTGCTGCTCCATGTTGGCACCGGCACCGGCGAACATGACGAACCCGGTGGCGAAGAGCGTGATAATCACGCCAATGTCCAGTACTCGCGAGAAGATGGGGTGCGATACGCGTCGGAAAACTTCGCCGTGCTCGCTGGCCTGAAAGTAGCTTCCCAGCTGCAAAATGATCATCGCCATCAGGCTCATGATTACCGCTGAGAGAACGGCACCCCAGACACCATTGATGCCAAAGGCGACGAAGTATTGCATGATTTCCTGACCCGTCGCAAAGCCCGCGCCGACGACAATGCCGACGAAAGCAAATGCAACGCGCAGTACTTGCTTCACCACAAGGGTTCACTCCTATTCGACTATCTGATTGATATAACCACCTTACTTTTCTCAGTGAGTTTTACTAATCGCAATTAAGCGTTCTACGAAGTTTCGCCTTTAAATTCCGCAGGCCACGCCGGTCGAATGCACTGGGCAGTAGCCGTTCGGATTCTTAAACAAGTACTGCTGATGCTCATCCTCAGCCCGGTAGTACTCCCCTGCCGGGGTCTCCGCGAGTGGCTTAATCTCCGTGGTGATGGCCCCCAGGCCAGCGTCGGCAAGCTTCGGCGCGTAGGCATCGGCGATCTCCTGTGCCCGGCGCGCTTGCTCGGGCGTCGTCGTGTAGATCGCGGAACGGTACTGCGTGCCGACATCATTACCCTGGCGGTAGCCCTGCGTGGGATCGTGGGCCTCGAAGGCCTTGGCGATCAGCTGGTCGAAGCTAATCTGCTCCGGGTCGTAGACGACCTCCACAATCTCGGTGTGGTTGGTGCGTCCGGTGCAGGACTCGCGGTAGGTGGGATTCGGCGTCATGCCCCCGGCGAACCCGACCGATGTGCTGAGCACGCCCGGTGTTTCCCAAAACAGCTTCTCAGCACCCCAGTAACAGCCAATCCCGATGTAGACGACCTCCTGGCCTTCCTCCCATGGGCCGGTGATCGGCGTGCCGAGCACCGCATGCGGCTTCGGATTTTCCAACACCGGGTGCGAGCCGCCCTTTAGCGCCTCATCTTCCGGCACCAGCTCCGCTGATCTACCAAAAATCCAACCCATCTTCGACGCCTTTCTATCTATGACTGTCTTTGGTCTGCGCAACGCGCCCGAGGCCACGATTGTTCCGACCTCGCCACCAGAAACTACGGAATAACACCGACTATGGTTTGGGTTGTGCGTACGCTCAGCCTGCTTTCCATCAATCCCCACAACCCGACCGCCATCCTGCCTGACCTCCGCGCTGCGCTGGACGGTGAGGTCTCTCTTCTTCCCGTTCCGCTTCACGACGGCACGCGCGCCTCAATCTTGCGGAACTCGCAACGCGCAGGTGAGCCAATTGATGAATCCATCGCGCTTGTTGTCGGCACCTCCGGTTCCACCGGCACACCGAAGGGTGCACAGCTGACGGTGGATAACTTGGTCTCCTCTGCTACCGCTACACATCAGTGGCTCGGCGGTGAAGGGCAGTGGCTGCTGGCGATGCCGGCCTACCATATCGCTGGCCTGCAGGTTCTCATTCGTTCGCTGCTCGCGGGCACGAATCCGGTGTGTGTGGATGTGACCGACGGTTTTGATGTGGCCGCATTCGCCGACGGCGCCGAGGCCCTCACCAGCGACCGTGCCTACACCTCGCTGGCTCCGATGCAGCTGGCCAAGGCCATGGAAGAACCCTTTGGCGCGGCAGCCCTGCGCCTGTTTGATGCTGTCCTTGTCGGCGGCGCAGCCTTGAACCCGCAGGTGGCAGCGCGCGCCGAAGAACTCGGCATCAACGTCGTGACCACCTATGGTTCCTCCGAGACAGCCGGCGGCTGCGTCTATGACGGACAGCCCATCGAAGGTGCACAGGTCGCCATCGAAAATGGTCGCGTTTGGCTGGGCGGACCGATGATTGCACACGGTTACCGCAACGCGCCCAGTCACGAGGCTTTCCATAAACCAGGTTGGTTCGCCACCTCCGATGCGGGCGAGATCCACGATGGCCGACTAGTCATTACGGGACGCCTGGACACCATCATCGACTCCGGCGGGTTGAAGCTGCACCCCGAAGTCCTCGAACGTGAACTGCTCGCCATCGATGGAGTTACGGGAGCCTGCGTGGTCGGTGTGCCACACCCAAGGCTCGGCCACGCTATCGTCGCAGCGTATGAAGGCATCGCTGAGCTCGGCGATGTCATGGACGGGCTCGGCGATGCTGAAGACGCCGGGCGAATCAATCACTGGATGATTCCCAAGGACCTGCGTCGCGTGGAGGTCCTGCCACTGATTGGTCCGGGCAAGGTCGACCGGAAGAAAGTCGCGGCGCTCTTTTAGCTCATTCAGACACGCATTAGTTCAAGGCATTTGGTGTCACGTCCTATTATTAATTCATGTCTGAAGCACCAAAGAGTCCTGCAACGGCGTCGTTAAGCGATTGGCTGGAAGGCGCGCGCCCCCATACCTGGGCGAATGCGTTTGCGCCGGTCATCGTCGGTGTCGGAGCGGCATCGACGCACGCGCCGATTATCTGGGGACGTGCGGTGCTCGCGCTGGTTGTCGCGTGGGCGTTGATTGTGGGCGTGAACTTCGCCAACGACTACTCCGATGGCATCCGCGGCACTGACGATGACCGCTCGGGCCCGCTGCGCCTGACGGGTTCTGGTCTGGTCGAGCCGAAGGTTGTGAAGTACGCGGCGTTCGGTTCCTTTGGTGTCGCCGGTCTTGCCGGTGTGGCGCTGTCCCTGATGAGCGCGTGGTGGCTCATTCTGGTCGGTGCACTGTGCATCGCGGCTGCGTGGTTCTACACCGGCGGTAAAAATCCCTACGGTTATCGCGGACTTGGCGAGGTCTCGGTCTTCGTCTTTTTCGGTCTCGTCGCGGTGCTCGGCACGGAATTCACCCAGACGGGCTCGCTGTCTTGGGTCGGCCTGGCCTGCGCAATTGGTATTGGTTCGTTGTCTTCTGCCGTGAACCTGGCGAACAACTTGCGCGACATCCCCACCGACGCCGCTACCGGCAAGATCACCTTGGCAGTTCGCCTGGGCGACTTCCGCACCCGCATCGTCTGGCAGATTCTCTCCCTCATGCCCGCGCTGGCCAGCAGCTTTATCGCTTTCTGGCGCCCATGGGCGCTGGTGGGTCTGCTCATCGTGCCGCTGTGGGTGAAGGCCTCCGAGCCAATTCGCATGCATAAGAAGGGCAAGGAGCTCATCCCGGTACTGGGGCTTACCGGCAAGATGATGCTTGCCTGGTCCGTCATTACGGCACTCGCACTCGCGCTCAGCTAGGGGGTACCGATGGACTTCCGCACACTGACGCACAAGGCGCTTGACGACGTCCAGGAGGCCGCAACCCGAGTTGGCGACACAGCAGCCAAGGCTCCAGCTTTCGCCCGCAGCGCTGCTCTGCGTTTGACCAAATCGGGACGCCGCCGACTGGCGCTGGAGCACGGCGCGCTGCATTCACAGACCCGTGAACCGGGCCTGACGGATCTTACGGCCACCGGTGTAGTACATATCAAGACCGCACCGGTCACAGCCGAGATTGCAGCCAAGGATGACGAGCGAAAGGCCAGCGACAAACCAGATGCTGTCACCACCGATATTCCGGTGCACTGGTACGAGGTTGAGCCTGAGAGTCCCCCTAGTGCTCCCGCCAACGACCCCGTGACCATCGTCTTTATCCACGGCTTCACCCTGGCTGGCGAGTCCTGGTACCGGCAGTTCAACGCGCTGCGGAAGTCACACCCGGAAGCACGCCTGCTCACCATGGATCTACGCGGCCACGGCCAGACCGGCGCGGTTCCGGCTTCACTCTGCACGGTCGAAGGTGCTGCGGCCGATGCGCTGGCCGTGATTGCGGAGCGCGCCGCGACCGGAAAACTCATCGTGGTTGGGCATTCACTGGGCGGTTTGATCGCACTGCACATGGTGCGCGCTGCCGAGGAAAGTATTCGCCGTCGGATCGCAGGCGTAGTGCTGATTTCCACGTCTATCGACAAGCTTGCCGCCCAGGGTGTGCCGCAGATTCTGGCGTCCCCGGTGGCGGATGCGGCGCGCAATGCAATTGAGTCCTCGCCGAAGGAGATTCGCAAGTTCCGCGAGGCAATCGCGTCACTGATGGCGCCGTCGTTGGCGGTGGCGGTGTTCGCCCGGCGCACGGACTACGAGATCATCGAGTTCCACGCGGCCATGATTAATGAAACACCGCTGGAAACTTTCGTGGGATACCTCGACGACCTGCAGGACCATGACGAGTTCGCGGCCGGACCTCACTTGGGGGGTCTGCCGGGAGCGGTACTGGTGGGCACGAAGGACGATGTCACTCCGCGCAAGCAAGCAGACCTAATTATGGAAAAGTGGCCGGACGCCGAACTGGTTGAAGTCGACGGGGCCGGCCACATGTTGCCGCTCGAGGCTCCGGAAGCGGTGAACCGGGCTATCGAGCGGGCCCTGGAGAAGGTGCGCTAGTTTTCCTCGCGGTCCTTAATCTGCTGCGCAATGTATTCCTTGTGCGCGCGGCGGTTCTCCGACCACACTGCAACAGACTCATTGGCCTGGACGCGCAGCTTCGGGAACACAAAAACCGACAGCGGCATCGCAATAATCAGTGCGAACACAGCCGTAATTGCAGCCGGAATCTGCACATTAACGAGGTAAATAATCACGAGCAGAATGAAGAACAGCACCAGGAATAGCAGCAGGCGCGCAAGGCCGTACCAGAACAGACCCTTCATGGCATTGCCGCGACCAGCATTCTTGGAGCTAGGAGCTGACTGCTTCGGAGCTGCTGAAGCCGGAGCCTGAGTCGCCTCCACTTCAGCCTCAGAAGCCAACTTGTCCTGCTCTGCTGGATTGGTCATTAAACCCTCACCTCTACGTGTTACGCCTGTGCTGTGCCCGGGCGTTGCTAGCGTCCATGGCTGTTCGTGTCCAACGTTCCTTTGTACCCTAACGAACTCTGTACGCCGTACCGCATGCAGTGCGATACCCCTCGTGGGCACTACGGGACTCGTTGCGTATTCTAGTCGGTAAATCCAGGAGGTTAGCTATTACATGGGTCGGCTCATTCTGCTGCTGTTCATCATCCTTGTCGTAGTCATGCTGTGGAAGGCATTTGGCCCCGGCAGTCGCGGCAACGGCATGCGACGTATTTCCGCTCCGCAACCGGAACCCCGTCCGCTCGCTCCCGACGATGATCCGGAGTTTCTCTGGAAGCTCAAGAAGGCCGAATTCGATCGCCGTAAACGTGAGCAGGAGCTGCAGGAGCGGCGCGAACGGGAGCAGGACGACAACCCCGATAATCCCGGCGAAACTGACTAAACGTCCTTGCCACGCAGCAACAACTGCTGTAGATATTCCCCGTAGCCACTGGCGCTGAGGGCGTCGGCACGCGCGCTAAGCGCAGCATCGTCAATGAATCCCATGCGCCACGCCACCTCTTCCGGCGAGCCAATCTTTAGCCCCTGCCGCTGCTCAATCGTGCGCACGAAATCACCCGCGGCCATCAGATTGTCCACCGTGCCCGTGTCCAGCCATGCCGTGCCGCGCGGCAGCACCTCTACCTGCAGTTTCCCGCGCTCCAAGTAGGCGCGGTTAACATCCGTGATTTCCAATTCGCCGCGTGACGACGGTTGCAGCGAGCGAGCTATCTCAACAACCTCGGCATCATAGAAGTACAAACCAGGCACCGCGAAATGGCTGCGTGGTTTCTTCGGTTTCTCCTGGATCGCCACGGCTTTGCCGCTTTGGTCGAAGTCCACGACTCCATAGGCTGTGGGATCTGCGACCCAGTAGGCGAAGATCGCTCCGCCATCGACGTTATGGAAGCGGCGCAGCTGCGTGCCCAAGCCAGCACCGTAAAAGATGTTGTCGCCGAGGATGAGGGCAACGGAGTCATCGCCGATGTGGTCCGCACCGATGATGAACGCTTCAGCGAGACCACGGGGCTCGTCTTGGGTGGCAAAGGTGAGGGTGAGGCCCCACTGCGAGCCGTCGCCAAGCAAGCGTTCAAACTGCGGGGCATCATGTGGCGTGGTGATGACGAGGATGTCCCTGATTCCCGCTAGCATCAGCGTGCTCAGCGGGTAGTAGATCATCGGCTTGTCATAGACGGGAACCAGCTGCTTGCTTACGCCAAGTGTGATGGGAAACAGCCGAGAGCCCGTACCACCTGCGAGGATGATGCCCTTCATAGTGCTCGCGCCTTTCTGCCTTACTGCCCGGCCGCTTCGTTGGCGATTGCCCACTCGTCGCGAGCCATGTTCTCAAGATCCTTGCAGTCAAACTCACTGGGGAGCTTATTGCCCTCGGCCTCGAACTGCTCGATAGTCGGAGCCTTCTGATCGCGCTCGGAGAGAATCATGTCCGCGTCGGTGAGACCACCCTTGGCCAGCAGCGCAGCCAGGTCAATTCCGAGAGTCGGGTCCTGGATGCTAACAGCACGCTCTGCCTCCGGGTTGTAACCGGTGGAAGTGAGGTAAGTGAGCACAGAGTCGTCGGCAAGCGAGACGAAGCCATGTCCGATGCCGTTGGGCAGATAGACCACTCGGCGGGTCTTGCTGTCGAGCTCGAAAACCTCGACCTTGCCGAAGGTATCGGAGCCGCGACGCAGGTCAACCGCAATGTCGAGGATGTGGCCCGCGGGACAAGTAACCAGCTTCGCCTGGCCGGGGTGGCCATCTGGCGCGGTGCTGACGTCAGCGAAGTGCAGGCCACGGACAACGCCTGCGGCGGAGACACTCATGTTGGCCTGCTCCGGGAAGAACGGGTAGCCCGTGGCCTCGGCGAATGCGTCGAGGCGATACCACTCGTGGAAACTACCGCGGCTGTCGCCGTGGATGACCGGTTCGAAGGTGAAAACGCCGTCGATAGAAGTGGGCTGGAATGTGCTCTTAGGGCTCATGGGTAACAAGTGTAGACGGGGCGCCCGGGCTGAGGCTGTGGCACGCGTTGAGTGTGCACTGAGTGTGCGTTGAGGGTTCGCTAGGCATGCCCCAGCAGCGAACTACAACTCCTGCTCGCGCTCCGCGTAGCCAGCCTCAGCGGCATCGTAGGCCGCCGCCCACCAGGACTCGTTGGCGCGATACCAGTCGATGGTCTCGGCGAGCCCCGCGGAAAAGTCTTGGTAGCGCGGCTGCCAGCCAAGGCTGCGGATGGATGCGGGGTCAATCGCATAACGACGGTCATGCCCCGGGCGGTCAGTGACATGGACAAAGTCGGACCGCTCACGACCGAAGCCCTCCAGGATGTCTCCGACCACGTCGAGGTTGGAACGCTCGCCATCGGCACCAATCAGGTAGGTCTCCCCCACCTCGCCAGAATCCAAGATTGCCCAGACCGCGTCGTTGTGGTCATCGACGTGAATCCAGTCCCGAACATTCTCGCCAGTGCCGTACACGCGAGGGCTACGACCGCGCAACAGACCACAGATCTGGCGGGGAATCAGCTTCTCCGGATGCTGCCTCGGCCCGTAGTTGTTCGAGCAGTTACTAATCGTCGCAACCAACCCGAAGCTGCGCACCCACGCCCGGACAAAGTGATCCGCTGAAGCCTTGGAGGCCGAGTAGGGGCTGGAGGGTTTGTACGCGGTGGCCGTCGTAAAGCGTGCTGGATCGTCGAGAGCGAGATCGCCGAAGACCTCGTCGGTGGGGATGTGGTGAAGGCGGACGTCGTGGGTGGCGCAAGCCTTGGCCAGATTCACGGTGCCCATGACATTAGTGGTGACGAAGGGATCGGCATCCACCAGCGAATTGTCGTTATGGCTCTCTGCGGCGAAGTGGACGACCACGTCGAAGCGGGGCACGAGGCGATCGATCAGCTCCGCGTCACGAACATCGCCGCGGATGATTTCACAGTCCGCGCCATCCAAGCTCGCAGGGTTCGCGGCATAGGTGAAAGCGTCCAGCACCGTGACATTCACATCGGGCCGTGTAGCCAGAGTGCGGAGAACGAAGTTGGAACCAATAAAGCCGGCACCACCGGTGACGAGAACGCGCATGGAAGCGATTCTAGTTCACCCGGCGATGCCGGCTTTGTACAAGTGTGAAGACTTAGTTCAGACCAGCGTAGGAGTGCAGGCCCGAAACCACCTGGTTGATGAAGAAGAGGTTGAACACCATGGTGGCAAAACCGAAGATGTTGATCCACGCGGCCTTGGTATTACGCCAACCCGAAGTCGCGCGAGCGTGCAGGTACAGGGCGTAGATAATCCAGGTAATCAGCGCCGTGGTCTCCTTCGGGTCCCAGCCCCAGTAACGACCCCATGCGGACTCGGCCCAGATAGCGCCCAGCACAATGCCCAGACCGAACAGTGGGAAGGACCAAATAGCGGTGCGGTAAGCAATCGCATCCAGCTTTTGAGCATCCGGCAGCGGCGCGACCAGTTTGCCCAGGAAGCCCTTTTCCTTGCCCTCGCGGTTGTACATCCGCAGCATGTAGAGAATCGAGGCAACACCGGAAATCAGTGCGATACTGCACCCGATAGAAATAATCGAGACGTGAACCGGAATCCAAATCGACTGCAGTGCCGGCACCACCGGAGCAGCCTCAACATATAGGTTCTTACCACCGTAAAACATCAGCGCCAGAATCGGAGCCAACAGCCACGGCCAGAACACACGCATGGTTTCACGATGCAGTACGCCAGCTGCAATTGCCATAGCAAAGAGGATTGAAACTGATACGTACTCGTAGAGGTTGCCCCACGGGAAACGCTGCACGGCCAGGCCACGCAGCAGCACCGATGCAAAGTGCACGGCCACCCCGACGTAAATCAGCATTTCCGTCACAACGCCGAGTCGGTTCGTCAGCACCTGGTTCTTAGGCTCGCTTGCCGACGACTTCGTCGCCGACTCCCCCGAGTCAGCAACACTAGCGGTGGTAGCTCCCTCACCCGCACCGGCGGCTACCAGCTCGCGTTCCGCAACCTGGCTTTTCGCTTCAGCGGCCGCGATACGACGACTGTAGTAGGCAATGGAAATAACAAAGGCCACAAGATAAAAGGCGAAGGCCGTGAAGTACGACCAGTCCGAAAACTGCGCCAGTGTCTTATTGACGAGCATGTACTTGGCTCCAAAGTGTGGAATTAGCGGAATACTTCTTCAAACCCTAGTACTAAAGCAGGACTAAGCAAAAGGGGACCGGGGACACGGGGGACGCAAAAATGCGCGGAGGCGCAATTCTCGCCCCCGCGCATTCACCCTGCAGTAATGATGGACCAGACTTAGTGGTCAGTTAGCTTTTGTCCTTGTCGTCCGCGCTCTCGTCGGTCGCAGCATTGTTGTCAGCAGCATCCTCGTCATCACTGTCACGTTCCAGGATGTCATCTACGATGTACTGGAACTCCTCGCCCCAACCTGCCTTGTCGGTGCGGGCAAGGCCACCGAACTCAACGCGAGTGCGGCCATCTTCCAGCGGGAACATGCGCACCCAAACACGTCGGCGCTTAATGCCCAACGAAAGAACCATGCCCGCCAGTGCGGCCACAGTTGCCACCAGCACCCAGAACTGCGTGGGATCGTGCGAAACCTGCAAGTTGACGAATTCCTTCGCACCGAGGAATTCAATCTTGGTGCCGTCGGCAAGCTCGGTGGATTCGCCCTGCTTGAGGTTGACGCGGGCTTCCTTAGCCAGCTGACCCGAGTGCATCAGATCGCGGTCGAGGGAAAACAGCCCCTGCGAACGACCGGTGTCCAAGCCCGCGTCGCCGCGGTAGATGTCGACAGCCACGGCCGGGTCTTGCATCGCCGGGTAAGAGGACTGCAGCAGAGCACCCTTTTCACCAGTAAACTCCGCGGTCGGAGCGAACAGTCCCTCGATTGCAATCTGGTTCTGGCGGCGCTCGAACAAGTCCGGGTACATGCCTGCTGGTGGGTCGAAGCGCAGCGCACCAGAGGACAGGAAGAAGGTCGGATCATCCGGACGGAACTGGACAATCGACGTACGCGACTCGCCATTCGGCCAGGTCACCTTGAACGCAGGCGCAAAGCCGTGCCCCTGCAGGTAGACGCGGTCACCGGCGACGCGCAGAGGGTGGTTGACCTGCAGCGTGGTCTTCTCCCACTCATCGACAGGCTTACGCATATCCTCTTCTTCTGCGAATCGGATGTGCGAGGTAAACATCTTGGCCTGGCCGTTCGGCAGGTAATCGGCCGCGAAGTCCTCTACCTGAATACAGAACGGGTTCAAAGTCGTACCGTCGAAGGTGTTTCCCGAGCGCAGCGAGTCATAGTTCGCCGCAGCGGTGTTACAGAACGGAACGCCCACCGCGCTGTTGACGTTGTCATCAGAAATTTCGGTGCCGGTGTTGGTCAGCAGAATGACCTGGCCCTCGTAATAGATCATGCGCCCCAAGCCGACGATGATAATCAGCAGCGCAATGCCCAGGTGGAATACCAAGTTGCCGAGCTCACGCAGGTAGCCCTTCTCCGCGGAAAAGGAGCGTGCCCCGGCGCGATCTTCATCTGCTGGAGTCTCGGTCAACGCCCACTTGTTCAGGCGCTCACGCACCCGCTCAGAAACTTCGTCCGCGGAAGCATCGACCACGGCTTCGTCGTGAAGCGGAAGACGCGCCAACCGTTTCGGTGCCCTGGCCGGCGGTGTCTTCATGGCCTTGTAGTGGTCGATGGTGCGCGGAATAATGCAGCCGACCAGGGAAATCAGCAGTAACGCCACGATGGCGACGAACCAGACGGACGAGAAGACATCGAAAAGCTGCAGCTTATCCATGATCTCGGCGGTCTTGCCGTTGGCGGCAAGATACTGGTCGACCTTGTCCTTATTCAGCGAGCGCTGCGGCAACAGGGCACCCGGAACCGCTGCGAAAGCGAGGATGAACAGCAGAATCAGCGCCGTGCGCATGCTGGTCAACCAATTCCAGACCTGCTGGAAGGGCTGTCGTACCTTATTCCAATTCACCGACATTGAAAAAATCTTTCACTAAATTGGCGTTACCGTATCAGTAATAAAAGCGGCCTGAACCCAGGCAACAAAAACATCCCACAGTCCCGTGACCAGGGCAATTCCGACCAGCACCAGCGCCACACCACCGATGAGCTGAATGGTTCGCGAGTGCTTACGCAAGAAGTCCACTCCACGCATCGCACGTGCCGACCCCAGCGCCACCAAAATGAACGGCAGCCCCAGCCCCAGGCAGTAAGCGATAATCAGCGCCACTCCCCTGGCCGCAGTCATGCCCTGTGTACCTGCGGACACCGAAATAATTGCAGTCAGCGTCGGGCCCAGACACGGCGTCCACCCCAGCGCGAACACCGCGCCGAGCAGTGGCGCTCCCAGCCACGTGGTCCAGCGCTTCGGCGCCATGCGGGTGTCTTTCTGCAGCGCTGGCACCATGCCCATGAAGGCAAGTCCCATCACGATGGTCACCACGCCACCAACAATCGTCAGCGTGCGCGCCTGCAAACGCAACGTGGACACGAGCCCGAAAATAGAGGCCGAACCCAGCACAAAAATGACAGTAAAGCCCAACACGAACAGCAACGCAGCCAGGCCGACGCGGGCTGTTGAGGAACGCTGGCCACGGTGTCCATCGCCGTCATGCTTATCGACGGCGGTTGCGTCCGCAACTCCCGTCGTCACGCCATTGCCCTGCGCCCCCGATGCTCCGGAAATACCAGTGAGATAGGAGACATAACCGGGCACAAGCGGAATAACGCACGGGCTGGCGAAGGAGACGAGACCGGCCAGTGCAGCGGCGAGCAGCCCCAACACAATGGGACCGCCGGTGGCGACGTCGGCGAACTGTTGGCCGATGCCATCGGCAGAAAAGATCGTGTCCATGGCAAGAGTTGACATGCCGGGGCCTAGCCCTCCGCCTTCACTTCATTGACAGCCTTCATCAGCATGGTGTGATCGACCTCGCGGAGGAAGACCTTCGCCGGGCGGTGCTGCTTGTCCAGGATGATGGTCGTCGGAATCACCGACGCCGGGATACCACCGAGCGCACCGGCGTTGACGAAAGCCGGATCGTAGATGGACGGGTAGGTGATGCCGTTGTCCTTCACAAAGTCGATGGGAGCTTGGCGGACATTGTCGCGGACGTTAATGCCGAGGACAGTGCCGATGCCTTCCTCTTCCATCTGTTCTTGGACGTACTGCAGGTCATCCGACTCGGAGCGGCACGGTGCGCACCACTGGCCCCAGGCGTTCAGAACCACAATCTGGTCCTTGAAGTCATCGAGGGAGATTTCCTTGTCGTCGTCCTCGAGAGAAGGACCGAAGACATTGCCGACCGGCTTGCGCTCCTCCGGTGCGTAGTCAATGATTTGCTGACCACCCGGAGAAACGAACTCGAACTGACCGCCAACGGCAACGGCGTCGTGTCCCACCGACTCTCCGGGGTTACATGCCACGAGCGACAGAGACAGAGTTGCTGCCGCCAGCGTTGCTGCAATTCGGGACGATGAGACCTTGGCCACCTGGGGTGCCACCTTCCGGGGTCAGTGAAACTTCAACAAGACTATTTATTCACCTTACAGGTGACCGGCCGGTTCACTGTAGCGCACGTCGACAATGGTGTCTCCGACGAAGATCAAAGAGGTCACGCTCGCCAGATCGCACTGCCTAGTTGCCGGGTTGTGGGCGAGCTTCAAGTACCGCGCACGACGCTGAGCTGCAATGATGCACAGCTGGTGCGTCACCAGCACCGCTTCCGCTCCTTCGGCGGCCTCGCGGGCTCGCTCGATGGCGTGGAACATACGGTCCGCGATCTCCTCGTAGGGCTCGCCCCAACTGGGCACGCTCGGACGACGCAGCCGTGGCCAGTACTTCGGATTCCACAGTGCGGAGTCAATGCCCTTGATGTGCAAACCCTCAAAGGAGTTGCCAGCCTCCAGCAAATCTTCATCCAGGGTCGGCTTCATGCCGATTACCTCGGTGAAGGGCCGCGAGGTTTCCTGCGTGCGCTGCAGCGGAGAGCAGGCGAAGTAGCGGATGTCGTGGCCTTCGAAGGACGAGGCCGTGGCCGCTGCCTGGCGCTGACCGCGCTCAGACAAGTGCCAGCCGGGCAGGCGACCGTAGAGAATCTTATCCGGGTTATAAACCTCGCCGTGGCGGACGAGATGTACGACCGTGGTCTTGGCGTGCTTTGTTGCACGCTTGGATGCCTGGTTCTCCGGCTGTGTCGGCTGCGATTCCTGCTGCTCGGCCTGCGAATTGGTCTTGTTCGGCACGTGTCACCTACTCCGGCTTGGCGGTTGCCGCCGCCTCGGCCGCGCGGGCTGCTGCACGCTCGATAATCTCGAAGTCGGCGTCGGTCAGCGCAGCGGAGACGAACCAGGTCTCGTAGCAAGAAGCCGGCGGGTAGACACCATTGGCCAGTAGGGCGTGGAAGAAAGCCGGGTAGCGGAAAGTATCCGCTGCCTGCATCTGCTCAAAGTTATGGCCCTCGCCCTCGGCGAAGCGTGGCGAGAGCATCGTGCCCGCACGCTGAATGTGGTGGGCCACGCCCTGCTTGGTCAGGGCGTCGGACAGAATCGTGGCCAGGCGATCTGCGTTGGCTGCGACGGTGTCATAGACATCCTTCGTGGCATTTTCCAGGTTGGCCAGTCCAGCTGCCATAGCGACCGGGTTACCGGAGAGTGTGCCTGCCTGGTACACCGGACCGTTCGGAGCCAAGTACTCCATGACGTCGCGGCGACCACCGAAGGCAGCTGCCGGCAGACCACCGGAGACGACCTTGCCGAAGGTGGTCAGGTCACCGGCCACACCATCAATGCCGTACCAGCCGTTGTAGGAAGCGCGGAAGCCAGTCATGACCTCATCGAGAATCAGCAGTGCGCCGTCTGCGTGGCAGACTTCCTTCAACTTCGCGTTGAAGTTGTCCTGCGGTGCGACGGTACCCATGTTGCCCGCTGCCGCCTCAGTGATGACACAGGCAATCTCGCCCGGGTTCTCAGCGAATGCGGCCTTGACGGCCTCAATGTCGTTATAAGGAACAACAATGGTGTCGGCAGCCGATGCACCGGTGACACCCGGCGAATCCGGCAGACCAAAAGTAGCGACACCGGACCCGGCCGATGCCAGCAGCGCGTCCACGTGACCGTGGTAGCAGCCGGCGAACTTGATGATCTTGGAACGGCCAGTGAAACCGCGAGCCAGGCGTACTGCGGACATAGTGGCCTCAGTGCCGGAGTTGACCAGACGCACCTCATCTACCGACGTGCGCTCAACGATGTGACGAGCCAGGTCGGTCTCAGCCGTCGTCGGAGCGCCGAAAGACAAACCGCGAGTGGCGGCGCTCTGAACGGCCTCCACCACTGCCGGGTTCGCGTGGCCCAGAATCATTGGACCCCACGAGCAGACCAAGTCCACATATTCGTTGCCATCAACATCCACGAGACGAGAGCCCGCGGCGTGGTCAATGAAACGTGGGGTGCCACCGACGGAACCGAAGGCGCGGACCGGCGAGTTCACGCCACCCGGCGTCACTGCCTGAGCCTGCGTAAAGAACTCTGCCGAACGATCGGTGAGCTCAACGTTTTCTGGGACATGAGGAGCATTAATGTCTTGAGTCACGGTGACCATCGTAGACGGCCACTCGGATGAAGGGCTACCCTGCCCTACCAACGTCCCAGCTTCACCCTGAATAGATGCTTGCGGCGAGAGGACACTCGACGGGATCGCCAGTCGATCCACAAGCTGGAGAAAATCATCAAAAGCGATGCCAGCAGCGGGTGAATCATACCGGTCATACCCAGCAGGATGACCGCAACGTTGTAGAACCACGCAAAGTAGATGTTGGAGTCCATCATCCGCACCACAGCACGTGCGATTTCAATGGCCTCCGGAATCGACAACACGTTGTTACGCAGTGCCACGACATCGGCGTAATCAACATCAAGATTCTGATTGCCTTCGGTATTGTCCATCAAAACACCCACGTCAGCGGCACGCAGAGAGTCCCGGATGTCCTTGTCGCCAACCATCACGACAGTCTCGCCGTCACTGTGGACCGAACGCACCGCAATGGCCTTGCGGGAGGCAATGATGCCCGCGAATACTCGTGAGATATTCAGCCGGTCAGCAAAACGACGGGCTACTGGATACGGATCTCGCGTGATCATCATGGTGTCCACGCCCATATCTTCAAGCTGGTCGATGCTCTCGACCGCATCGGGCTTAATGTCCTCACCAATGGTGATGACACCACGGACCTTGCCACGCCACGACACCACCATCGGAGTACCGCCACTGAGCGCAGCCACGGCCATTTTCTCGCTGAGTGCAGTGAGATCACGCGGACGCCAAACACGCCCCTCAACAAAGCGCATCTCCAACTTGTCGTCCGAGTCCTTCACCGGGATCTCTACCTGGCCAACGAACGCACCGTCTTCCGCAATTGCGACGTGTACAGTCTCAATCCAGTGCGGCACCTCACCACCGCCGGAACCGGCGTCGCGGGATACACGGCACGCGCGCACGATTGCCGCTGATGCCGGGTGGTTGCTCTCCATCATGAGAGCGCCCGCCACACGCAGAACCAGATCCGGATTTTCATTGCGCTCAGCGGCGACACCGAGCACGTGGGTGTCACCCTCGGTCAGCGTTCCAACTCGGTTAAAAATCACCACATCAGCAGCGGCCAGCTTTCGGAAAGTCTCATTGCCACGAATCAAGATTCCGTTACTAGCACCGGCCAGAATCCCGATGCGCTGCACGGTCGACGTAGACATTGCCAATGCCACCGGCGCGATGCCCGAGAGCATAGCCAGCGCCACCGCGAGGGCACCGCTCATCGTGCCCGTCGCCAGCCACCAACCGCAAAAAGCCACGCCCGCCAACGACAGCGTCCATGGCACCAGCTCTGATGCCGAGTGCACTGCGGTCTGGTGCATCACCGTTTCTTCTCGAACCGCTTGACGCAGCCAACGTGCTATCGATGACGCCCGGGTCTTGAAACCAGTGCGCTCCACACGCACCTTGAGCTCCGAATCCAGGTTGATTGCGCCGGCCCAAACCTTGGAATTGACCTTGACCTTCTGTGGTTCAACGCCGATACCGAGTAGCTGCGCATCCATCGTGGACGCACCACCGATGACTGAGCCATCAACCGGAATCACCGAGTGCGGTGGAACCACGATGTCATCACCGATATTGAGCTCCGCGACCGTCACCTCCACCCGTTTCGGCTCCGCGGATTTGGCACTCTTGCGCACGACTGTCACGTTTCGCTCAGCTGGAATGCGCAGGTTGCGCAAAATCTGTCCAGTACGCACCTTGTTGTAGCGCGTAAACATGCGACCTGTTAGCAACAGCACGGTCAGACCGCAGGCAACGTCGAAAAACACCTCTGCCGAGGCGCTTTCCCGGTAGTTGAAAGCAAACCACGTGGGCGCAGTGGTATAGCCAATCTGTCCCGCGGGGCCAAAAATAAGCTGCGCCAGTGACCACAGCCACGCCAGCAGGATGGCAATGGAGCTCGCCCCATCCAGCGCCGACATCCGCCGACGCAGAGACGCCGCCATTGCACGGTGGAACGGCCAGCCACCCCACCACACCACAATCGTGGTCAGCACAAGACACATCCACTGCCAACCCGGGAACTGCCAGTTGACGTTCAACGACGTCACCAGCACCGGAATCGATAGGAACAGGCTGCCCCAAAAGCGCTGCTTGGTCACCAGTTCACGCGCCGTGAACAATACTTCCGCACCGCCGCCGCTTCGGCGCAGGGCCGCTTCACGACGGCGAATGCGCTCCTCCTCATTCTGTTGAGCGGCAGCCGGAACAGCGGGACGGCGATGTTGTGACACATCCAGCCGAGTTGCACGACGCCGAAGCGTGCTGCGCGTGAGGTACGACTCGACCCCAATTTCGCGGAGAGCTTCGATGAACTGATTCGGATCGATGGTATCGGGCGCTGTAATCCACGCGCGTCCGGGCTTGTAGACCACAGAGGCCGTCACATCTGGAAAGGATTCCAAAACATGCTCAGCACGCTCAGCACTCTCGGCGTTTTCCAAGTTTTCCAGGATGAGTGCGAAAGCTGTGTTGGACTGGCCTCTGCGGTGTGCAAGCCGCTGATGGGCACTTTCTTCGTCGATGTCCTGACGGCTTCGTGGCAATGCCTTACGAGCAGCGACCTTGGCATCCACAATCGCTTGTTCAACGCGATTGTCCAGAGAGAAATCAAACTCACCGGTGTCACTCATGGCCTTTGAAACTTTCCGTCTAATCCTGTGGCTGGTTGGCGCGCGTGAGCGCTAATTCACGATAGAGCAACAGTAGTCCACACGCCATCGCCAGGCTGGGCGCGATAACCCATACAGTCAGCGCTCCAGCCATAATGGCAAAGAACATGGCGAGAGCCGTGATAATCACCATGATGAGCAGGCAGTTCCGGGAGAGTTTGAACTCAGTGGCCGTCGGCAAGCAGCCGCTACCAATAAGCGAGCAGACCAGCGTCACACCGGCGACGATGTAGATATCGCGGCCAACGGCGGCGGGAGCCTGCGAATAGTCGCCGGTGACCAGTATCAAGCTCAGGACAATCTGGGCGATGAGCGCGACGAAGAGCACCCACTGCCAGGGCCGACTCGGCAGGGACATCATCGCTTGGACTCCTCAGGCTGCTTGGATTGCTTGGGCTGTGACTGGCCCAGCTGCTGTTGCCGCTTTGGATCAGCGCCATGCTTCGACGCTCTCGGCAGATGCGATTCCGGAGCGGACGGCGTCCACGGTTTCGACGGGCGCTGATGATCGAAGTAGTCCTTGGATTCCTTCGAAGCGGCGAGCACTAGGCCCGCTACCGCGGCAGTGGCCGAGGCGATTCGCACAATTCCGCTGATAAGAACGAGGGATGCCGGCACTCCCGATTCTGAAGCCGTAGAAGAGAAGAAGGACATCAGCGCCGACAGTGCCAGGTAAAGCGAGCCGATAACCAGCACGGTGCGAGCACCTTCGCTCCCCTTGCGCATTCGCTCGATGATGGCGAAGAACGCGATGCAAAGCCCCACTGCGAAAAAGAACGCGATAACGATAGTCGCCTTCATGGCAGCATCAATCTGGCCCTCGCTGAACCCCGGGAAATTCTCCTTAGCGGTTGAGGGGCTCATCAGCATTTCCGGATGCAGCCAGTAGGTCACCGTAGCTACCGCAGCGACGAGCAGCTGCAACACGGCCGTAACCCGCCACGCCTGCCTAGCTCCCTCGACCTGCTCGGGAATTGCGGGCTTCTTCTCTTCTTTAGTCATCCGTCCACTTCTCGATAATTATTACTGCACGTTCACCCGAGCGAATTAGAACTGGGCGCGCAGCTTCTTCGCCAAGTCCACCGCTGCGTAGGTCAAAATCTGCTCCGCACCGGCACGGCGAATGCTCAGTACTGCCTCCATCATCGCAGCATCCAGGTCAATCCACCCGTTGGCGGCAGCGGCGTGAATCATCGCGTACTCACCAGAGACCTGGTAGGCGGCAACCGGCACCGGCGACATATCCGCGACCTCGCGCAGAATGTCCAGGTAGCTCATGGCCGGCTTGACCATCACCATGTCCGCACCTTCGTCAACGTCGAGCTGCACTTCAAGCAGGGACTCACGACGGTTTGCAGGATCCTGCTGGTAGGTACGGCGATCGCCCTGCAGCGAGCTGCCAACGGCTTCACGGAATGGACCGTAGAAGGCGGACGCGTACTTTGCCGAGTACGCCATGATGGAGACATCCTCATGGCCAGCGGCATCCAGACCCTCGCGAATGGCGGCAATCTGGCCGTCCATCATGCCCGATGGGGACACGATATGTGCACCGGCGTCGGCCTGCGCAACGGCCATCTTGACGTAGTTAATCAGCGTGCGGTCATTCTCAACGACCGTGTTGCCGAAGCGATCCGTGCCCAGCACGCCACAGTGGCCGTGGTCAGTGAACTCATCCAGGCAAGTGTCGGCCATGATCAAAATGTCATTCCCGAACTCGTCGCGGAGACGACGCAGGGCACGGTTGAGTACGCCCTCCGGATTCCAGGACTCAGAGCCCTCGCCGTCCTTGTCCGCATCCAGCGGGACACCGAAGAGGTCAACTGCCGAGATACCTGCCTCAACAGCCTCGCGCACAGCTTCTACCAGGGAGTCCTCGGTATGCTGCACTACCCCGGGCAGGGAGCTGATTGGCTTCGGCTCATCAATACCATCTGCAACAAACATGGGCAGGATGAGATTCTTCGGAGTCAGTGTCGTCTCCGCCGTCATCGCACGCATCACCGGGTTGGTGCGCAGCCTGCGTGGGCGACGAATCGGGAGAGGAAATCCAAACTGTTCGAGATCGATTTCGCGGGATGATTCAGAAGCTCCAGATGTAGTCATAAAGACAACCTTAATCAAAACGCGAACTCGCTCCGGTACGCCCCTGCTCAGTCCTTGGTTTTACGCGAACGACGACGCTTCTTGCGCGGTGGTGGCAGCTGCCCTGCCGCCCGCAGTTGCGCAACATGCTCTGCCAGCGCATCCACCAGCTCCGGGATGCTTGCGCGCTCCGGCACGACATCTACCCGCAGGCCGTACTCGCGAGCCGTGGCTGCGGCCATCGGCCCGATGCAGGCAATGATGGTGCGAGCATGCGGCTTACCCGCGATGCCGACCAGGTTCTTCACCGTCGACCCCGAGGTAAAGCACACTGCGTCGAAGCCACCGGACTTAATCATGTCGCGGATATCCGCACTCGGTGGCGCTGCCCGCACGGTACGGTAAGCGACCACATCATCAACTTCCCAGCCCAGGTCAATCAGACCGTCGACAAGCACATCGGTGCCGATATCGGCGCGCGGCAGCAGCACGCGGTTGACCGGATCGAGATCCTCGATGTACTCCGGGAACACGTCGACAATGCCCGCGGCATTTTGACGAGTGTCATCCGGAAGCAGCTCCGGAGTGATGCCGAGATCGCGGATGGCAGCGGCGGTGCGATGGCCGACTGCTGCGATGCGGACCCCGGCGAAGGAGCGCGCGTCCAAGCCGAATTCCTGGAACTTCTCCCACACTGCGGTGACGGCGTTGACGGAAGTGAAGACAACCCACTGGTAACGGCCGTCGACAAGCCCCTTGATGGCGCGTTCCATCTGCGCCGGGCTGCGCGGTGGCTCGATTGAGATGGTCGGGACCTCAATCGGGATGGCGCCGTGCGCAACGAGACGGGCACTCATCGGCCCTGCCTGCGCCTTGGCACGTGGGACCAGCACCTTCCATCCGTAGAGAGCGCGGTTTTCCCACCATGAGTACTTCGAACGATTGTCCACACCCTTGCCAAGCGTGACCACCAGCGGACCGGTCAGGTCACCCGAGAGCTGCGCCAAGGTGCCCAGCGTGACGTCGTAGGTGCGCTGCAGACGAGTCGTACCGTTGACAGTCACCGACACCGGCAACGACGACGGCAGGCCGCGTTCGCCGAGCTCAGTTGCAATGGCGGACAGGTCGTCCTGCACGGCCTGCAGTACCAGCGGCTGTGGTGCCTGGGCCAGCTCGTCCCAGTCCACATCGGCGCGACCGAGATCGGTCTCCGTGTACGTCGAGCCCAACGCGATACCGGCAAATGCCGGGACGGTGGAGGGCACGGACATGCCAGGGACAATCTGGAACTCAACATCGGCGTGCGAGACGTCGTTGATTTCGGCCAGCAGCGAATCGTTGGTCAGCGGATTGCCTGCCACCAAACGCACCACGTCATTGCCTTTAGCGGCTTCTTCGACGAGCAGGTTGGCCATCTTCTTGGGATCGTCGATAGGCGTGCGCAAATCTGCGGCGGTCGGTGGTGCCGGACGCGGCGGCTTACGACGAGATCCCTTGGCCTTGGCTGCGGCGCACATGCGCTCGTACTCTTCCTCGGCTTCCTTCAGCAGCTCGGGAGGAACAGGCACATCGGTTGCGACGAGCTCTCGAACCCCCGGCATGACATCGGCGTCGACGTAGGCGATAGCGGTGTCTGCGAGAATCTCACGGGCGCGAAGCGTCAGCAGGTCGGGATTTCCAGGACCAGCGCCGACGAACAGGATGCGTCCCGTTGCTGAGGGGAGGGAGGTGTTCATCGTTGCGGAGTGATTTCTTTTCTATTGGTTGTTCACTTTTCGTGCCGATGAGTCTTGAAGGAAGAAAGCGGACATGCGCCAACGCATGTGAGTGGCAGGTGGACACCTGAATCTCACATGCGAGCACACGAAGGAAACCCTTATCCCAACGGCATGCATACAGGCCTATTAGCATAAAGGGTTTGAGCCAAATTAACTAACCGGCTACTTTTGAGATTCCCGCAGGGTATCGCCCATTACCTCATGAGCACCCCGTTCGAGCAGGGCCGCCGCAACCTTCCGGCCAAGCTCATCGGCCTTATCCACGTTTGCGGTAGCGGTCTCGAGCAACTGACGCGAACCGTCGAGTGCGAACACCCCCGCCTGCAGGGTGAGTTCACCACTGTCGCTCACGGTTGAGTAGGCCGCGACCGGAGCGGTACAGCCCGCTTCCAGCTCATTGAGTACCGCGCGCTCAGCGACAGCGCGGGCATGGGACACCGGGTGGTCAATCTTGCGCAGAATATCCACAATTTCGCGGTCAGCAGTGCGGCACTCCAGCGCCAGGGCGCCCTGAGCCGGGGCCGGCATGAGGACGTCCACGTCCAGGGATTCCGCAATCTCTCCGAGGCGCCCCGTGCGCTCCAGTCCGGCGCGAGCCAGAATGACAGCGTCCAAGTCCTCAGAGACGCGCCCCATGCGGGTTTCGATGTTTCCACGCAATGGTACAAGTTCGAGATCGGAGCGCAGCGCACGCAACTGAGAGACACGACGCGGCGCGGAGGTACCCACACGAGCCCCCTCAGGCAGGTCCATCAGCGGCGTGGCATCGCGGGAAATCAGTGCTTCTCGCGGATCGACGCGCTCCGGCACGGCTGCGACCATCATGTCGTCTTCCGGCAGGGTCGGCAGGTCCTTAAACGAGTGCACGATAATGTCGCACACCCCCTCGCGGAGTGCATGACGCAGCGCCTGGGTGAAGACACCGATGCCAATCTTTTCCACCGGGTCGTGGCGGTTATGGTCACCGGCGGTCTTTACAATCACCAGCTCTGCAGGCTGTCCCAGCTCAATCAGTGCATCACGGACGTGACCGGCCTGTGTCGTGGCCAGTTCCGAGCCCCTGGTACCGATACGAATAGTCGCTGGGTCAGGCATGTTTCCCTCCGGGTGTTAATTTTTGGTGGTTTCAGCAACGCCTTCAATGATGGCACTACTGTCAAGACCATACTGCTCAAATCCCTGCATCCGCCCAATTCGGCCCTCTACCATGAGATCTGCGGGGATATCGGTGTCAGCATACAGGCCAGAGGGGGTGGATAGGGGCAGGTCGAAGAGCTTCTGCAGGGCAAGCGCATAGTTGCCACCACCCTGCTGGCTAGAAAGCTTCTTGACCTGCACCGTTGGCGCGTGCAAGAGCTTATCGACGACGCGGCGAACCGTGGACTCGACCTCGCGACGTTCCTTTTGAGTAAGACCCGGTGTCTTCGCCTCCAGGCGAGCGAGCTCAGCCGCCGCCACATCCGCCGCGCGCTCACGCAGAGCGCGAACAGTCGGTGCTACCTCGCTTGCGCGCTGCGCCGTGAGGTAGGACTCCAACTCTTCGGCCACAATGTCGCGCGCTGCAGCCTCATCATCACGACCCGGAACCTCCGTGCGAGTCATCTGCAGCAATTCGATGTTGAAGAGTGCGATCCCCTCAAGCCCGGAGACATCCTCCGCGACGTCGCGAGGCATAGACAAATCGACGATGGCGAGCGGGCCGTGGTTGACAACATCTGCAGCTGAGACCACTGGAGTCATGGCTCCGGTGGCACTGACGAGAATGTCCACATCATCGAGGACATCAGCGAAATCATGCAACGCAATAGCAGTAGCGGGGATGCCCGCTTCGATCGAGTGGTTAGCCAGGTTCTGCGCCCGGTCAACGGTGCGGTTGGCAATAATCAGACGATCAATGCCGCAGCGCCCCAGGTAACTGGCGGCCAGCGAACTCATCGCACCGGCGCCGAGGATAAGGGCCGAACGTCCGGCCAGAATATCGGTACCCTCAGCGACGTCAACACCAGAGTTGAACCCAGGATGCAGCGCAGCAATCGCCTCATCGATGGCCACGGAGACCATCGATGCGCCCGCATTATCAATCAGTGTTTCGCTGTGGACTCGCTTGCCTGTGTGCAGCGCCTTCTGCGCCAAGTCATGCAGCATGCGACCGACGGTGCCGGCTTCGTCCGCTTCCTGGTAAGCATTGCGAAGCTGACCGATAATCTGCTGTTCCCCCAGCACCATCGAGTCAAGACCAGCACACACCGAGAAGGCATGCTCCGCTGCGGCCTGTGCGTATCGCACATAGAGGTGCGGTGTCAGTTCATCGAGTTCGAGCCCAGTACGACCGACAATTTCACGGACCACGGCCGATAGGCCAGAGTGGAAGCCGTTGGCCACCACGTAGTACTCAACGCGGTTACAGGTCGACAACAGCATCGCTTCGCTGATCGCTTCATCCGCGACCAGCCGAGCCAAAATGGCCTCTCGCTCAGTTTCACCGACGGAGACCTTTTCAAGAAGGGTCACCGGTGCAGACCGGTACGACATTCCGACGAGAAGCACACTCACCGCTCAATCACCGCTCTATTGCTCCTTCACAGGCCCCGCTACGGGCTTTTTCACACAGCTATGACTGTTAACGCTAGACAACTCCGCCATCTCGTCACAACAAAGGCATACTTTACTTAGTCTCTACCTCGATGTTCGCAGCACTCCCCTACTTCTTTGCCGCTACTCCACATTCTGCCATGTCTCCGCAGCTCCTAGCAGTTCGGCAGAGTTGTCTCCCGAACTTATTCGGCCTCCGCTATCGCTTCCAGGAGTTCATCATCATCGATTTCCCAGCAAGCGATTTCCTCATCATTGACCAAAATCACCGGCACGCGATCGCCAAATTCCATGGCCAAGTTCGGATCGGTATCGACGTCTTCCACCTGGAACTGCGCATTTTGGTCCCGAACTAGCGGCTCAATCTGCGCAATCACTCGGGCGCACGAACCGCACGTCTTCCTACTCATCACCGTCACAGTCACCATAACGGCCAGTCTAAAGGTCGACTGTTTCGCTTTACGACGTCCCCCTCCCCACACTTCCCCTGCAAAAGTGACTCTTCTTATCCTTGCCCCATCCGCTCCTTGAATCTCAGCGCGCAGCTTTGCCTAAAGAGCGGATACTATTCAACAAGAGCTTCCGATAACGGATGTCGGTTGCATACACCGTGGAAAGAGATTTTCGTGCCGTGAGTGAGTTCAGTGCCGACAACCGCTCCCCCTTCCCCATCGACATGCTGGGTGACCTTGCGTCCTCGCAGGGTAACGTCCGCAACTTCCTCGAGCAGGTAGTTCTCGCTCCGCTCAATGATGAAGCACAGGAGGAAGCTGGTGCTGCAGCGGCTGCCAATGCACTGGAAGCTCTCGGCGAGGTCTACGACGTCGGCGGCGAAGAACTGGCTACGGGATTTCGCAGTGTAGCGGGTGCCGAAGATGCCGCTGGCGGTGCACGTGTGCTCTCGCAGCCCATTCCAGGTGTCGAACGCGATCAGGGCGCAGCCGCTTTCTTCGATGTGGACAACACGCTTGTCCAGGGCGCATCAATCTTCCTCTTTGCCATGGGTTTGGTCGAGCGCGGCTTCATCAAGAAGCGCGATTTGGCCGGCATGATTTGGAAGCAGCTGAAATTCCGAATCTCAGGCGCGGAAAACGCCGCCGACGTAGCTAAGGCCCGTGAACAGGCATTGGAGTTTTTCGCCGGCCACGATGTGAATGAAATGGTCAAACTCGGCGAAGAAATCTTTGAAGAAAAGATCAGCGACCGCGTTTACCAGGGCACCCGCGATCTTGCGGAACTACATATCCAGGCTGGCCAAGAGGTCTGGCTGGTCACCGCCACCCCGGTGCAGCTGGCCCAGGTTATCGCTAAGCACATCGGACTGACCGGCGCCCTTGGCACGGTCGCCGAGGTCAAAGATGGCAAGTTCACTGGCCGCCTGGTAGGCGATATTCTCCACGGCCCGGGCAAGAAGCACGCGGTGGCAGCTCTGGCGGCCTCCTCCGGGTTGGACATGTCTCGCTGCACGGCATACTCAGATTCCGCCAACGACATTCCCATGCTGTCCATGGTGGGCACCGCCGTGGCCATCAACCCGGACCGCAAGTTGCGGAATTACGCCCAGAAGATGGGGTGGACTATCTACGACTATCGCCACTTCCGCTCCGCAACTTTCGCCACGATGCGGTGGCTCTCGATCGGAGCACTGCTGGCAGGAGCTGTCGGGGGCGCGGGACTCGTCGGCAAGCGACTGTGGGACGCGAATAAGGAAAGTTAAGCGCTGCTAGGCGTACTCGAGAGTTAGTGACTGCGTTTATGACAAAAATG
>NZ_KV787413.1:0-1406 GCF_001807105.1 Corynebacterium sp. HMSC14H10 | reverse complement strand
GGGTTAAGTGACAAAAAGTGTGTCTGATTTTCAGCCTATTTGCTGGTCAGGCCGCATAAAACGGGCTTATATAAGGTTCCAGACCTTATTCAGGCCCGTTTCTTGCTCAATCCACCGGAATGGCTCCTGCATGTGGTAACAGGGGCCTGGTTGTCTTTCTGGGTGACTCCAAACAGACCCCGATGCCCTATATGCGCTGGGCAAATGAAGAAAAACGGCACCACAACCAAAGGGACAACCAGGTGGCGATGCAAAAACCCTGACTGCGGATGCTCAACAACACGACACCGCCCCGATCAGACCCACACCCGGGATTTCAAAGCGTTTCACACCTACGTCACCGGCACTGCTTCTTTAACCAAGGTGGCCGACACCTTGAATGTCTCCCGGCGCACACTCGACCGCCGGTTCACCTCATTGTGGCTTATCGATGTCCCTAACACCCCCGATCCCAACCGGGTCTACGACCAAATCTTCATCGACGGCACCTACACCGACGCTGGCTGCTTACTTGTGGCAGCCAGCCACGACCACGTCATCGCATGGCACTGGACACAACGCGAAACCGCCCACGCCTACACCCAACTACTCAAAAACATCGCCCCACCACTATGCGTTGTCCTCGACGGTGGCCAAGGCGCCTACTCAGCAATCAAAACCTGCTGGCCAACCACCCGCATCCAACGCTGCCTTGTCCATGCCCAACGCGTGGTCCGTCGCTACACCACCAGCCGTCCACGCACCGACGCAGGCAAAGCTATCTACGCCCTGGCGTTGAAACTGACCCGTATCACCACACTCGACCAGGCACGGGAGTGGACGCTGCGCCTGCATGACTTCGGACAGGTATTCAAAGCATTCCTCAACGAAAAAACACCCCTCCCCAAAGAACGCCGCACCCTCAACAACCAGTGGGAATGGACCCACCTGCGAGTTCGCAAGGCATACAACTCACTGCTGCACCTATCGCGCAATAACTGGCTGTTTACCTACCTGCAGCCACCACCAGAAGCACTCGAACCACAGCGCTGGGCATCAACAACCAACAGTCTGGAAGGCGGCGTCAACGCCCAGCTCAAACGCATCGCCGACGCGCATCGCGGCAGGTCCGGGGAGCGCCAACGCAAAATGCTCGAGTGGTACCTGCACTCGAAAACGCAGCTGCCTGACGACCCGCTAAAGATCGCCAGGCAGTGCAATTACGGACAAGATCAACTCGCCAAAGTCAACGATCTTGTCCCAGAAGACCACAACAAAGCCGACCACGAAACAGGACGACCAGCCTTCTACGACAACGCTATCCCAACCGAATACCAACACAACATAGGAATCCGGAAAGGGCCCATGAGATAAAAAGGGCCCACCCGGCGACACACCGAGCGGACACACTTTTTGTCACTTAACCC
>NZ_KV787412.1:10588-194714 GCF_001807105.1 Corynebacterium sp. HMSC14H10 | reverse complement strand
ACTGCCATCCCGCATCGCGCGACTACTACCCGCGTAAACGGGCTGAAGGACAGAAGCACAATGCCACGGTGATGTGCCTTGCCCGGCGGCGCTACAACGTCATTTATGCCCTGTTGACTCGGCGTAAGCTCTTCCGAGAAATCCCTGCTAGAACCATCGCCACGGCTGCGTAGGCCGCTGGGCTAATCACCGCCGGCCCGCATGATGCGGCTCGGCGATCAGTGATGGCTACAACACCCCCATGCGATGTACGTGCAAGTTCCGCCTGACTATTGACAATCCACATAGGGACCCCGGCATGGCGCAGCGAATCAGCGCCGGGCGCGGGATCCGCCACTCCGAGCTCAATGCCTCCGGTTACCTCGACGGCAAGAAGTTGCGGGTCGTCCAGGCCTGGTTGCCGCCCGACGATCTCGGTGCCGCTCCCTCCCACGACGAGGTCGACCTCAACGATGCTCTCACCGACGGCACGCTGGTCCCGGTCGCGTCGGGCACACCGGGCCTCGCGCCGCTGACCATCGGCACCACCGGCGCGACGTTGCGCATCGGCCGGGTTCCCGCAGGCCGCACCATCGACGTGCCGTTGTCGCGGTTCACCCACTTCTTCGTCGCCTGCGGCTCGGCATCCTTCGGCGACGAGACGCTTTACGACGGCGACGTTGCCCGCATCACGGCCGACGGATCGAATTCAGCGGATTCGGACGAGGTCGACTCGCTGCCCATGACCGCCATCAACGATGCCGAGGTGCTGGCTTGGACCATGGACCGCAGCATCGACTGAGCCCACCAAACGACACCGGATGACGGTATAGACCAGACGCCGAAGGACAGGTACCTCGCCTTTTTCGGATCGACCGGGTCGTCGGACATCTACGTTGCAACGGCCCGGTTCGGCGTTTCGGGCCAACCCCTCGACAAATATGCCAGGTAAGGCTAAGTTAATTGCTAAAGCAGTATTTTACATGCGGGTTAACGGGCCGGCGCAGCCGCCGACACCGTCGGCCCGGCCACACGACGAGTGAGACGCACCATGAATGCACGCGACAGAGATTTCGAACAACTCCAGGGCCACTGGCTACTGGCCCGACTGGGCAAAAAGGTCCTTCGACCCGGTGGCCGGAAGATGACGGAGTGGATTCTCGACCGGGCTCGCCTCACCGACGCCCGCGTCGTCGAACTCGCACCGGGACTGGGGATTACGGCGACGGAAATCTTGAATCGCGCACCGGGGGATTACGTCGGCATCGACGAGGACCCCGACGCCGCCAAGACGACCGGCAAGGTCGTTGGCCACAGGGGCCGGGTCACCGAAGGCAAGGCCCAAGCGACGGGGCTCGGCGATGACTCGGCGGACGCCGTCGTGGGCGAGGCGATGCTCACCATGCAAGGCGACAAGGGCAAGGCGGCGATTCTCGACGAGGTTCGTCGGATTCTCGTTCCCGGCGGCCGCTACGCGATCCACGAACTGGCGTTGACCCCCGACGACCTGGATGCGGCGACGAAAGATGAGATTCGCATCGCGATGTCCAAGGCCATCCGGGTCAACGCCCGACCACTCACCGTCGCGGAGTGGCGAAACCTCCTCGAAGAACACGGATTCGAGGTCGAGCACGTCCGCATTGCGGAGATGGGCCTGCTCAAGCCCTCCCAGATGATCGAAGACGAAGGGATCTCCGGAGTTGCCCGCATCGCAGGCAACATGATCAAGCACCCCGCGGCGCGTAAGCGCGTTCTCGGCATGCGCAGCGTTTTCGTCGAGAACGACGACGCCCTCGCCTCGATAGGCATCGTGGCCCGTCTGCGCGACACCGCCGATTCCGCCGACGCCGCCGATGCGACGGGTGCCGTTTCCAACGCTTCCGAAAGCGGGCGCGAAGCATCGCCCGCCGTCCGACGCGGGCCCGAGATTGAGTTCCTCGACGACGACCAGCAAGCTGAATTGACCGCCGATCCGGAGGCTCTGAGCCTTCATGACGTCGTCGCCGCCGCTCCGCCCGCCAAGGACGGCGACGGCCCGGCGGTGAAACGTCTGCAGACGGCCGACGGGGTAAACATCATCGCCATGCGTTTCCGCTCCGGCCAGGCCTTGCCCGATCACCGCGCTGCACACCCGATTATGGTGCAATGCATCGAGGGCCAGGTGCGCTTCACCGTAGGCGACCGCACCGAGGTCCTCACGCCGGGGACCGTCGCACACCTGCCCACCATGGTCCCACACCGGGTCGACGCAGACGAGGACTCCGTGTTCCTGCTGTCGATGCTCACGTAGATCCGTACACGGGGTTGACCGCCGCACGGGCGGAGCGATTTCGCCGGCCCGGACCGGCCTCGCCGCCGCATCCGGCGAGGGCCCCTTCGGCCGTTCCCCCGAACCACGCGGCCTGCGGCGCGTGCTCATCACCGGCACCGCTTCCGGCTTCGGCCTCGAACTGGCCAAGCGCTTCGTCGCACGCGGCGATTCGGTCATCGCGACCGATCTGCATGACTCGGCGAACGAGGACGTCGTCAAGCTCGGCGATGCGTGCACCTACCGCGAGCTGGACGTCACCTCCGACGCGGACCGGGAGGCGGCGGCCGCGGCGATAGGCGCGGCGGACGTGCTCGTGCTCAACGCGGGCATCGCGGTCGGCGGGGCGATTGAGAACGTCACCATGGACACGTGGCACCGCGCGCTCGACATCAACCTGCTCGGGGCGGTCTGCGGCTGCCGTGCGTTCGTGCCACTGTTGGAGCCGGGCGCGAAGATCGTGATGACGTCGTCGATCGCCAGCCTGATCCCCCGTGGCGCCCGAGCGGGTAAAGATCAGCTTTTGCGCGCTGACTTTATGCTCGGAGGCTTACGGTCGGAGCTTTACGATCGGACGTTGTGACCAATCACCGCCGGGATAGTAATTGGCGCATCCCCGAAAAGCTCCTTCTGGTATTCGTTCTGCTCGAAAGCGCCGGCATCGTTATCCCTGATGGTGGCCACGTTTGTCAGTTTGCGTGCCGACGGTGCGGAGCCCTTTTGGAGCAGTCCGCCACGATTGCCCGCAGTGGTGGCCGCGAAAGCCCCTGCGCCACGGTTTCCAGCAGCGGCGCCCGTGGTTCCGCCAGCAGCACCCGTAGCTCCGGTAGCAGTACTGTTGCGCGCGCTGATTAGGGAATTCATCAATCCACTTCCGCGCTGTGCAGGGCTATTCGAGGCGTTTGGCAAGGCAGAACCAGCAACCCCGGGCCCCAAGCCGGTTCCCATCCCGCGCCCCGCTGTTGGCGCTGGCATACGACCGGGACTCGAAGTCGGAAGTCCCGAGGCCGGTGGACGGGGGCTTGCGTTTCCAGAAGACGGCAGTGCCGGGATATTGCCCGCTGGTGTGAGCCCCGCAGTGCGCCCTGCGTCGAGGGAGCCAGCCGGCCGGTTGCCGTGAACTCCGTAAGGCGAGACTCCTTGCGGTGATGTGCGTTGAAGTGGGGCGCTCGCTCCCGAAGGAGCGACCATGGCTGGATTCGCCGCATTCGGTTGAGCCATGGCTGATGTGCTGGTCGGGGATGTTGGCGAGATTGTGGAGCTCGTTGGGCTGCTAGGTGATGCTGGGTGCACAGGGGTAGCAGACGGATTTGTGGAGCTCGACAAAGTCGAAGTGCTCGGTTGCACGTGCGAAGGAGCGGAAGGGCTCGCGGATGTGGATTGTGGTGTTGGAGAATCCGGAACAGTTGAGGTGGCACCAACTGGTGTGCTGGCGGCCTGCATGCTTCCAGTCATCCCCGCAGGCGAAAGGCTGAACTGGCTAGTTCCAGAACGCCCGGCGACTGTGGCTCCAACGGACACCTCGGCAGTCACACCACTTCCCGCATCGGCAGAAACCAGGTTAGGAATTCGGGGAATAGCTGTCTGTAGCTGTGCGGTATACGGACCAGAGAGAAAGGCTGCTACCTCGGCCTGTTCAAAAGCCTTTTGCGCGCCAGGGTTTGGGAGTGCCTTGGATTCGGCTTCGATCGCTGATAGTGCATTGACGGCCATCGCCTTCACAGATGGCAATACGGCAAGGTGCCCGGCCATGACCTCAGATGCGGTGGCGATGCTGGTTGCGCGTGCGGCTAGACCTTTCATTGTCGTATCCGCAGCAGAGAAGACAGCACCGCTGTTGCTCGACACCAAGCCGGATGAGATGGAGGTTAGATTGCTGGCCAACGTGGTCATAGTGTCGGCGAAGTTGTTCCAGTAGGCGATTGCCTCGGCTACGGCACCGTCATTTGTCGAGGAAAACATGGAAAGTAGGGACTTCGCATCGAGACCAAGTTCCGCGGAAAGAGTGACTGGCGCGAAAGTGAGACTTCCAGCTTCAAACATCGGTCGACGCTGAAATACACCGCTTGTGCGCGCTACTTCAGCAAGGGAAGCGCCGTCACCATTGAATGGGTTAATGCTTCGAAGAATCCGATTCATGGTGGATTCGTGCTCAGTGATCACGCGACGGAAGTCAGCGAGATTCGTTTGCGCCCAGGTGAGTTGTTTGCCCAGAGACAAGCCGACGGCTGCAGAGCTTCCTGAACTGCCGGAAATTGCCAGACTGTGCTCTGTCGCCACCAGCTGGAGTGACGGAACCTGTGAGTAGCCGGCCAAGTTGGGCTGCATAAATCTGGAACCGCTTGCTAGAACATTCGTAATACTGAACTTCTGAATTGCAGAGTCGATTGTTGGAATTACGGCATGCATCATGATTCTTCCCCCAAGTAATCAATTAACAGCTCATTTACAGGAGCGCATCGTCGGTGCTGTGGGTCAGGGCTATCTTGTCCGGTTGTGTCGATAACGAATCCGAGAGCCCCTTGTTCTGTTTCGACAGAAGCAATACAGGCAGAGCTTCCGAGCGGTTCTGTTTGAGTGAATGTCACCCAATTGAAAATTCCTTCGTGATGAGCCAAAGGCTCGGCACTGTAGCGCTCGAGTTGCGAGTGAGCGACCGCGGCATGCCAGATGCTCAACAGGCCGGAAGCGTCGGATTCGATAACGCAGCCAATCTGTTTATTACCTTCGATTCGGCCCTCCATGTACGTCTGCTCCCGGAACCCCAGCCTGTCTAAGCGCCCCATAATCTCAGGGTCGTCACACGGATTGGTCAGGACGAATTCGGGTGCGTCGTAGTTGTAGTGCCCATCGGGACCAAGTGGAGCATCACCGGGCTTCGGCGGATTGTTGGGTGGAAGCACACCCGCAGGTAACGTCACGCCCGAGTCAGTAGTGATGGTTGTCGCATTGTCGCCGACAGGTTGAACGTCCTCGCCGGATGCCTCGGTCGATGCGCAACTAGTCCCCGTTGTTCCCCATAGAAGTGCTGACAGTAGGGCGGCAGTAGTCGCCTTTTTCAATTTTCCCTCCCCAAAGAATTTGTGTGAGAAAGATATAACACTGCGATCACACTCGCGCTTGCTGAGAAGCCGAAAAATAGAGCGACTGTGGATAACTTTTTAGGGGTGTGGACAACGCGGTCGATGCGCAGAACCACGCCTCTGCACAGCCACAACCTGCATCTTTGGGGTGCGTTCTCCGTGCCGTCGTTAAGCGTTGGCGGCAAACGTGGGTGTAATGACCGAAGTAATGGGTGTAATGACCGAAGTAATCCGAACGATTGGTTAGACTATGAGGCGCATTACAAAACCACGGGAGTGCCAACCGAAATTCCGGCACTGAGAGGACGCTAGGGATCGAGCGTCGACCGGACGAACCTGAATCTGGGTAATACCAGCGTAGGAAAGGGATGTGTTGCTTCATGGCCGCACGTGTATCTGTATCCGCTCCGCCGAAAGAGGGCGAGGTTACAACTGGCCCGATTTACCGCAGCAACAAGCATTACGACGAGGTTGCGTTCAGCAACGATTTCGGTGAGGCGAACCTGCGCATTCCAGTTCGTCGAATCAATCTGACGAACGGTACTCACTTCGATGCGTACGACACCTCGGGTATCTACACCGAGGAAAACCCGGAGCTGAACCTGAAGGAGGGTTTGGCTAAGACTCGTGACTCGTGGCCGAAGGCTCCGGCAGTGCCGGCGGTTGCAGGCTCTGAGGACGCCCCGAAGGTCAAGACGCAGCTGGCATGGGCCCGTGCGGGAATTGTCACCCCGGAGATGGCATTTATCGCCGCTCGTGAAGGTGTGGATCCGGAAGTTGTGCGCGAAGAGGTGGCTGCGGGTCGTGCCGTGATTCCGGCCAACCACAAGCACCCGGAGACTGAGCCGATGATTATCGGCAAGCGCTTTGCCACCAAGATCAACGCCAACATTGGTAACTCGGCTGTGACTTCGTCCATCTCTGAAGAAGTGGAGAAGATGGTGTGGGCGACCCGCTGGGGCGCGGACACCATCATGGACCTGTCCACTGGCAAGGACATTCACGAAACCCGCGAGTGGATTCTGCGTAACTCCCCGGTGCCGGTTGGTACGGTGCCGATTTACCAGGCGCTGGAGAAGGTCAAGGGTGACCCGGCCAAGCTGACCTGGGAAATCTACCGCGAAACCATCATTGAGCAGTGTGAACAGGGCGTGGATTACATGACCGTTCACGCGGGTGTGCTGCTGCGCTACGTGCCGCTGGCCGCCAATCGCGTGACGGGCATTGTTTCCCGCGGTGGCTCGATTATGGCCGCATGGTGCCTCGCGCATCACCAGGAGAGCTTCCTCTACACCCGCTTCGCTGAGCTGTGCGACATTCTGGCGCAGTACGATGTCACGTTCTCCCTCGGTGATGGCCTGCGTCCGGGCTCCATTGCCGACGCTAACGATGAGGCTCAGCTGGCTGAGCTGCGCACCCTCGGTGAGCTGACCAAGATTGCCAAGTCCCGCGGCTGTCAGGTCATGATTGAAGGTCCAGGCCACGTTCCGATGCACAAGATCGCCGACAACGTGAAGTGGGAAGAGGAGTGGTGTGAGGAAGCTCCGTTCTACACCCTCGGCCCGCTGGCAACCGATATCGCGCCGGGCTATGACCACATCACCTCGGCTATCGGTGCGGCCATCATTGCGCAGGCTGGCACCGCCATGCTTTGCTACGTCACACCGAAGGAGCACCTGGGTCTGCCGAACCGCGACGACGTCAAGGTCGGCGTGATTACTTACAAGATTTCCGCGCACGCCGCTGACCTGGCAAAGGGCCTGCCGCGCGCTCAGGAGCGTGACGACGCGCTGTCGAAGGCCCGCTTCGAATTCCGTTGGCATGACCAGTTTGCACTGGCACTGGATCCGGACACTGCGCTGGATTACCACGATGAGACCCTGCCTGCAGAGCCGGCAAAGACCGCGCATTTCTGTTCCATGTGCGGCCCGAAGTTCTGCTCCATGCGTATTTCCAAGGACGTACAGGACTACGCGAAAGAACACGGCCTGGACTCCGTTGAAGCGATCGAGGCCGGCATGGCTGAGAAGTCCCAGGAGTTCGCTGATCAGGGCAGCCGCGTCTACCTGCCGATTACCGCGGAGTAGCTGGTTGTCTTAGAAGATGCTGAAGTAAGCCGCGGTCGAGCTCTATTGGGCTTGGCCGCGGTTTTCTTTTGCTCTCAACCATTTCTTCCAATCCCAGCGTTGAGACTCAAACGGGGGTGGATAAGGCGCGCCTTAATAAATGCGTTAGGTGAGCCTAATATGCAGGTGTACATTGCTTGTATGCACAGTCTGAAGTTCTTGACTTTCGATCATTTCCACCGCCATCTTGCGGGGGCTCACGAAACTCGCCTTTCGTCCGGCTCCGAATCATCGCCCGTTGGAGAAGGCAAGCGTCGACCGGTGAGGCAGAGTGCGCGCAGAGGTGTTACTGCGGTTTCGCTGTCCGGCGCCATGGTTCTTTCGGCGTTTGTGTCCCCGGCAATGGCTGAAACTGCGAAACCAATCGTGCCGGACAATTTTCCCAATGTGATCAATCCAGCGGAGAACTTCCAGCCGCAGGATTCACAGTATGTCGAATCCCCGGAAGTTACTGTCACTTTTGAAGACGGCACACCAGCTGAAGGTGCCACGGTTCATCGCGGCGATGTTCTTATTGTTCGCGGCAGTGGTTTCAATCCGTCGGCCAACCGTGGTGGTTACCCGCTTCCAATTCCTCCGGGTGTACCCAATGGTGTTTACGTTCTCTACAGTGCGTTCCCAGACTCGTGGAAGCCAAGTGAAGGTGCTCCGTCTTCGGCGCGGAAACATCCGCACGACAACATTGCCTGGGTCACGCCGGCTGGAACTCTCGAGGCGATACCGAACCAGGGCGTCGATATGCGGCGTTCTATCGCTCGTCAGGCTACTCCGATGACAGATGACGGCAGTTTTGAAGCCCGCATTGTTGTTGACCCGCCAGAGGCTCCAGCTGGTGATAACTGGGGCATTTACGTCTACCCGGCAGCCGGCTCGATTAATGCGGCCGAGGAAATCTATATTCCGTTGAATTATTCGGATGCTCCGGGCAAGAATGCTCCGGCTCCCTCGAGTGAGGATTTAGTAATTTCTGTATCTGCGCTGGAGAAGGTATTCGGCGCACTGGGTGGTGGCGTCACTGCCAAGAACGGTGCCCTAGAGCCTGAGGCCGGAGTCGTTTCATTCACCCGCGACAATGACAGCAGCGATGCCAAAGGGGAGAGCTACCGCGGAGAAGTTCACTTCACCGCGAAGTTCAGTCTGGTTCATGTGGTCGTCCGTAATCCGCGCATTGAGGACGGCCCGACTGGAAAGATTATTACGGCAGAGGTCTCGCAGGGCTACGATGTCGGCCCGGACGAGATGGAGCGTATGCCCATTGCCGCCGTGGTCGACAGCGATGGAGATCAGCTGATCACGACCATCGGCACTATTTCGCAGTTCCGGTAGTCCCTCCGACCATCACAGCCGCCAACTGTCGTCTACCTGGCACTTCGTTCAAAGTAAGCCGTCATACCTTGCGGGTTCCTGCGGGTTGTAACCACTGCTGTAGTGGAATCACTACATTAGATAGAGGCGCTTACCAGCGATGAGGAGGAACGTGGGACGGCATAGTCGGGCAGAAGGACCGGTGTCACAGGATGGGGCATCGTCACAGGTTGCGGAGTCGCAACGTGCTGTTGCGGAGTCTCCGTCGCGGGCCTCGCGAAAAATATGGGTTCGCAAACCCAATCAGGCCCCTGCGCTGACGCAATCGCCTGTGATGAGCTGGCCTCTTATGCTGGTCTCGCTGCTCGGTGGTCTTGCCTCGCTGCTGGCCTGGAATGGCCGCACCCAGCCGGACGATTGGGCGTCGCTCTGGGTGGGCGGGCTACTGATGGACAGGGGACTTGAGTCCCATCTCTATGATGCCGATCCAATCGATTTCACCGCCATGAGCGGAGAGGTCTGGCCACGCCTGGCGCAGGAAGTGTCTGCGCCATTTACGCATCCCTTTGTGCAAAACCCTTTGTTTGCAAAGGCTCTGGGAGCGATATCCCACGTCATGAGCTTTGAAACCTCGGTTGCTTGGTTGCTGTTTCTTTCCGGAATGGCCGTCGTGGTCCTGGTCGCAGCTTCCTACCACCTGTGGTTTCGGTCGACCATGCCCTGGGGCATCGCAGCGCTGGTTACCGCATGCGTATTCGCCCTGCCGACCACTCTCAATTCGTTCTGGATTGGTCAGACGACACCGCTGATTGTCGCGGGCGTCGCCTATGGGCTTGCTGCCTCGCGCACTCGTCCTTGGCTCGCGGGCATCGTCCTCGGCATTGTCGCATCCATTAAATTGACTCCGTATGCGCTCATCGCCGTGATGCTCTTTTTCGCTTATCGACGGCGCGCAGCCCTCTGGTCGCTGGCCACCACGGCGGTACTGGCGGTCTGGATGTTTATCCGCATTGACATGCCGGTTATTTCGGACTGGATTGACCGAATCGACGACATTGGTGCGTCGGTCTTGGTCGGTGGTGCGAATCAGTCGTTGGCGTCGACTTTAGCCACAGACCTGGGCAATCCTGATTTATTAGTAACAGTGGTTCGTGATTATCCGAGTCACGTGAAAACGATTCCACTGTGTATTGCGCTCGGCGTGGTGTTGATGGTCACGGCAGTTGCGTGGTTGAACCCGGTCTACCGGTTTGAGTTTCTAATCACCGGCGCGTGGCTTATTGCAGCCACATTCTCATCGATTCTTTGGACCCACTACATGTTGATGCTGGTCACGCCTGTGTTCGGTTTGGCCGCCATGGCGCGGAACCGATTGACCAGACAGTGGCCGTATATCGGTATTGCGTTGCTAGTGGTCCTGCTGACGTTCCCTGTGACAAACCCGATTGCTGCTACGCCGTATACCGGCGGATTTGTGTACTCGGGGATTACTGCGATGCTCTTGACGCTGGCATTGATGCTAGTTGTTGGTGGCTGCCACGCGTTTGCGGTACATCGGTACGGCGATGGTGATGCAGGCGAGGTTGGAGCTGGTTTTGGCAGTGAATTAGCTGCCGCGGAGACATTAAAATTTCCTCAGCCAGAGCCAATGGTCTTATTCGACTTGAGGAAGCGCTAGATTTAGCGGCTCAGCATAGAGACGATGTCACGGGCAGACATGTCGCTGTAAATCTCGTTCCGGGCGCTCTTAACCTGGTGGCCGAAGTGGACTGCGTTAGCGTCACTGCTGGTGTCGCGGGTAAGAGCTTCGCGCAGCGGCTGAGAGAAGAAGGCGCGCTTGGTAGTGAAAGAACGGGGGAACAGGTTTTCAAGGCTCACGGTATAAACCCTTTCTGTGGTCGGAATCCGGTCAGGATTCCGGTTTGAGAGTTTCTGTATTCAAATGGTTTTCTTTGATGCGGTTGCCACTATATGTCTGAATATGCCCGATATCGAGTTAAAACGGGCAAAAGTGACTAAGTGGATACCGTTCCCAACATGAAAGCTGCATCACACTGTGGACCGGCTCAATGCTCGGTCACGGTCAGTTGTGGGCTCCAATACAATGAAATCCGGAATCAAATGTGAAGTAGGAGTTTGGTTATGGCTATTTCTTCGGCACCCACCCCTGAGTCCCCGGATTCGGCGGATACCTCGGACGCGGCATCGCGCAGCGTTCCGGCGGCAGCGCTCAGTCACGTTGAGGATTTAATAGATTTTGTGGCTGCGTCGCCAAGCTCATTTCATGCGGCACAACAGGTCGTTGACCGTCTGAGTGCAGCCGGTGCCACGGTCGTCGACGAGCACGAGCAGTGGCCAAGCGAGCCCGGTGCCTACGTCCTGCGTCGCGATGGCGCTGCCGTTGCTTGGGTCGTCCCGGAGACGCCGGCTGCCGATTTCACCGGTTTCCGTATTGTGGGTTCTCACACGGATTCGCCCGGTTTTCGTATGAAGCCCAACGCGCGCACCTCCGCCGCAGGCTATGCGCAGGTCGCTGTAGAGGTCTATGGCGGCGCGTTGTTGGGAAGCTGGACCGACCGTGAAATCGAGTTCGCTGGTCGGGTAATTGATAAAAACGGCCATGAGCACCTTGCTCGCACTGGCCCGGTCGCGCGTATCCCGCAGTTGGCTATCCACCTCAATCGTGCAGTTAACGAAGAGGGATTGAAGCTCCACAAGCAGAATCACACTGCACCGATCATCGGACTGGAGACCTTCGGTACCGATGTGCACCAGGTCATCGCCGATGCTGCGGGACTGTCTATCGACGACATCGTCGCCTGGGACCTCATTTCCTTCGACACCCAGCAGCCGCGCACCTTTGGTGCTCACGATGAGTTCCTGGCTTCAGGTCGACTCGACAACCTGCTCAGCGTCCACTCCTCCCTGGTCGCCTTCGAGACCTTGCTCCGTCAAAACTGGAGCACGTCAACCACTATCCCTGTCATGGTCGCTTTCGACCACGAGGAAGTTGGGTCCGCCTCCACCACGGGCGCTGCAGGGCCACTGCTTGCCGACGTTCTGTCCCGCATCGCAGCGGCCACAGGCGCAGACCTGGAACGCACCCAGCAGCTCTACCGCGGTTCCATCTGTCTCTCGGCCGACGGCGCACACGGTGTGCACCCGAACTATGCAGGCGAACACGAGCCGGGGCACCAGCCGGAACTCAATGCTGGCCCAGTGGTGAAGATAAATGCCAACCAGCGCTACGCCACCACGGCGGCCGGTCAGGCGGAGGTTGTCCGAATCGCAGCGGAAACCTCCAAGCGCATTGGCCAGGAAGTGCCGGTGCAGTATTTTGTCTCTGCGAACCACAAGCCATGTGGCTCCACTATCGGCCCGATCACTGCAACGCGACTGGGTATCGACACCATTGATATCGGAGCTGCGATGGTTTCCATGCACTCGGCGCGTGAGATGTGCGGCACGATTGATCCATGGTGGTTGGCCGAACTCACCGTGGATTTCTGGGGTGCCGGAAACTAGCAGCTCGCTGGCAGCGCTGAAGTCACCTCTAGCAGGGGAGATGTCGGGGCGCTGTGGCCGTCGTGAAGCGAAAATGGGTGAGGGAGTTTCCGTAGCTGCTCGTCGTGGAGCCTATTTTCTGTCATGCTATGAACCATGACTGATGCTAACGACACCCTGCCGTCGCACCGCCTTGAAGTACCTATCGAAGAGGCGGTGGCATGGCGTCGCCAACTGCACCAGAATCCGGAGCTGAGCTTCCGGGAGTACAGGACCTCGGACATGATTGAGGATTTGCTCAATCAGTGGGACATCCCGACGTACCGGTTGACCCCGACGTCCGTAATTGGCGTCATCGAGGGAACAGCGGGCGACCCCAGCACTGGCCGTGTGATTGGCTACCGCGCGGATATTGACGCCCTGCCGATTCAGGAGGAAACGGGACTGCCGTATGCCTCGCGCACGCCAGGTGTGATGCACGCCTGTGGTCATGATGTTCACACGGCGATGCTGCTGGGCACGGCGAAGGTGCTCTCTGGAATGCGCGATCAGCTGCACGGCAAGGTGCTGTGCATCTTCCAGCACGCCGAAGAAATGCTGCCGGGCGGTGCTCGTGAGCTGGTCGACAAGGGTGCCGCCGATGACTTGGATGAGGTCTATGCCTTCCACGTCGCGCCGCATCCGGTGGGGCATGTGGGAATTTGCGCTGGGCGAGTGACAACCATGTCGGGCATTGTCTCCATCGCGATTCGTGGCCGTGGCGGTCACTCCTCGAACCCACAGCTGTCGATTGACCCGGTGCTCATCGCCAGTGAGGTGACTCTCATGCTGAACACGATTGTCTCCCGCGATGTGGATCCAAAGCACATGAATATCGTCAACGTCGGCTCACTGCATTCAGGTGAGGCCGGCAACGTGATTCCGGATACGGCCAACCTGGAAGTGTCCATCCGCTCGGTGGATGAGGCCGACTGGGAGATTGTCTGCCAGCGTATCGAGGCCGTCGTCAACGGCGTCTGCCAAGCTCACGGCGCACAGGCGACTTTCGACTGGCAGATTCCGTACCCGATGGTGGTCAACGCCGACATTGCAGTCAATCGTGCCTGGCATGCGGCGACGAAGGCGGTTGGCAACTCTAAGGTGTTCGCTGCCGATCCGTGGGCTCCTTCGGATGACTTCTCCTATTTTTCCCGTGAAGCGCCGGGCTGTTACATGTTCCTCGGCACCGGTGGCCCGGAAGCGGGTAATCCCTTCTTTCTCCACAATTCCAAGTTTAAAATTGTGGAGAGAGCCATGGTCAATGGCATGCGCACGGAAATCCAAATCGCGCTCGACGCACTGAACCCGTCGAAGAATCATCCGCCGGAGCGCCCTGCCACATCTCCGACCATGCCCGCAGCAGGTTCCGTGCCTCCACGGCCGCGGAAGGCAGGTCTTGGCACGCCGCAGTCGCATGCGGGGCAGGCGCGGGTGTCGTCAAGCGAATCGGCGGGGGAGACCTCACCGAGTCCTGAGGCGGCGGCATCAGATAATTCCAATCAGCCTCAGGCACCTAGAGAGGATGCATAGGACAATGTCCACGACCCCCAACGCCCCTGATAAGACGCTCGCTGCCGCACCTGAGTGGTCGAAGTGGGCGATTGGATGGCACGTCTATCCACTGGGGTTTGTGGGAGCGCCCATCCGTGAGAAGGGTCGAGGCGCCGCGCCGGGCAATCGAATTCACAAACTGATTGACTGGCTTCCGTACGTCCAGGAGCTCGGGCTCAACGTGCTGCAGCTGGCGCCAGTATTCGAGTCGACTAGCCACGGCTACGATACCGAGGACTACTACCGCATTGACTCGCGCCTGGGTACCGAAGAGGACATGAAGGCTGTCATCGAAGCTGCCCATGAGCGTGGCATCAAAGTGCTTTTCGACGGCGTTTTCAACCACATCGGGGCAGAGGCACCCGCGTTGAAGACCGCGAAGGAAAACCCTGACTCTGAAGAAGCACAGCTCTTTGCGTTTACTCACTCAGATGGCGACATGACCGCGCCGGTGTTTGAGGGCCATGAGAGTTTGGTCGAATTCGATCACACCAGTGACGCGACTGTTGATTTTGTCGTCAACGTGATGAATTACTGGCTGGCGCGGGGGATTGATGGCTGGCGACTGGATGCGGCCTACGCAGTGGACCCACAGTTCTGGCACAAGGTTTTGCCGCGAGTGCGTGCTGAGCACCCGCACGCCTTTATCTACGGCGAGGTCATCCACGGTGACTATGCGGAGATTGTGTCGGTGTCCGGCATGGACTCGGTGACGGAGTACGAGCTGTGGAAAGCGACCTGGTCTGCGCTGAAGGAGGAAAACTTCTTCGAGTTGGACTGGACTCTGAAGCGCCATAACACCTTCGCGGAGTCTTTTGTGCCGGTGACGTTTGTGGGAAACCACGATGTTTCACGCATTGCGACGCAGGTAGGGGCCGACAAGGCCGTGCTGGCGGCGACGGTGCTGTTTACCGTGGCCGGTGTGCCGCTGGTCTACTACGGCGACGAACAGGGCTACACCGGTCTCAAAGAGGAACGCATCGGCGGTGACGACCAGATTCGTCCAGTGTTCCCGGATAGTCCGGAGGAACTCTCTACGCTTGGCGCGGATTTCTACCGCGCTTACCAGCAGCTCGTTGCGGTGCGACGCCGGTTCCCATGGTTGCACTCCGCTCGCGTGGAGACTGATGAATTGCGCAATGGTTTTCTTCGCTACCGCGTGACCGCAACCGACGCGGCGCTCGTGGACGATGCTGCCGAGGCCTTGGGCGAGACTGGAGCTTCCGGCGAGATGCCCTCGCTCGTTGTCGAGCTGAACCTGGAAAACGGCGCAACCAGCGCCGTGATCCGTGATGGTGACCACGTGGAATTTGAGTTTTCCTAGGCTCTCTTGGCGGCTCTAGGCTGCCCTCGGAGAACCAAAACCGCCCGGACACAATGTCCAGGCGGTAATTCTTTCGTGCCCCATCGATGAGTGGGCACAAGGGGTAGTGACTGCGTTTATGTTTGCTGGCTACCCCTGTTTTCGCAGATGCAGTGATTACATCTCTGCGGTCTCAGCAGGGGTCATCTCGTCGGAGGATGCCGGAGTGGTGGCCTTCTGCTCGAAGGTCTCCGACGGGTTGGCCTGGTCGCCGACCTTCACGTCCGAGTCAACCTGATTCGGGGGAGAGCAAGCGACCAGGGCTGCTGCGGCAATGGCGGATGCGGCGATAGCGCCGGCGATGCGGTTACGCATGGATGTGGCTCCTCTGTCGGAAAAACAATAGCTACAAGGGGCTAATAAACTTTTCTCACATTATCTTAAAGCAATATCTTAGAGGATTCTTAACGGCTTGCGGGAACCAAGGGGCCAATCGCCCCCGCGCCGATGCATAGGGTTGCCCCCGGAGTCGCCTTTTCCACATCGACATGGAGAGTATTTCCGCCACCGTTGAGGTACACATAGCGCGGTCGCAGATCGTTGTTCATCTTCACGACTGTGGAACCACCGCGGGTTTGCTCTTCGGTCTCGAAAGGATTGGGGAGCGACAGGCGCACATCCATGTCCTCGGAGGCGGTGGCCGGGAACTCAAGCACCCAGTCACCGAGCTTGATGATGTTCTCCAACTTGATGTCCTCCGACGCGGTGCCGTCCTCGCCAACTGTGATGCGATGGCCACACTGCTCGACAGGGCCGTCAGTGACACGGGTGACCTCGGAGACCTTGGCGTCGATAAGCGAACCGTCTGTATTGAACATGCGCGGGTGACCGGTGACGCGCTCAAACGGCGGGCGATCGGAGACCGCATCAAACACCCGCGAGTACATGTTCATCGGAGCGGCGACGGGCACGAGAACTTCGAAGGGGACGGGCTGGTCGATGAGATTGTAGTCGATCGCCTTGTCGGGGCCAGCGGCATCGGCTTCCTCGCGCAGCGCGGACAGCGACGCCTTGGTGTTGCCGATCCACTCCATTGCGATGTCATCAGACCAGGCATTGCGGTAAGTGACCACGGAAATCGTGGAGGTGACAGCCAGCGCGATGCCCAGCGACCAAATCAGAATGTGCGTACGAGCCGGTAGCAGCGCTGGCGCCTCGTCCTTCGGTGGGAGTCCAGCCAGGGAGATCGCGACGCAGATTACGATCACGAGCGCGACATCAGAGTAGTAGTGCAAAGTGTGCGCCAGCACGCCAGAGGTGTTCTCTCCCGAGCGGAACAGGGTGATGGCGAACAAGGTGGTGAACATGTACGCCACCGATAGCGTCCACGGAGCCCAGCCACGGTAATCGCGGCCGATGAGGGTGGCGGACAGAATCAACAGGATAATGCCGCCGAGAGTAATCAGCTGAGACGAAGCGGAGGCAAACGGCTGTCCCGGAGCCCAGCGTTCCCAGCTTGTTGGTCCGCCGATGATGCCGGCAAAAATCTGGCCGAGGCCGTTGAAGAACAGTTCGGGCTGTAGCTTGTCGGAAATGAAGCCAGTGGTTTCGGCGGGGCCGAAGTAGTACCACAGTGCCCAGGCGCCGGTCAGCAGCATCGATGGGATCCAGATGACGAGGCCACGGCGGAGAACCTGCAGGATATTTCTGCGTTCCATGTAAGCCAACGTGACGACAACCAGCATGGAAATCGGCGCGATAGCCAGGGACTTCTCAAAGAACCCGAGCGCCACGGCCAGCAGCACGAACAGGCCTACGGCCTCCCCCGGGCGAGGGCCGAAGGAACGACGCATAGTCGTGCGAATAGCGACAATCATGAAAACCACGAATGCTAGGTGGAACGGCTGGGAATTGGCCGCGGCCGACCACCAGGTGTCGCCCGGAAGCATCAGCGGTGTCCAGGCGACGACCGTGATGAGGAAGAGCGATACCAGCGTGCGGCCGGTGAGAAGCTCAAAGAGTTTAGCTGTGGCGTATGTCAGCACTACCGACATCACGGCCATGGTGATAGCCGGTAGCCACCAGTTCCACGGCGCGATGAGGTGATAGAGGCCTTGCACCAAGAAGGCCAGTGGTGCAAGGTGCCCGTCGTGATCCTGAAGCAGGTAGTCCTTGCTCAGCAGTGGGGTGTCGTAAAGGTGGCCAACAATGATGAAGTCATCCCAGTAAAAACCATGGCTAGTCAGCACCAGAATGCGAGCGACAAGCTGTATCGCAATAACAACTCCGATGAGTGGCCACCACTGCTTCGCAGACAGGTCAAGTCTCTCGCCCCACGTCAATGTGGGCATGTAGTATGGGCGAGAACTTTCCTGCTCAGCGGTGTTGTCAGCACCAGGGGCCTCGGCAGTTTTCACTGCGGAATCCGCGACTGTCCCCTCATCGCCCACTGTCGGCGTATGAGGGGTTTGGGCAGTTGGGGTATCTCCTGTAGATGACCGCTCGGCTTTAGTCATGGTTCCTTATGTTATCTAGGCCATCTGCTGGGCGCGGTAGGGTAGGCAAAAGTTAGTGCTTAGGGCGTGTCGACACAGGCTTCATACGCCGCTAATGAATACATCAATAATGTTTGAGCAATACCGCTCGAGTTAAAGAAAAATAGGAGCAAGTGGGATGACGCAATCGGCGAGTGCAGCGCGCACTAACTTCTCGTGGCGAAATATTGACATCATCATTGCAGCTGTTATCGGCGTGGCCGTTGGCCTGATTTTTGTTATCTGGAACATCATCGGCGGTGCGGGCTATGAAGCAGTCAACGCGCTTACTCCTGGTCTTGGCGGTTTGGTCGCTGGTATGTGGTTCCTCGGTGGTCCGCTCGGCGCGTACATCATTCGCAAGCCGGGTGCCGCTATCTTCGTCGAGGTAATCGCAGCGACGGTTTCAGCACTGATCGGTAACCAGTGGGGTATCTCCACCCTGTACTCAGGTTTGGCGCAGGGGCTCGGCGCGGAGCTGGTGTTCCTCATTTTGGCGTATAAGAGCTACAACCTGGTCACCGTGGTTATCTCGGGTCTCATGGCAGGTGTCGGCGCGTGGACTTTTGAGCTTTTCACTGGCAACCTGGCCAAGACTTTCGAATTCAACGTCATCTACCTGATCTCCACGGCGCTGTCGGGTGCCGTCCTCGCCGGTCTGCTGGCTTACTTCCTGGCTAAGGCACTGGCGGCAACTGGAGCGCTGGATCGTTTTGCCATCGGGCGAGAGCGGCACGACGACGTCTAGGAAAATCGATGACAGATGAGGCGTTGACGCGGGGGCCGTCGTCAAGCGGAAATGTCCCTGCGGTGAGCGCGCGGGGGTTCGGATATCGGCACGCGGGGCGCAAAGCTGCGGTACTGAACGACATCACGCTGGACATCGAGCGCGGTGAAAAGGTGCTGTTGCTCGGCGCGTCGGGGATGGGGAAGTCGACGCTGCTCGCCGCTATTGCTGGCGTGCTTGGCGACGACTCCGATGGCGAAGCCACCGGAAAGCTCCTGATTGAAGGTCGTACTCCTGCTTCCGCACGGGGTTCGGTGGGCTTGGTGCTGCAAGACCCTGACTCGCAGACGATTAGTGCTCGCGTTGGCGACGATGTTGCCTTTGGTGCGGAAAACCTGGGCGTTGCCCCAGCTGAGATTGGCAACCGAGTGCGCGCCAGCCTGGATTTGGTGGGGCTGGATTTGCCGCTGGATCATCCCACGCACAGACTTTCGGGTGGGCAGAAGCAGCGCCTCGCATTGGCAGGTGTGCTGGCAATGGGCGCACGGGTCATTTGTTTGGACGAGCCGACGGCCAACATCGACCCGGCCGGTGTGCCGGTACTACGCGATGCTGCGATTACCGCGGCGGAGAGAACCGGTGCGGCACTGATTGTGGTCGAGCATCGAGTGGATGCGTGGGTCGATGTGGTCGACCGCATCATCGTGCTGGGCTGCGGAGGTGTGATTGCCGATGGTGCACCGCATCGGGTCTTGGAAGACTACGGGCAGGCTCTGACGGATGCTGGGGTGTGGATTCCGGGTGCTCCGCCCGCGCTGCCGGATGCGCGTTCAGTTGCCTGCGACCAGGACGGGCACCCTAGCGGTGACATCGCGATCGAAACCCGCGAGCTGGACATCGGCTATGGCGCGAAGAAGTCGTGGTTCAGGGGTAGCGAAACTGTTGAGCCTATTGCTCGCGGAGTATCCGTTTCTATCCCATCCGAAGCTTCCACCTGCATCGTTGGTCACAATGGCAGCGGGAAGTCCACGTTAGCGCTGACGCTCGGCGGCCTGCTTGAGCCGATGGCGGGCACGGTCCAAGTGGCCGGCAGCGGTAGTGCGCCGTGGAAATGGCCGTCGAAGAAGTTGGCTACTCGGATTGGCACGGTCTTCCAAGACCCCGAGCACCAATTCGTCACCGGCACAGTGCTGGAAGAGTTGCAGCTTGGCCCGAAGCTTGTCGGTGTCAACGCTGATAAGCGCATCGAGGAATTACTTGAGCGGCTGCGGCTAACGGCCCTGACCAAGGCGAATCCGTTCTCACTCTCGGGCGGTGAGAAGCGACGTCTGTCGGTGGCGACCATGCTGGCGACAGCGCCGGATATTGTGCTTCTCGACGAACCGACGTTCGGCCAAGACCGCCGGACATTCACCGAGCTGCTCACTTTGCTTCGCCAGCTTGCTGACGACGGCCGAACTGTTATCTCGATTACCCACGATCCATTGGTGGTACAAGCGATGGGGGACTACGTCATCGACATGGATTCGTTTCATCCGGAGCGGTCAGGCCGTGCGGCGCCGGGACAGCGTGGTTCAGGGGAGCAGGCCGGTCCGAGCCGCACTAGCGGTGCGCGCGGCCAGGGCGAAGCAGGAGGGAAATCGTGACTGAAGTCGGTTCCGCCGGTACGGCTGAAGGTACGCAGAGCGCCACTTCGAGTAAGCAGCCTTTCCTCGCGACGGTCAACCCGGTGGCGAGAGTACTGGGCCTGTTCTTGCTCACCACACCGCTGCTGATTTCCATCGACTGGGTCTCCGCAGTGGTCGCGCTTGTCTGCACGCTTTTCTTGGTGCCGCTGTCGGGTTTGGGTTTTCGTCGTTTTCTAGGACGCAGCCTGCCACTTCTTATCGCCGCGCCCATCTCAGGAATCTCGATGGCGCTCTACGGCAACCCGGAGGGCAAAGAGTATTTCTCCTTTCTGCTTGCGCATGTGACGGATAATTCCATTTCCCTGGCCATCGCGATTATGTTGCGTGTGCTGGCTATCGGTACTCCAGTTATCGTGCTGACAGCCAATATCGACCCCACCGATCTGGGCAATGGGCTGGCGCAGATTCTCAAGCTGCCCAGCCGCTTTGTGCTGGCAACGGTGGCGAGTCTGCGACTCGTCGGCCTATTCATCAGCGATTGGCAGGCGCTGACCCGAGCCCGTCGCGCACGCGGTTTGGGTGACCACGGCGCAATCCGCCGCATTATTTCCCAGGTGTTCGCTCTGCTGGTGTTCGCGCTGCGCCGCGGCACCAAACTGGCTACAGCCATGGAAGCCCGCGGCTTTGGTGCACCGATTAAGCGTACGTGGTGGCACACCTCGACATTGGCCGCGCGTGACTATGTCACCATGGCCGCCTGCCTTGCCATCGCCGTCGCAGCAATCGGTATTTCCGTGTGGGCCGGGGAGTTCCGCTTCCTGGGCGTGGCGTAGCAAAGGCGTTTCGATCACGATGATTCTGCTTATCGATGGCCGTTCCGGCAGTGGCAAAACCACCTTTTCGGCAAAGTTGCACAGTATCCTCGGTTGGCCAGTTATCCACTTGGAGGATGTCTATCCGGGCTGGTCCGGCCTGCAGAAAGCATCGGCCGAAGTCGCGGAGACCATTTTGAACCCCGCTCTACCGGCCGACAAGCGCGGGTATCGCCGTTGGGACTGGTACGCCAGTGATTCGCCGAGTGGGTCCCCACGCCACCGGACTCCTCGCTCATCGTTGAAGGCTGTGGCGCTGTCACTGAAGCTAACCTTGCTGCTGCCCGCGCCATCGGCGACGGCAACGCCTGGGGAGTCTGGGTAGAGCTGGACACGCAGACTCGATTTGCCCGTGCCATGGCTCGCGACGACCACTTCGAGGAACACTGGGACATGTGGGCCGAGCAGGAATCCCAGCATATGGCGAAGCACAATCCGCAACAGCTCGTCGACTGGACCATCAACGTCCCAGAACAGTTAACGTGGAAGCTCTGATGAGAAAAACACTCGCGTGCCTCGGTGCAGGCTTCGGTTCCATGCTCCTCGTCGGCGGACTACGCGTCGCCGCTAATTCGGAGCTACGCCCACCACGCCTGCCCAATCGCAGACCTCCGCGGTGGGTTCTTCCCACAGTAGGTGCCGCGTGGACACTGGCCAGCTGCCGCGCCTACTACGCTCGCGCATCGCATCGCTTGACGACGCCCCTGCTCGCCGGCCTCGCAGTACCAGGAGCCGCAGCGATCGTTTTCGAGGCCGTTCGTCTTCGATGTGCAGCCAAAAAACCAACTCTGCCGCCACACACCGTGGTTGTACTGGGATGCGGATTGAAGAACAATCGGCCCTCGGCCCTGCTGGCCAGAAGATTACAGCGAGCAGTCTCAGCGTGTGATGAGCGTACCGAGCGAATCATCTGCTCCGGTGGGGTCGGCAGTGAAGCGGTGACAGATGCCACCTGCTCCGAAGCGGACGCCATGGTGGAGTGGTTGAAGGCGAACGCTGGGGACGTCGTAAAGCGTGGCGACATCGAGTTGATCCCCGAGGACCAATCGACGAATACGTCGGAAAACATTGACTATGCGTGCGAATTGATGCGCGGCATGGACGGTGCGTTGAGCGCTGGAACGGTTGTTGTGACCAGTGATTTTCATGCGCCACGGGTAGCGAAGCTCATGCGCGAACGGGGGCTGGAACCCTGGTGTGTCGTCGGCGCCTATACGCCGTTGAGGTACTGGGCGACATCGCTGCTGCGGGAATTCCTCGCGCAGTTTATTCTGTGGGCGCCGAGCGGCAACGCGAGAATTTTACGAATTTCGCGGGTAGAGCGAAGCGTTAGCCACTAGTATCGAACGAAGATAAATACGTCGTGCGGTGATAGTGCTGCGTAGAAATGCGTAGAGCGCGATATCGAACACGACATCGGAATCATTAAATCGGGAGGAACACCCACATGGCTTTGACCCCAGGATTCGACCTGTTCCAGCTGCCAGAGGAGCACCAGGAGCTCCGCGCCGTTATCCGTGATCTGGCGGAGAAGCAGATTGCTCCGTACGCAGCGGACGTCGATGAGAACGAGCGTTTCCCGGAGGAGGCCCTGAAGGCTCTTAACGAGGCTGGCTTCAACGCCGTCCACGTGCCGGAGCAGTTCGGTGGCCAGGGTGCGGACTCGGTTGCGGCCTGCATTGTCATTGAGGAAGTTGCTCGTGTCTGTGGCTCGGCTTCTCTTATCCCGGCTGTGAACAAGCTGGGCACCATGGGCTTGATCCTCAAGGGCTCCGACGAGCTGAAGAGCAAGGTTCTGCCGGACATCGCCAACGGTGAAATGGCTTCCTACGCACTGACTGAACGTGAGGCTGGTTCGGATGCCGGTTCCATGAAGACCCGCGCGGTCCGTGAGGGCGATGAGTGGGTCCTCAACGGCTCCAAGTGCTTCATCACGAACGGTGGCCGCTCCACCTGGTACACCGTCATGGCTGTCACCGACCCGGAGAAGGGTGCTAACGGCATCTCTGCATTCATGGTCCACAAGGACGACGAGGGTTTCCGCGTCGGTGGCTTGGAGCACAAGCTGGGTATCAAGGGTTCCCCGACCGCGGAGCTGTACTTCGAAAACTGCCGCATCCCGGCTGACCGCATCATCGGCGAAGAGGGCACCGGTTTCAAGACTGCCCTGGAGACCCTGGACCACACCCGCCCGACTATTGGTGCACAGGCACTGGGCATCGCGCAGGGTGCTTACGACTACGCCGTTGGTTACGTGCAGGAGCGTCAGCAGTTCGGCAAGCCGATTGCTGCTTTCCAGAACACCCAGTTCATGCTGGCTGACATGCGTATGAAGATTGACGCTGCTCGTCTCATGGTCTACACCGCAGCCGCTAACGCTGAGCGTGGCACCGCTGAGGGCGGCGCTCGCCTGGGTCTGATGGCCGCAAACGCCAAGACCTTCGCCTCTGACGTTGCTATGCAGGTCACCACCGATGCCGTGCAGCTGCTCGGCGGTTACGGCTTCACCCGTGACTTCCCGGTTGAGCGCATGATGCGTGACGCCAAGATCACCCAGATCTACGAGGGCACCAACCAGATTTGCCGCATGGTCGCAGGTCGCCAGATTCTCGCAGACGCACAGAAGCGCTAATCACCAGCGTAAACGCTAAGCCCTCGCTACCAAGGCGGGGGCTTTTTCATGCCACCGCATCACTCAGGATTTGTCGCTTAACCCCAATGCGAGTTACTGACTGCATTTATGACCAGCGGCGGTGGGGCGATGCGAGTTACTGACTGCGTTTATGACAAAAATGGCCCGAAAAACGGCTTCAAAGTGTCATAAACTCACACAGTTTCACATTTGCAGCCCGTAAATTTTGCGTTAAGTAGCAAGAAGCGTGTCCAATCGGCGTGCACCGGGGTCTACTTTTCTCTTAACCCCCGGTTTTTCGGCCGTCCCGCACGAGCCCCGCACGAGTCCCGCACGAGCCCCGCACGAGTCCGGCACTACACCATCCACCAGCTCGCCAGCAGCCGCACGCATCAGCCTCGCTGATCACACCCTCATTTCGCCAACCAAGCACAGGCCGCTACAACGATTGCCTCTGCTCCCCGGTCAAGAGTGGGTTGGAGGTCAGGGGCGAAAGCTGGGTTGTGGTTGCCAACAGCGCTGCTCTCATCCGCGAAACCGCCGAGCCCCCAGTACGTATATGGCACGCCAAGCGCATCGGGGATGATTGAGAAATCTTCAGAGGCGGGCACTGCGTCCAAGTCGGAGACTTCTTCACCGAAGTACGCGTCGAATGCCTCACGCACAGTATTCGTGGCATCCCCGTCATTATTCGTGAGGGGATAGCGGTCGTAGTAAGTGAACTGCGGGTCTTGAGGGCTGCGGGCAGCAACGCACTCTGCTCGTACAATGCGCTCGATTGCCTCTTTGAGGTGTTCGGTCACGGCGCTGTTGTAGGCACGAGTGTTGATGAGCAGCTCTGCGGAGTCAGGAATGATGTTGGACTTAGTTCCCGCTTGAATCGCACCAACGGTCACCACTGCGGTCTCGGTGGCCGCTACCTCACGCGAGACAATGGTCTGAAGGCGCATCACAATGGTGGATGCCAAGACAACGGGATCGACACTGAGCTCCGGCATGGATCCATGGGAGCCATTACCGTGCACAGTGACTTTGACCGAGAATGCAGAGGAGAGAACTGGCCCGCGGCGAGTTCCCACATAACCGCCGGGCAAGCTAGCTAGTACGTGTTGACCGAGATAAACGTCGGGACGCGGAATAGCCCTCTCCAGATCTGCCGCCAGCATTGCGCGTGCACCTTCGGCGGTTTCTTCAGCGGGTTGGAAAATACCGATGAATGTGCCAGACCACTGATCAAGGTTTTCGTTGAAAGCCTGCAGCGCTGTGAGCAAAGACATCAGGTGGAAGTCGTGCCCACAAGCGTGGGCGACGGGGACCTCTGTGCCGGTCTTTTCATCAATCTGCGTTGCCGTGGAGGCGTAGTCTTTGCCGGAAGTCTCCTTCACCGGTAGCGCATCAATGTCTGCGCGCATAGCTACAATCGGCCCGGCACCGTTCTCAATAATGGCAACGATGCCGGTGTCTCCGACGCGATTTGTGGAAATACCTGAAGATTCGAGCTCCTGAATAATCCGGTCTGCAGTGCTGTGCTCCTGCATGGAAAGCTCAGGGTGCCGGTGGAAATATTTGTACAGTTCCTCGCGCTGGGATTGGGTGGACGCGAGACCATTCAGAATCTTTCTGGCGCTCTCAGTATTAGTGGGCATACCTAAAATGTACGCCGACCTAAAGCGGACGGTGGAGGCCCTGGAAGGCATCCCCGTCCCGCCCCAAACCTCTAAGAGCTGCCTACGTCGTCACAAAGAACTTCTGGTTACGCTCGCCGCGGTAGGACTGGGCGGTTGCAGTTGCGGCGATGATAGAGGCAACAATCAGCAGGCCAGCTGTAATCAAACCGAGCGCCGACGAGTCTCCGGAGCGTACCTGGGAAATCGTTCCGACCAGCGTCATTGATGCATTAATGACAAAAACTGCCGCCGCCACGGACAGCACCGTGCGCGCTGCAGTCGATCCTTCAAGGAGTTTGCCAGCAAGCCACCAGCACGCAATCGCCGTTGCCGTCTGCGCGAGAATCGCAAACGCGAAGCTCACGGCCAAGCTGGTCTGTGCAGCAGAAACCTCGATGTTGTTGGCCTTTGCCGCTTCCGTAACAGTCGCGTCCCATTTCAATAGGGAACTGACCACGGTGAGGATTAGCGCTGGGACGTAAACATATACCGCGAGCCGCCACCACCTAAAGGACTGCGCCGCATGGAAAGGAACGTCTTTAGCCGAATTGACTGCCATAATTCCATACTCTAAACCACGCTGTCGCGGCGCGAAACGTCACTGCTAGGTTGAACTTATCGCTTGCCGACGAGCAGATAACCGGCAACCACCACAAAAGCTAACTTTTATACAGCGCTGGTGCGGTGCGGGTCGGTGAAGTCGACACCTTGGGTTTCCCACACGCGACGCAGTTCGTCAACGCCCTTAGCCCGAGCAAGGGCAAATTCGTTGGTCGTGGCCGGGACCGGCTGGAAGATTGTGACTTCGGTTTCCTCCACCGCGACCGGCGGGATTTCTGCCTTGAACAGCACAAAACCGGTGAAGCGCGACTGATCCCACAGTGGCTGGCCGAAGTCAATAAGTGCCCCCTCGGTCAGGACGAGGCCTTCGATGCTTGGGGAAGCGGCAAGAATACCCAGCGGGCGGATGACTTCGTCCAGTCCACCACGAATAGGCAAGATGAGTTCGGCACGCGGGCCAGAGTTGGTGTCCACCACCATTGCGGACGGATCTTGCATCGCCTCGGCACTGCAACCCAGTGTTGCATAGGTGACAATCCGGTCTGTGTCAGGTCCGAAGCGCAGCATCTTCAGTGGCGCAGAGCCAAGGAAGGTCAGCTGGGCTTCGCCGGGGTTGGACTCTTCAAAATAGGAGGTAAATGCTGCTCGGACTGCTTTGATAATCGCATTGCTATCGGTGCCGGCGGGAGGAATGGGGCCGGTTAAGTTATCGAACACGGGCGGTACTCCTTTGTTGAGGTGGTCGTTCTAGGCCGCAGGCGAAAGCTCAACGGCATCAGCCCACGTCGCATCGAGGTTCAAAGTCTGCATCCACGCATCAATGTTGTCACCGTGTGCGGCGATTGCGGCGCGTGCAGTCAGCGTGGTCTCGATGGCGAACTCGGTGAGTTCATCGCTAATCAGTCCCTGAGTGTGGGCAGCGACAAGCTCGTCGACATCTTCAACTCGAATCTGTGTGGCCGCATCGACGGGTAGGGGAGCTATGGCCTCAGAGTCGGTCGGTGCCTGCAGGATGTCGAGGTACAAATCGGTCATACGCCAGCACTGCGGATCAGTCCGGTCGATGCTGACAATATCGACGTAGCGTTGGTGTTCCACCTTCACGCCCGGGCGGAAGTGATAAATGCTGATGCGCAACCCCTCGTCGGCAAGCAGGAATGACTCAAGATATCCAAACTTTGGATGATCCATCCCACGGCGCATATAAAGGCGGCTGGGAGTGAGAGTTCGGAACTCGTCGACATTGCGCCGAAAGCCCTTGGGGTCGGTGTTGACCATTTCACGTAGGTCAAAGGTCTCGACTTTCGGAGGATGTGTGTCCTGACTCGAGCGAATTGGGGAGAGTGCAGGAGCTGCCGCGGTCGAAGCCGAAGTGGCCGGTGAAGTGGACATGCGAATACCTTAACGTGTAGGGGTTGCCTTTTTGGGCATAGAAAAGCCCTTTCTGCATACGTGATGCAAAAAGGGCTAGGGGAGAACTAGAAAAACTTAGTTCAGGCCGACCGGGAAGACACCGGCGGTCGGAGTGTAGCTGCAGTTGGTGGGACCAGGCTCTTCCTGAGTGGTGATACCGCCCTGCATGACAGCGATGACCACGCCCTTGCCCGTGTCAGCGGTGCCGTTGACAGCGCCCGGGCCCTCCTCGGCGTTGATGCCGTTGTTCTCCAGGGTGGTCTTGCCGTACTTGCCGTTAGCAACGTTGACCCAGTAGACATTCATCTCTGTGTCCTGCTGCTTAGCCAGCTGCTTGGTGCCCAGGCCAGTGAAAATGAAGCCAAGCTGGTTTTCTGGAACACCTGGCAGAGGCAGGTCTGCCGGGCCCGGAACGGTAGTGGCCAGGCCGAAGGAACGACCTTCGCCGCCGATGCACTTGTCGGCAACAGTAGGCAGCAGGAACTGGTTGGTCTTCGGGGCACCTTCCGGAACCTTGAAGCCCGGCTCGCCCTCGCCCTCACCAGTCAGGAAGTCAATTCCCTTGTTCAGTGCGCTGGAAATTTCCTCAGGAACGCCTGGGGAGTTAATGATGTCGCGCGCGTTGCCGTAGAGATTCGGCGAAGCGATGTTCAGGGAGTCCAGCGACGGGGAAGCAGAAGCGGCGGGAGTCATGCCCGCAGTGAGAATTGCAGCTGCACCCAAGGTCGCTGCGGCACGGCGCAGGAAGGAGCGTCCAGTCGAAACCACGGTGAAGAACCTCTCATTCGTGGGCTATTGGAGTCGGAATCAAAATTTCGGAATCGTTGCTCATCTTAGAACGACTCCAACGTGAAATGGAAAGATTTGAAAAAGAAATGTTCAGAATCTTCTCAGGAGATTTACGCACGGATTCCCGTGTGTCGCAAGTTAATTAGAGTTGTTTTTGATGTAGAACGAGATGATTGTGAAAATTGAGGCGAAATGTGTATGTATGGGGTTAATGGTGTTTCGCAGTGTGTAAGCGGGTGAAGTCAAGTCTCATCCCGTGGGGTTACAACTATGGCATTTGGTCACATCTATCACATGGTGGGCTGAGAGATTGCCGTCGTGAAGCGTTGTGGCGCTGGCGGATATGCCGTTATGGCTGTCGGTAAAGCGGGGGTGCAGTAAGGGGGTAATTTATCCCTAAGGGTGGCGCGGCAGTGCCACTTTGCATGACGGATAGGTGCTCGGGGTTGCGAGAATCTCTGCCAGATGTGCAGGGGCATTAAGAAGGAGTACACTGTAGAACGCTTTATTACGCGTTGATGCGGGGCGTTAAAGGCAGTCGTAAAGACAGTCCTTTAGAGCAAGGCCGTATCTTTTTCTTTTAGTCCTCTTAGCTTGTTAGGAGCTATCCGCCTGTGAGCGATACCGAGTTCCGTAATGTCGCCATTGTCGCACACGTCGACCATGGCAAGACCACTCTCGTGAACGCCATGCTGGAGCAGTCCGGCGTTTTCAGCGACCACGAAGAAGTTGCAGACCGAGTGATGGACTCTGGTGACCTTGAAAAGGAAAAGGGCATCACCATCTTGGCGAAGAACACCGCTATTCGCCGAAAAGGTGAGGGCAAGAACGGCGAAGACCTCATCATCAACGTCATTGACACCCCTGGTCACGCCGACTTTGGTGGCGAGGTGGAGCGCGCACTGTCCATGGTTGACGGCGTCGTGCTGTTGATCGACTCCTCTGAAGGTCCGCTGCCGCAGACCCGCTTCGTCCTGGGCAAGGCGCTTGCTGCCTGCATGCCGGTGATTATCGTGGTCAATAAGACTGACCGCCCAGATGCACGTATCGACGAGGTTGTCGAGGAAGCACAGGATCTGCTGCTCGAGCTAGCCTCCACCCTGGAAGACCCGGAAGCTGCTGAGGTCGCTGAGCGCAACCTTGAGCTGCCGGTTCTCTATGCCTCTGGTCGTGCCGGTAAGGCTTCTACCGAGAACCCGGGTAACGGCAACTTGCCGGAGTCTGAGAACCTGCAGCCGCTGTTCGACGTCATCACCGAGGTGCTCCCGGAGCCGTCCGCTGAGATTGATGCCCCGCTGCAGGCGCAGGTTACCAACCTGGACTCCAGCTCCTTCCTCGGTCGAATTGGTCTGATTCGTATCCATAAGGGCCGTATCCGCAAGGGACAGCAGATTTCGTGGATTCATTACGACTCCGAGGGCAATGAGCATGTCAAGAATGCGAAGGTCGCGGAGCTGCTGCGTACCGTCGGCGTGACCCGCGTACCTGCTGAAGAGGCCATTGCTGGTGACATCGCCGCTATCTCCGGTATCGACGAGGTCATGATCGGTGACTCTCTCTGTGATGCCGAGCATCCGGACCCGCTGCCGCGCATCCTGGTCGATGAGCCGGCTATTTCTATGACGATCGGCGTGAACACCTCGCCACTGGCAGGCCAGGGTGGTGGCGATAAGCTGACCGCTCGTATGGTCAAGGCCCGCCTGGACCAGGAGTTGATTGGTAACGTCTCGCTGCGCGTGCTGCCGACCGAGCGCCCGGATGCCTGGGAGGTGCAGGGCCGTGGTGAAATGGCGCTGTCCGTTCTGGTTGAAACTATGCGTCGTGAGGGCTTTGAGCTGACCGTCGGTAAGCCGCAGGTTGTTACCAAGACCGTCGACGGCAAGGTTCAGGAGCCGTACGAGCACCTGACCATCGATGTTCCAGAAGAGCACCTGGGTGCTGTCACTCAGCTGATGGCGGCTCGTAAGGGGCGCATGGAGCAGATGGGTAACCAGGGCACCGGTTGGGTGCGCATGGAGTTCCTCATTCCGTCCCGCGGTCTGATTGGCTTCCGCACTACTTTCATGACGGAGACCAAGGGCACCGGTATCGCCAATCACTACTCGGCCGGCTACGGCGAGTGGGCTGGTGAGATTAAGGACCGTCCGACAGGATCGTTGGTGGCTGACCGTACCGGCCAGATCACCGCTTACGCACTGATTCAGCTTTCTGACCGCGGCACCTTCTTCGTCGAGCCGGGTGACCAGGCTTACGAGGGCATGGTCGTTGGCCAGAATCCGCGTGATGAGGACATGGACATCAACATCACCAAGGAAAAGAAGCTGACCAATATGCGCGCAGCCTCGGCTGATGCGACCGTGACTCTGGAGAAGGCGCACAAGCTTTCCCTCGATGAGGCTATGGAGTTCTGTGGCGCTGACGAATGTGTTGAGGTCACCCCGGAGGGCATTCGCGTACGCAAGCAGATCCTCAGCGCCACCGATCGCGCTCGCGCTCGTTCCCGCGCGAAGGCCATGAATAAGAAGTAATTCGGGTTGCTAGGGGACTGGGCCACCTGAAAACCAGTCTCGGGGTAACTGACTCGGCCAGGTGTCGAGTAATCTCGTGGATATGTTTATTCGCAGCCGTCGTCACGCAGCTTCTCGTCGATTTTTCGTAGCATCGACACTCTGCGTGACGGCGGCTTTGGCGTCTTCGTGCATGGCTCGCCCGTCGGACGCTCCGACTGTGCCCGGGCAGCAGGAAGTGCCGGTGCAGCAGGAAGACACCGCTGACCAGGCTAAAAAGATGCGTGAAGTCACGGTCGGTGTCGACGAGTTTGTCGAAGGCTTCAATCCGCATTTGCTTGCCGACGTCTCCCCGGTGACCAGCCTGGTAGCGCGACTGACACTGCCTAGTGTTTTCACCCCTGCGCCGGTAGAGGGCGAGGCTGGTGACGCTAGTGCCTCCGCGCAAGCTCCCGGAGTGGTGGATAACGCTGCCAACGCTCGCTCGGCAGGAGCTCCCCAGTGGCTGCTCAACTCCGACTTGCTGGATTCCGTGCAGGTCATCGAGAGTGATGACAGCAAAGACGGTGACGCCAGAAACGGAACTGGAAACGGAAAAGCGGCCGATGTTGACATCACGGATCCGACGGTAGCGGCAGAGCATGTCCGCTACCGCATTCGAAAAGGGGCGCAGTGGAGCGATGGCACGCCAATCAGTGGCGAGGACTTCCGCTACCTATTTTCCCAAGTCACGTCCACGCCAGGATCGCTGGATACGGCGACTTATGAGCTGATTAAATCCATTGATGTCTCCGATGGTGGCCGTCAGATTGACGTGACGTTCACTCAGCCGATTACGCATTGGCAGCGCCTGTTTGCACATCTCTTGCCAGCGCATTTGATGCGGTCGAACACTGATGGTTTTTCCGAAGGGCTGGCCAGCCGTTTCCCGGCCTCCGGTGGGCAGTACACCGTCGAGTCGATGGATGTCGGCCGCAACATCATTCGACTGGTTCGAAATGACCGCTACTGGGGTGAGCAGCCAGCAGCCTCGGAGGTTATTACGCTGCGTGCCATGCGTAGTGCCATCGATGGTGCGGAGCAACTGCGTTCGAAGCAGATCCATGCCGTGCAGGTCCGTCCGACGGAGACCTCTGAGCTGACGTACGGTCTGGTCCCCGGTGTTGCTGAGTTCTTCCATGAGCCGAACCGGGAACTGGTTTTCAGTACCAATCTCGCGTCGAGCAGGCTTGCCGACGAATCCGTCCGCCGGGCCATTCTGAGCACCATCAACGTTGCAGAGGTCTCAGAGGTGGCCACCGGGCGCCGAATTGCGGGTGGTTCTGGTGACGGTGGTGACCAGGAGCGATTCGAGACACCACAGGCTGGTTTTACTGAGGACAATCCGCTACGAATTGGCATCATCAGCGACGGTATAGCGGCACGCGCTGCGGCTTTTGCGGTCGCTGACCAGTTGACTGCAGCTGGTATCCCCGCCACCGTTGTTTCGTATTCTCCGGCGGACATGCTGCGGTCTTCGTTGCCCTACGGAACTGTCGATGCCGTGGTGGCATGGGCAGAGCAGCCCAATTCTGTCCAGGCGGCCCGGGAACGCTATGTGTGTACGGAAGGCTCGGTCAGTTCGCTGCCGCCGAAGGACCTGGACGAAGCGGGCGCAGAGTCGGCTGCTGAGTCTGAGTCCGAGTCTGATTCTGAGCTCGTCGATAGTTCGACAAGGCCTGCGCCAAGTGGAGATCGGGAAAAGAGTGCTGAAGAGCAGGGCTCGTTGGACGGGACAACACCATCTGAACAGTCCAAATCTTCTACCTCAGCGGAGCCGGCTGACCTAAATGGAGTACCAGTTGCTCCGAAATCGGCTGCTCGGAGCGAGAATCTCTCCGGTCTTTGTGACCCACAGATTGATGAGCTGCTCGCTCCCGACAGTTCTGCGTTGCCCGCTGAACTCGCCGATATCATTGCTGGCCACAGTATCGAGCTGACCTTGGTGAAAGACGGCTTGCTGACGGTGGTCAGCCCGGAAATTACAATTACCGGGAGGAGGGACTCTTCGCAGTGGACCGATGACCCAGTGTTGGGCCGCCTCGGTGTTCTGGGCGAGGTTCGCCGTGTCTCGACACAGAGTGGGGCTCGAGAATCGTCTGAGAATTCTCAGACGAGAGATAATCCGCGCGAAGATACAGAGCAGGACGGTTCGGGTCAGAACCAAGATGGCCGCGATAACATCGACCAGGAGAACAAGGGGAAGTAAGAAAGTCCGTGAAGTTACTTTTTGTTCACGCACATCCAGATGACGAGTCCATTTGGACAGGTGGTTTGATTGCGGCTGCCGCGCGTTCCGGAGCGTCGGTAAGCGTAGTGACCTGCACGATGGGCGAGCTGGGAGAGGTCATCGGTGCGCCGTACCAGGGGCTAGTTGCTGATGAAGCCGACCAGTTGGGCGGTTTCCGCGTCGCCGAGTTGCGCTCGGCGCTGCGTGCGTTAGGCGCCAACGGTCCTGATAACGCGCCGCGGTTCCTCGGCGGCGCTGGACGTTGGCGTGACTCCGGGATGGCCGGTGACAAGGGCAATGAGCATCCGCGTGCCTTCGTGAACTCAGGTGATGAGGCGGTCGCCCAGCTTCGCACCATCCTCGATGAGCTGCAGCCAGACCTGGTCATTACCTACGACGCCGATGGTGGCTATGGGCATCCGGACCACATTCGTGCGCACGATATCACTGTCGCGGCGTGCGGAAATCGCTTTCCGACGCTGTGGGCGGTCACCGATCGTGAGGCAATGGCGGCGGGGCTGGATGCCATTACCGTGGTACCGGAGAGCTGGCAGTCGTGCGATGTCGACGACTTCGCCACCGTGACTGGCCATTTCGAGGTTCAGCTGGATGACGCCGCTGTGGCTGCCAAGGTTGAGGCCATGCGCGCGCATGCGACGCAGGTGTGGTTCGCCGATGGTTCCGTCAGCGAGGTTAATCCGGATGCTGTCTATGGGCAGACCGATGGCTCTGGTCGTGCGCGAGCCGTCTGGGCGTTTTCCAATTTGCTGTGTCAGCCGGTGGCACCGACTGAGGCATACCGTTTTGGTACGGCGACCGCTGCGTCCCTGGAAGAGCTGGGGGAGCTGGTGAATATCCAATTACCGCCAGAGCCGGTAGCGAGCGTCGACTCTGTACCGAGCGTGGATCTGGAAGCGGAGGGGAGTGCGGACGATGAGTAACCCTCAGCCTCACGAAAGCGAAGACTTGATTAACGCTGCTGGCGGAAAGTTGAAGAACGAGCGCTTGAGTATTGAAAAGCGCACATTCGGGGATGAGCGCTATTGGGGTGACCCGGAACGTTCGCAGCCACGCGAGAACTTCCATCAGGGGGAGGTCACAGTAGCGCTAGTCTGGCTGTCGCTGGCTGCGTTGGCAGCGTTGGTGATTGAAGTAGTTTTCCTCGGAGTGTGGATTACCATCGGCTCGGTTGCTATTCCGTTGCCGTGGACCATTCCGCTGGCCTATATTGCCAATCTGATTATCACCAACACAGCGTTGCTGTGGACACGCGATCGCTCCAAAGCTGCAATTCCGACTGTCATCTGGGTGCTGGGCTTTGCAGGCATTCTGCTGTGGGCAGTGCTGCCCTTCGGTGGGGACTTGGCAATGGGGCAGTGGTTGCGAACAGTGCTGCTGCTTGTTTGCGGTGTGCTGGGCGGTGCCTGGCCACTGCGCCATCTGCGGGCACTCTAGCGAAAACCGCAGCGGATACTGCAGGAGACGGTGAGGAATTGATACAGGGCAGGCCCGCATCAATGTGGCTCTTTCTGGAGCCAGTTGAAAACAACACCCACGTTGGGTGTAGACTCCAATCTGAATATACCGCTCTGTCTATTTTGCTCTGTTTCTCGTCGGAACGGCATAATCGACAGATAGCGAAAGCCTCATCCCATATCTTGTGAGAAAGGTTCTTAAACCTAAAACCATGACTTACATCATTGCCCAGCCATGTGTTGACGTCCTCGACCGTGCCTGTGTTGAAGAGTGCCCGGTTGACTGCATTTACGAGGGCAAGCGCATGCTCTACATTCATCCTGATGAGTGCGTGGACTGTGGCGCTTGTGAACCGGTCTGCCCAGTCGAGGCCATCTTCTACGAGGACGATGTTCCGGATGAGTGGGTTGAATTCATCGATGCGAATGTCGACTGGTTCGATGAGTTGGGTTCCCCGGGTGGTGCCGCCAAGCTCGGCCCCCAGGACTTCGATGTGCCATTCGTGGCAGCTCTGCCGCCGCAGGCAGAAGAATAAAACCACAGATGATTAAACCTATTTCTTTTCCCGGGAAGGACTTCATCACCGCCCATGTCAGCTGCCCGTAAGCGCGTAACTCCCGGTTCTCTTTTGCCTCAGTTTCCGTGGGATTCTCTCACGCAGGCGAAAGCCACTGCGGCTGCGCATGAAGAGGGCATGGTCAATCTCTCGGTCGGCACACCGGTCGATGAAGTCGCTCCGATAATTCGGAAGGGCCTTACCGAAGGTGCTGCCGCACCGGGTTACCCTCAGACCGTCGGCACGCCTGAGCTACGTGCTGCGATTGTTGCAGCGATGGCGCGGCGCTACGGCGTGACGGGACTGGAGTCAGCGGTCAATGGCGGCAATGTGCTTCCGGTCATCGGCACCAAGGAAGCGATTGGCTGGCTTCCCTTCCTCCTCGGCGTAGGCGCGGGGCATACCGTCGTCATCCCCGAGCTGGCATATCCCACCTACGAGGTCGGCGTTCGCATCGCAGGCGCTGAGCTGCTGCGTGCGGACTCGCTGACGCAAATCGGCCCCGCCTCGCCGACGCTGATGTTCATCAATTCCCCGGGCAACCCCAACGGCAAGGTCCTCGGTGTTGAACACCTGCGCAAGGTGGTTGAGTGGGCGCGTGCTCGGGAAGTCATTGTCGCCTCTGACGAGTGCTACCTGGGGCTCGGTTGGACTGAACAGCCAGTCAGTATTCTCGACCCGCGAGTGTGCGACGGTGATTTCACCAACCTGCTGGCTATTCACTCGCTGTCCAAGACGTCGAACATGGCGTCGTACCGCACCGGCTGGTTCGCTGGCGACGCGGACCTCATCGCCGAGCTGGTTTCCGTGCGCCGTCACATGGGGCTGATGATGCCGGGACCCATCCAGCACGCCACGATCGCCGCGCTTAACGACGACTCCCACGAGGCTGAACAAAAGCAGCGCTACAGTGACCGCCGTGAGATTCTGCATGATGCACTGGTAGCCGCAGGTTTTCGTATCGATGACTCCGAGGGCGGGCTCTATCTGTGGGCTACTCGCGGGGAAGACTGCTGGCAGACGGTTGATTGGCTGGCTGAACGCGGCATCCTGGTCGCACCGGGTAGCTTCTACGGGCCCAAGGGTGCGCAGCACGTACGGGTGGGGCTCACAGCGACGCTCAGCGACATCGAAGTGGCGGCGGCGCGTATTCGCGGCTAGCCCCGGCCAGATGTGCTGGCTCTAGCAGGCCGAATGCTGCAAACGGTGCCGACATCGGCATAGACCAAATCATAAAAAAGGGAGTGTGCCGTGGGACGTGCCGCAGGCAACCGAGATGCGTGGTGGGGCCTCGAGAAGAACCGTAAGACTGCGCAAGTCGATGCCGCCGCTCACGAGTGCGAGGAGTACATCCCCTTTGAGCCGGCAATTGTGGCCGACACCGATGAGTTTCTGGTCGTAGACAAGCCACCTTTTCTGCCGGCGACTCCCAACGGCCGCATCGTGGCCAATACCGTGCAGGAGCGACTGCGACGTAGTCTCGAGGAACCGGAGATAGTGGCCGTTCACCGCCTGGATTTTCTGACCAGTGGGCTGCTGTTGCTTTCCCGGAATCCGGCTACCCGTGCGCGCTACCAGCAGCTTTTCCAAAACCAGGAAATCACCAAAGAATACGAATGCCTCACCGTGATGCCCGATGATTGGCATGTGGGGGAAACCAGGGATGTCACGCTTCTGCTCGATCCCAACCCGGCGGGGCGCGGAGTAAAAGTCGTGGAGACCGACGATTTCGCTCGCGCTGCCGCGAAGAATCCCAAGTTCAAGCTCGCACGCACAACCGTGACCTTCCTCGGCCGAGTAGCCGCGGACATCGGCGATGTGCTGGCGAACAGCCATGGCGGTGGTGCGACCAGCACCAGCATTCCGCTGCACGCAGTCGGCTGTGGTTGTGGGCATTGCGGGAGTCGCATGCAGGTGGGGCGCTGGCGGCTACAGCCCCATACGGGCCGCACGCATCAGCTGCGGGCGACGATGGACTGGCTAGGCTATCCCATTCTCGGTGAGGACACCTATGGCCGGAAAGCGGGGGCGCAGGGGCCGTCGGCAAGCGCGGGCAGCGCGCCAAAGTACACGCCGCAGCTGCGATTGACGGCAACCGCGCTGGCCTTTGTCGACCCCGTCACTGGTGAGCGACGTGTCTACCGGAGCGCGCGGAATATCGCGGCCCCGGCAGACGTGCCGACCACCCCTTAGTTAGCGTGCAGCTCCGCGCTGAGCTTCACCTTTTCGGCAGCCCACGGCACAACCTCGACTGCACCAGAGAGCGAGTTGCGGCGGAAGAGCATATTCGATCCGCCCGAGAGCTCGCGGGCCTTGAGCGTCTTCTTCACACCGTCTAGGGCAACGAGGCACTTGGTGCCGGCAGTGATGTAGAGCCCGGCTTCGAGTACGCAGTCATCGCCGAGCGAGATTCCGAGTCCAGCGTTCGCACCGAGTAGGCATCGCTTGCCGACGGACACAACTTCCTTACCTCCACCGGATAGTGTGCCCATGATGGACGCACCACCGCCGATATCGGAGCCGTCGTCGACGACGACCCCCTGAGAGATACGGCCTTCCACCATGGAGTGTCCAAGCGTGCCTGCGTTGAAGTTGACGAAGCCCTCGTGCATGACTGTGGTGCCCTCTGCGAGATGGGCTCCAAGGCGCACGCGGTCAGCGTCACCGATGCGGACTCCGGTGGGAGTGACGTAGTCGACCATGCGGGGGAATTTATCGATGGAGTAGACGGTGACAGGCCCGCGGCGCGACAGCTTGGCTCGGGTTACCTCGAAGCCTTCGACAGCACAGGGGCCAAAATTCGTCCACACCACATTGTTGAGCTTGCCGAAGATGCCGTCCAGGTTGATGCTGTTGGGGGTGGCCAGGCGGTGGGACAGCAGATGGAGACGCAGGTAGGCATCGATGGTGTCGACTGGTGCGTCATCGAGTGAAGCGATGGTAGCTGTGACCAGACGGCGGGTGGTGCCGCGGTCCGCATCGGCTACGGCCAGATCTGCGAGGTAGGTGAAATCTTCGGGCAGTGCGTCGGCGTCGATGGTTCCGGTCGTGGTGGAGGTTGCTGTGCCCTCCTCGATGAGCTTGGGGGCGGGGAACCAGACGTCGAGAACAGTATCGTTGTTAAAAGTGGCAATGCCGGTAGCTTGTGCTCCAAATTTCATGGAAAACAGGCTACCGGCATATCCCTATCTATGAAAAGTGTTCCGCAAATGTGTAGCAAGGAAATGTTCGGATAGGGGTAGCAGGGTGGTTAGGCCCTGCAGTCAGTTGCTAACGGCTAGTTGCTATCGCTGGACTCGAGAGCCTCGCGGGCCGCGGTGCGGCTCTTCTTAGTCAGTGCAGCGAGCACCGCGAGGAACGCAGTGACACACACAACGGCGATAACCTGCTGGCGAGCACCAGAATCGGTGAGCATGCCAACAGCGAGGCCCAGGATCAGGATGACCGCTACCCAGGACAGTGCCGGGTAGGCCCACATGCGAACGGAAAGCTCGTTGTTCGCCTCCATCTGCGGGCGCAGCTTAATCTCGGACAGGGCGATGACCAGCCAGATCACCAGCAAGCAGCCGCCGACAGCGTTCAGCAGGAAGACCAGGACACTCGAGCCGTCGAAGACAACCTGCAGGCCAACGGAGACGAAGGCGAAGACCATCGACATGATGACCGCACGGTTCGGAACTGCGCCCTCATTGGTGTGGGCGAAGAAGCGCGGTGCCTCACCGCGGGTGGACATCGAGTAGACCAGGCGAGAGGTTGCGTAAATCTGAGCGTTGAACGCGGACAGCAGCGCCAGAACGATAATGGCCTCCATGAAGCCAACGGCACCCGGAATGTTTGCCTGCTTCAGAACCTGGGTGAACGGCGACTCAGCTGCGGAGTCAGCGCCGTCAATCTGGGAGTACGGCAACAGCAGGATGATGACGGTCACGCAGCCCAGGTAGAACACAGAGATGCGGAAGATCACCGAGCGGACAGCAGCAGCGATGGAGCGTTGCGGATCTTCAGCCTCAGCAGCGGCGATTGTGACAATCTCGATACCGCCGAAGGCGAAGGCCACAGCCAACAGACCAGCGGCAATGCCGGACACTCCATTCGGGAGGAATCCGGACTCGGCAATATGCGTCGTACCGACGAAGCTGGTGCCTGGCAGCAGACCGAAGAAAAGAAGAACGCCAATGACCAGGAACGCGATAATCACCGCGACCTTGATGAACGCGAACCAGAACTCGAACTCGCCGAAACCGCGCACATTCGCCAAATTCACTACAGCGAAGAAGACAACACAGATCAGGCCTGGAATCCAGCCCGGAATACCGAACCACGCACCCATGATGGCACCGGCGCCGGTGATCTCAGCACCGAGCACCATGATGAGCATGAACCAGTAGAGCCAGCCGAGGACAAAGCCAGCCGAGGAACCAAAGGCCATCTCGGCATAGGTGGAGAAGCTACCCGGTGTCGGGCGGGCAGCGGCCATCTCGCCGAGCATCTGCATGACGAGGACGACAATGAAGCCAGCGATGACATAGGAAACTAGAACACCCGGGCCAGCTGCCTTAATGCCGACGCCCGTACCAAGGAAAAGACCGGCACCGATTGCGGAGCCAAGACCCATCATGGTCAGGTGTCGAACCTGCAGCCCCTTGCCCAGCTGAGCTGTCTCGCCGGAGGTGGAGGTAATTTGCGATTCGGTCATGTCGCAAACATTACCTCGCTGATAACAGGGGCAATAACCGTATTACGGGTTTACCCCCATTCACCGTTTCGGGGCCAATTAATGTGTCTTCAAGAGCACCGAAAGTAGGTTATCCGGCCAGCTCATCCGGCACGTCGGCAAGCTGAGTGAAAGCAGCGGCACCTTCGTCATTGCCCGGGCGTTCCGTGCGGCGGACGCACACCGCCGAGTGGTCCGGGTGATGGTAGAAGTGCATGTTGTCGCGGCCCGAAATTTCCCATGCCTGAATACGGCGGTTCTCCGCGGGGACATCGATGGGCGTATCGGGGGCAATGAGGATGCTTCGGTCAATAATGCAGTCATTACCGAGGCTGACGCCGACGGTGCCGGCCGCGATATCGATGTGGCAGCGCTCGCCAACCGTGAGCGGCTTACGCTGACCGGAATCGTCGTGAGCGGCAATGATGGAGGCCGACAGTCCCACCTTCGTGTGCGCGCCAATGACGACACCGGAGGATAGACGTCCCTCAATCTTGCATGGGCCCAGAGTGCCCGAGTTCAGCGAGACAAATCCCTCGCGCAGTACGGACGTACCCGGTGCCAAGTAAGCGCCCAACCGCACGCGCTCGGCCTCTGCAATGCGCACACCGGCGGGCAGCACATAATCGACCATGCGCGGCATGCGGTCGATGGCGTAGACGTGAATCAGACCGCGGACGCGCAAGTGGGTGCGCAGTTGCTCGAAGTTGTCCGGCAGACATGGCCCCTTGTTGGTCCACGCCACCACATGGAGTAGCTCGTAGAGCCCCTTGGTGTTTAGCTGGTGCGGCTTGACCAGGCGGTGGGAGAGCAAATGCAGGCGCAGGTAGGCATCGTGCGGGTCGACAGCAGGCTTGGACAAATCCTCAATGGACGTGCGCACTGCCACCTGCTCCACGCGGCGATCCTCGTCCAAAATCACCTGACGAAGCAACTGTGGGGTCAAATCAGCGGCGCCGAGCCGGTGAGTGCTCGATTCTACGACCTCATCGCTTAACTGAGGTGCGGGAAACCAAGTATCGAGAACTGTACCGTCCATTGCGATGTTGGCGATTCCCGTAGCGACAGCACCAGATGTAATCATGATTCTTAATATTAGTATCCCTTTAAGGAATCTTCGCGGAAGGATGAACTATGCCCCTAGCTGGCCTTGAAAGCACACAGAAAATGAAGCAGTGGTTCTTAGTGAGCCTCATCATTGCTGTCAGTGTGCTCGGACTCGGCTTCGTCCTGGCCTTGCCGGTGGTCTTCTACGTGGGATTCGCACTGCTGAGTGCCTGGATTCTTGCCGTAGCCAGCTTCTTTGGTTTCGTTCTGCCGCCGCGAGCAATGCCAATTGGCGCAGTCGGTGTGGCTATCGCCGCAGTGGTTGCGCTCATCGCGCCGAACCGTCTTGTGCTGGTTATCGCAGTTGCCATCGCGGTGGGGCTCGGCGGTGGCATGATCGCCCGTCTTCTGCTGGAGCGCAAGAACCGCGATCAGCAGGCACGCATCGATGCCCTGCCGATGTGGGAGCGCGATGAGCTGGGCGATGTCGCCGAAACGCTTCGTCCTGCTTATCGACGAGACATCGATCCCACTCCGGTGCAGCTGCCACATGCAACGGCCAAGATTGTCGCGGCCGTCTGTAAGCCGCTGGCCGGTTCTACGGTTATTGTCAGCACGAATGAGCTGCGTCCGGTAATTGCGGTCTATGGCTCCCGTGTGGCTGTGGTCTATGGTCCCGGCGCGGGCGTTGTCGAGGAAGAACGTGGCAACGGAGAGGCGACCGATTCTGCGGGGGAGGAGCGGGCGCTGGGGTCGTCGGCAAGCGAAACTCCGGAGGCAATCATTGCCCAAACTCTCCCGGAAGGAGCGAAAACCCTGGTCTTTGAGGTGGCTGATGGGCTCAAGCGCCCGGCGGAGGGGAGAATTGGTGTGACCTCCGCCGAACCGCATGAGCTGGCGCTGTTCCTCGGCGGTGGCGCGCCCGCCAATGGAGATGCGATCAATGGTCGTGCGGCGCATATTCATCACAAAATTCTGGTTTCGCTGGCGCACAATGGTTTGTACGCTTAATTGATGTGAAATCGAAGTTAAATCTGCTCCAAGATCCTGTAGACCTCACGGCGGCACTGGTGGACATCGAATCGGTGTCCCACAATGAGACCGCGATAGCGGATGCCGTCGAGGCGGCATTGCGTGAGGTCGCGCAGGCAGATGAGTCGATTGAGGTCCTGCGCATTGACAACAACGTGATTGCGCGGACCCATCGGGGGTTACCGCAGCGCGTGATTTTGGCAGGGCACCTGGATACGGTGCCAACTGCGGACAATGTGCCCTCGACGCGTGGGGTAGACGCGCAGGGGCGAGACACACTGTTTGGGTGTGGAACTGTGGACATGAAAAGCGGTGACGCGGTCTACCTGCATGCTTTTGCGACGCTGGCGGCAAGCCAGGAGTTGCAGCGCGATCTGACGCTCATCATGTACGAATGCGAAGAAATCGCCGCGGAGTTCAACGGGTTGCGGCACTTGAGTGAGTCGCATCCGGAGCTCCTGGCTGGCGATGTCGCTTTGCTGGGCGAGCCCAGCGGCAATGTCATCGAAGCCGGCTGCCAGGGCTCTATTCGCCTGCGTCTGACCGCTCACGGCACACGTGCACACTCGGCTCGGGCGTGGCTCGGCGACAACGCCGTGCACAAGTTAGCACCGGTGCTGTCACGCATTGCCGCCTATGAACCGCAGACCGTGGATATCGACGGCTTGGCCTACCGCGAAGGGCTCAACGTCGTCTGGCTGGAGGCCGGGGTTGCTACCAATACGCTTCCCGACGAGGCGGTGCTGCGAGTCAACTTCCGATTCGCGCCCAACCGCAGCGCCGATGAGGCCATGGCGCACTTCCGAGAGGTGCTTGGACTCGACGAGTTCGCGCCCGAGGACCTCACCGTCGATGTCGAGGATGTGAGCCCTGGGGCGCTGCCTGGACTGCATGCGGCGGCTGCGAAGGAGTTGGTTGCGGTCGCAGGCGACGTCGTAAAGCCCAAGTTTGGGTGGACCGATGTGGCGCGTTTTTCGGCGCTCGGCATTCCTGCGGTGAACTTTGGCCCGGGTGACCCGGCGTACTGCCACAAGAAGGATGAGCAGATTCCGGTCGAGTGCATAACGGCACTGTGGGAGGATGTGCGGCGGTACTTGACCACCGCGCCGGTGGCTGAGTGAGCCTAGAATCACACCCCACCCTCGCCGAGCGGGTGCGCGTATGTCATTGCTGGCATACATTGTGAGGTTATGAAACCTGTACGTACTCCGTCCCCAGCTAAGCGCCGTGCACTCCGCGGCCCAATCGCGATTCGACAGGCGGGCGAACCGCAGGCGTCTACGACCGACCGCAGGCTGTTGTCACACAATCCGAACACGGACTGGCTGCACAACGATACCTGGCGTGTGCTGCGCATTCAGTCGGAGTTCGTTGACGGCTTTGGTGCGTTGGCGGAGATTCCGCCGGCGGTGACGGTATATGGTTCGGCACGTCTGCCAGAGGATAGCCCTTACTACCAGTGGGGCTTCGACCTGGGCAAGGCGCTGGCGGAGGCGGGTTACGCGACCATCACCGGTGGCGGCCCGGGCATCATGGAAGCCGCCAACCGCGGCTGCTACGACGCCGACGGCCTGTCCATTGGGTTGGGCATTGAGCTGCCGCACGAGCAGCACTTGAATGACTGGGTCGACCTGGGCATGAACTTCCGCTACTTCTTCGTGCGCAAGACCATGTTCCTGAAGTACTCGCAGGCGTTTATTTGCCTGCCGGGCGGTTTCGGCACTCTCGATGAACTCTTTGAGTCACTGGTGATGGTTCAGACCGAGAAGGTGGAAAATCACCCAATCGTGCTGCTCGGCACTGAGTTCTGGTCGGGGCTGGTTGATTGGATGCGTGAGAAACTAGTGGCCATGGAGCTGATTTCTCCGACTGATATGGACCTTTTCCTGGTCACCGACTCCATTGACGAAGCGGTCGAGTACATCGAGGCCGCGCACGAAAAGCTGTTGGAAGAGTGTGAGCCGACCTCTGACGTTTCCGAAAAGCTCCGCCGAGTCCGTCGCTTCAGCGAAAGGTAGGACGCTGTGCGGAGTTTTTATCAGGACTCCGCGGTGCCGACGGTGATGGCCATCGTCAATCGCACCCCGGATTCCTTCTATGACCGTGGCGCGACGGCTGCGGAGGAGGCTGCGCTTGCTCGCGTCGACGAAGTTGTTGCGGCAGGCGCGGGCATTGTCGACATCGGCGGCGTCAAGGCCGGTATCGGTGCAGAAGTAACTGTTGCCGAGGAAATCGAGCGCGTGGTGCCGACCATCGCGAAGGTCCGCGAGCGCTATCCTGACCTGCACATTAGCGTCGACACCTGGCGCGCCGAAGTCGGAGAGGCCGCCATTAACGCTGGCGCCAACCTCATTAATGACACTTGGGCGGGCCATGACCCGGAGCTGCTGGAAGTCGCGGGTTCCCACGGGATGGGTTACGTCTGCTCGCACACAGGTGGGGCACTGCCACGCACCAATCCGATTCGCGTGCGTTACGACGACGTCGTGGACGATGTCATCTCAGAAACCGGCAAACTCGCCCAGAGGGCAGTGGACGCTGGCGTGCCGGAGGACCGCATCCTCATCGATCCCACCCACGACTTTGGCAAGAACACCTACCACGGCCTCGAACTTCTGCGGCGCTGCAATGAGCTCGTGGCTACAGGCTGGCCGGTGCTTATGGCGCTGTCGAATAAGGACTTCGTCGGTGAGACTCTGGACCGCCCGGTCGAGCAACGTGTGCCCGGCACCTTGGCCGCGACTGCCCATGCGGCAGCTGCCGGCGTTGCGGTGTTTCGTTCGCATCAGGTGTCCGAAACCCTTGATGTCTGTCGCATGACTCTGGCTATTTCTGGTGATTTTGCACCACTGCATCCGGTGCGTGGGCTGGTGTAAGGGGCGTAGTTTGAGGCGCTTCACCCATGCCGCTGCGTGAAACAAAAGACTATGATGAAGAGAAGTAGTCGAAATGCCGACCGGGATTCTAAACCGGGATTTTAAACCGGGGTCTTAGACCGAGGTCTTGAACCGGGATTGTCAATCTCCCAGCTACCACAGCTGAGCTGGGGTAGCTGTTCGTCTCCTGCATCGACATTGTCTTAGAACGAAGGAGTTCACATGGCAGCAATGAAGCCGCGTACCGGTGATGGTCCGCTGGAGGCAGTTAAAGAGGGCAAGAAGATTGTGATGCGCGTCCCCGCAGATGGTGGTGGGCGCCTGGTGGTGGAACTGTCCCCGGAGGAAGCCAAGGAGCTCGGTGCAGAGCTTGTAGCAGTAGTGGAGTAGCAGAGTAGTGGGGTATCGGGTAGAGGCCGGGTAGTGGCCGGGCCTGTCCGGTTTTGACCCAGCGGCGACCTACACCAGTGGTGTAGGTCGCCTTTTCTTTTTCAGGTGATAACGGCTCGAATGAGGGTTTATGAACAAAAAATACGGGCTGCAAATGTGAAACTGTGCAAGTTTATGACACTTTCAAGCCAGTTTTCGGGCAATTTTTGTCATAAACGTAGTCAGTAACTCGCATTGGAGTTACTTGGCTGAGCTCGACACGGGCTAAGATAGTGAAAATTATTTTTCTAGCTCAGTTTGAGGAGTGACCGACGTGCTAGCTGACATCATTGATGTGCTTGCTGACCCCATCGATGGCACTGATTTGAAGTTTGGTGATGCCGAACGAATGACTCTGAAGTCCGAATCCGGACATAGCTATGATGTCGCCCGCCAGGGTTACGTTACGCTCGCCGGAGGGGCTGGTCTGCGCTACACCGGCGATGACGCCAAGATGATTACCGCCCGCGAGGAGTTCCTCTCTGGTGGCCACTATGCTCCATTCGTTGAGGCAGTTACAGGCAACGTCCAGGACGTGCTTGACGACGCCAACGTGTCCGAGGCCGCCAGCCCAGTCATCTGCGAAGTCGGTGCGGGCACTGGTTACTACCTCGCACACACGCTGGACAGCATTCCCAATTCCCGTGGCGTAGGCATTGATGTGTCTGTGCCGGCCGCCAAGCACCTGGCCAAGAGCCACCCGCGCCTCGGCGCCGTTGTAGCCGATGCGTGGGCGCGTCTGCCGCTGCGTGATGGCTCCATCGATGCGCTTACAGTCGTCTTCGCACCTCGCAACGCGGAGGAGTTCGCTCGCGTGCTCAAGCCGGGCGGCCAGGTTGTGGTTCTGACTGCCACCACTGGTCACTTGGGTGAGCTTCGTGAGCCACTGGGCATCATTGATGTCGAGCGCGGCAAGGTCGAGCGCATGATTTCCCAGGCAGAGGGGCACCTCGTGCCTGTTGGCGACCCGGAGCTGGTGGAGTTCGGTATGAACCTCAACCAGGGTGCAATCGCCGCGCAGATCGGTATGAGCCCGTCGGCACGCCATATTCACCCGGAGGTGCTGCAGGAACGCATTGCGGCGCTACCTGCAGAGATGCACGTCACCGCCCGTGCCTACGTCACTCGTCTTGGCCGCCCGGGAGACTAGCGTTTACTCCTTGACCTCGGTTTTGTGAATCTGCTCATCCAGGTCTTCCGGATCCAGGTCAGCATCCGAGAATTCCGCCGTTAGCGGAAGGCGAAGCTGCAGGTCAGTGCCCGGGCACAGTTCGATAGTGCCCGAGCGCAGCTTAAAGTCCAGCACATGCCCGCCGCCGGTGCCGCCTTCCGCGAGGAAGTGCACGTGACAGCCGGGCACCGAAATTCCCTTCTCATAGACCGGCGTGCGGAAGCCCGCAATCGTGCCCTGCAGGTTCTCAAAATCAACCGAGGCGTCTTCTTCCGTCGCATCAACCATCTTCTGGTACGGCTTTTCCTGCTTTACGACGGTTCGAGTCTTCACCCACTCAAATTCGCCGGTAATCCGCAGTGCGTACATAAAGTTTTGGCTCGGCACCAGGGAATCGATGATGGGGCTAATTTCCTTGCGAGTCAGGTTTTCCGGCGCATCCATCACCGTGTGGGGAACGAAGTTGGTGACCACCGTGTAGGGGCTGCGCTGATCCATGGTGGCCCGGGTCGCGGAGCCGTCGTGACGCACCTGCCAGCAGACACCGTCGAGGATTACCATTTCGCCATCGAGACCGTCGAAGGTGCCGATGCCGAAGTTTCCATGACCAAGGATTTCGCCAATGGTCATCTCGCCGTCGTAGATGCCATCGAGCAGTGCGGACATCAGTGAGTTTTGGAAAATTGTGTGTCGGACCGTTGGAAAATTCTCGTGAGTGGTCATGGAAGCCATTATATTCCCGATATTTGTAGCCCAAGCTGAGGTGGGTTTTCGGTCCGATGGTGTGGGAGGACCCTGCGGCACGAAAAACGCCCTGCGGAAGAATCCACAGGGCGTTATTTGGTGAATCGAGCGGTTGGTTCTACTTCGGCTGGATGGTGACTGACACGTGGTCAGCAGTGGAGACGATATGAACCGTCTGGCCATCGGCAGCGACAGTGGCGTGGCCACCCTCGACATTCACTGTGAACCCATTCGGGAAGTTGATTGAGGGCACAACGAGCTCGCTGGTGGAACCAGGTGCGAAAACTCCGGTGCCGTCGACGCGGCTATTGTTCCAGCTGGCCTTGTAGACACGGGTGTCGCGGTTCCAGTCAGTAGCCTGCGGGGTGCCTGCGACCGCTCGCAGGTGTGGAGCGGCGAGAATGGTCATCTTGTCGCGGTTGAAGGCATCGGCACCTACAGGTCCTGGAACCTTCGGGTCGAAGACCATGCCCTGTTCCTTCTGATTCTGCGTCGTCGGGTCGTCGCATCCACAGTAGGACCAGTACTGCCAGCCGACCATGTGGCGCCGGGCAAGCGAAATTACGCCATTGAGGGTATCGGCATCGTCGGTGGCGCCGAACTCGGAAAGCAGTGTGGCCGAGCCGTTACCGGATGAGACGATTTCCGCATTGTCGAAGGTACGACCATCGAAGAAATCACAGCCCGTGTAGGTGTTGAACAGGGCATTCGTGGTGCAGTAGACATGCCAGCTGAGAGCCGTACCAGCGGTTTCAGGAACCTCCGGGGCTGCCGGATTCGTGTTCAATCCGGTGTTCCACATGGAGTAGGGCTCGTAGTGGACAATAGCGTCCGGGTCCTTGTTGACAATCTGATTGGCAGCCTTCTGGTGCAGTTCATCGAGCTTTTCCTTAGCCGGGCCGCAGTCGCCGAGAGCCAGATAGCACAGTGGGTATGCCGAGCCTGGCCACGGTTCATTAATGATGTCGTAGCCCATCAGTCCCGGCATGTCGCCAAGGCGTTTGGCGACATGGCCCCACATGGCTGCGTAACGCTCCTGCAACCCAACACCGCCCGGCCCTTCGCGGTTATTCAGGAAGTTGTCGTATGCCCTAATGAGGCCGATATTGAGGGCCTGGTTAGCGGGGAAGCCAACCTTCAAGAGGCTGGGAACGCCGTCGTCAATGACAGCCCAATCCGGGGCAAATTCGCCTTCGAACTTCTCGTTGTACATGTCCTGGTGGGCATCGACCAAGACCGCGATTCCACGCTCAGTGAGCATGGAGATAGTGCGGGCAATGGAATCCAGGTATTTGTCGTTGTACTTGCCGGGCTTTGGCTCTACTGCTTTCCAGATAATGCCGACTCGCATGGAGTCGAAGCCCTGCTGCACGAGCCAGTCAGCATCGTCCTCGTTAAAGCCTCCGGCCTCTGGGGTGTAAGGATCGTGCTTGTAGACGATGTTCGACCCCTGAGTGAGGAAAGCACGGCCATCACCGTCGGTAAACCAGCGACCGGACTGTCCAAGGGGACCACGCTCGGTGATGGTAGCGGTACTAGGGGATGGGGCTACTTCTGTAGCGAGCGCCTGATGCGGTAGTGCACCCGCTAGCGCTATGGCAATGGCGGCACCAACTGCTGCCACCTTCTTAGTGAATCTCATACTCAGGATGCTATTGACCAGTAATGATAAATTCAGCCAAAACTCAAATTAGGTTTAGAAAAGTGGGCAAGGGCATAAGTAAATGTCCTGAACGGGGTTAGTAAAAAGGCTAAGAAAGGCCCACCGCTTCCTTCTCGGAAGCGATGGGCCTTATGAGGAGACTCCGTCCACCGCGCATCCGTGGCGTCTCGCAGACAGCCAGCTACATCAAAGACTTATAAACCTCAACGGTCTGCTGAGCGATGTTCTCCCAGCTAAACACATCTTCAGCACGCTTCTTACCCGCCTGGCCAATCTTGGTAGCGCGGTCGCGGTCGGCGACCATGTTGTTAACCGCGGCAGCGATTCCACGCTCGAAGCCCTCCGGATCAGACTCGTCGTAGTGAACCAAAGTGCCGGTTTCGCCATCGACGACAACCTCCGGAATGCCGCCGACATCAGAGGCGACAACGGCGGTGCCACAGGCCATAGCCTCAAGGTTAACGATGCCCAGCGGCTCGTAGATGGACGGACAGACGAACGAATCCGCGGCTGTCAGGATCTCCTGGATCTTCTCCTTCGGCAGCATGTCCTGCACCCAGAAAATGCCATCGCGCTTCTCCTGGAGGTCATGGACGAGCTGCTCAGTCTCCTTCGCGATTTCCGGGGTGTCCGGAGCGCCGGCGCACAGAACGAGCTGCACACCGTCGTCGAAAAGCGATGCGGCCTTGACCAGGTGAGCGACACCCTTCTGACGGGTGATGCGGCCGACGAACGCGACCATCGGGCGAGACGGGTCAACGCCGAGCTCCTCCAGGACAGACCAGCCGTTCTGTTCCTTGGACTCTTCCCACGTCGGGCGCGGGTGCCACAGCTCGGTGTCGATACCGTTCAGGACAACGTGAACCTTGTCGGGGGAGATACGCGGGTAGGCGTCCAGGATGGCGTCCTTCATGCGCGCGGAAACAGCAATGACAGCGTCTGCGTACTCCATAGCATTGCGCTCGGACCAGCTGGAAACGTCGTAACCGCCGCCGAGCTGCTCGCGCTTCCACGGGCGGTGCGGCTCCAGTGAGTGCGCGGTGGCCACATGCGGAATGCCCTTGAGTAGACCGGTGAGGTGACCGCCCAGGCCTGAGTACCAGGTGTGAGAGTGGACGACATCAATGTCGGTTGCCGCGGCGGCATTGGCCATGCGCAACCCCGTGGACAGCGTCTTAATCGAGGCGTTGGCATCCTTCAGCTCCGGGTCAACGCCGTGGACATATACATCCGCCTCATCGCGAGGAGCACCCATGCAGTGCACATCGACGTCAACGCCGTCGAGGCCGCGCATGAAACGAGTCAGTTCAGTTACGTGAACACCTGCTCCGCCGTAAATCTCCGGAGGGTATTCCTTGGTCATCATGGCAACACGCATAGTTCCAGCGTAACCAGATTTGACAATTTCCGTCGCTTGATATGCCTGGGTGTGGGTAGCGGGGAGGGGAGACTGGCAGCGAGGAACGTAAATCGCATATAGGTTGGTTGGTGTGAGGAGTCAACCACATGTTTTGTCCATTGTCCTTGCCGGTGGCGAAGGCAAGCGTCTCTTCCCGCTGACGGAAGACCGCGCTAAGCCCGCCGTGCCTTTCGGCGGTAGCTATCGGCTTATCGACTTCGTGCTGTCGAACCTGGTCAACGCAGGTTTCCTGAAGATCTGTGTGCTGACCCAGTACAAGTCCCACTCGCTCGACCGTCACATTTCGCAGGCGTGGCAGCTGTCCGGCATCACCGGCCAGTACGTCACCCCGGTGCCGGCTCAGCAGCGTCTGGGTAAGCGCTGGTTCACCGGTTCGGCGGACGCGATTCTGCAGTCACTGAATTTGGTTTATGACGAGGATCCGGAGTACGTCATCGTCTTCGGTGCCGACCACGTCTATCGCATGGATCCGCAGCAGATGCTGGAGGCCCACATCGAGTCTGGCGCTGGCGTGACCGTCGCTGGTATCCGCGTCCCGCGTTCTGAGGCCAGCGCATTCGGTGTCATCGATGCCGATGACAACAACCGAATCACCGAGTTCCTGGAGAAGCCGGCAGATCCGCCCGGCACCCCGGATGACCCGAACTCGACGTTCGCGTCGATGGGTAACTACATCTTCACTACCTCCGCGCTTATCGACGCTATTAAGCGTGACTCGGAAGATGAAAACTCCGACCATGACATGGGCGGAAACATCATTCCGATGCTGGTAGAGGAGGGCGAAGCTTTCGTCTGGGACTTCAAGGACAGCTACGTTCCTGGTGAGACCGAACGTGACAAGGGCTACTGGCGTGATGTCGGTACCATCGATGCCTTCTACGAGGCCAACATGGACCTGATTTCCGTCCACCCGGTGTTTAACCTCTACAACAAGAAGTGGCCAATCCACACCTTCTCGGAGGAGAACCTGCCTCCGGCCAAGTTCGTCCAGGGCGGTATTGCTCAGGCTTCGATGGTCGGTGCTGGTTCGATTGTCTCCGGTGGTACGGTCCGCAACTCGGTGATTAGCACCAACGTTGTGGTCGAGGACGGCGCGACGGTGGAGGGCTCGGTTCTCTTCCCAGGCGTTCGCGTCGGCCGCGGAGCAGTGGTTCGCCACGCGATTTTGGACAAGAACGTTGTAGTTTCAGATGGCGCCATTATCGGTGTCGATCCGGAGAAGGACGCAGAGCGCTTCAAGGTCAGCGCTGGCGGCGTTGTGGCCGTTGGTAAGAACCAGGTTATCTAGGCTGGTTGAGTCCGAGCGGCTGCAAAAGGGCACGTACCGTGGGGTACGTGCCCTTTTTCTTCTAACCCTTTTTGCTACCTAGTTGCTACCTAGCCCCAAAACCGGCAGCCCCAAAAATTATGGGCTGCACGTGTGGCTACGGGCTTCGCATGTGAATACGGGCTGCAAATGTGAAACTGTGCGAGTTTATGTCACTTCCAGACGATTTTTCAGATCATTTTTGTCATAAACGCAGTCAGTAACTTGGCTTGGCCCGCCGCCGCGAGTCATAAACGCAGTCAGTAAGTCGCAGTGGCCCACCGCTGCCGCTAGCCGGCCGGCCAACAGTAGAAAACTACTTCTTCACCAGCACAGTGGTGCCAGCTGCTAGAGGTAGGCGCATCACGTAAGCGTCGTCAAGCTGGAGCATATATTCGTCGGCTTCGCGGGCAGCGACGGTGTCACGGTCAGTGCGTGACGAGTCAGCGACAGTGCCGTCGAGGAGCGCGCCGGTCAGGACGAGCGCGCCACCGGAGCGAAGCAGCGGCCAGGCCTTTTCCTGGGCGGCGCGGAGGATCGCCGGGGCGACGTCCAAGTAGACCAAGTCGTAGGAGTCGGCGGCCAGTCGATCCATGACCTCCAGCGGCTGCGAAGGCAGGAAGCGCTGTCGGTTGGGGCGGATGCCTGCGGCTCGGAAAGCGGACTTTGCCAGAGACTGGTGCTCGAGCTCCGGGTCGATGCAGGTGAGAACGCCGTCATCGCCGAGGCCGGCGGCCAGGTGCAAACCGACTACGCCTGCCGCAGGCGATGCGATGACAGCGGCGGGGTGACCGTCGCGGCGGGCACTGGTCAGAGCCATGAGCGAGGTCAAAGCGGCGCCGGTCATCGTATCGGGGACGGCAACTCCGTATTCGCGAGCGCTCTCTCGGGCGCTTTCAAGGGCCTCGGAGACTACGGTCGTGTTGTTGACGTGCTGTGCAATAGCGTCACGTGCGGATAGCGGGGTAGCAGAAGAACTCGTTTCGGACACGTTCTATAGCGTAGGAAAAAACTCCGGGCAGGGCAGCGGGGCGCGCCGGTCAGTGCCGGACTAGGTGGGTAAACAAGCCTCAAGTTTGTCTGGACTCTCAAACTATTTTCAGGGTAAGGTCACTACAAACCTAAGGTTGGTAAGGAACACTGAACCTCATGCCCGAACGAGTCAAGTCCGAACGAGTCAGCGTAGGCGCCAGCCGCGAGGACGCCGCGTCCGCTGACGTAACTGAGCAACTGTCCGGCACCGCGGCTTTTGACGCAGGTGTGGGGGAGATGCCGTCGTGGTCGGAGCTGGTCCAGGCCCACGCGGATAGTGTTTATGGGCTCGCATATCGGTTGACTGGTAACCAGCAGGACGCGGAAGACCTGACGCAGGAGACATTCATGCGTGTGTTCCGCTCGCTGAAGTCATACCGTCCCGGCACTTTTGAAGGCTGGCTGCATCGGATTACCACTAACCTGTTTTTGGATATGGTCCGGCATCGGCAGGTCATCCGGATGGAGGCGTTGCCGGAGAACTACGACCGCGTCCCGGGTACGCTGAAGACCCCGGAGCAGGCCGTCGATGACGCGATGCTCGACCCGGATTTGGAAATCGCGCTGGCTGAGCTGCAGCCGGACTATCGCGCGGTGGTTGTCCTCTGTGATGTGGTGGGGCTGACCTACGAGGAAATTGCCAGCACCCTTGGGCTCAAGATGGGCACTGTGCGTTCGCGTATTCACCGGGCACGTTCCAGCTTGCGGGCGACGTTGGAGCGCCTGGAGAAGGAACGACAGGAGCTGCCGGAGTCGGTCACCGCAGGCTAGATTTCCCGCACTCAATCCGCGGGAGCGGCTATTGTGGGGCTAGTTAAATAGGTGCGATTTCTGGAGGTGCTGCAGTCTGTGATTCAGCAGGGCGATGACAAGCGTTTTTTGTCAACGGAGCATCTCGGCACCGAGGCGATTGCCGCTTTTGTTGACGGCGAGTTGTCGGTCGTAGCTGAGCGTCGTGCGCAGGCGCACCTGATGGCATGCCCGGAGTGTCGCCGGGAGGTCGCGAAGCAGCGGCAGGCAGCCAAGCGTCTGCGTGATAGTGCGCCCTTGCACATTCCAGCTGAGCTGCGCGCTCGTATTGCTGATTTCGCAGGCAGTTGCGAGGACTCAGAGCCCCATCGGTCGGCGCGGCATCTCACGCACCGTCCGCCGGAGTCGCTGAGTGCCGCGTTGGAGCAGATCGTTCGCGGTTTTCGTAAAGGTGGTAGTCACTAGTGGGCAAACATCGCTCTTTCGATGATTCCGCGTTCGCCCCGGACTCCGATCGTGCCGCCGCAACTGGCGGGTTACAGCGTGCTCCAGGGCAGAAGCTTGACGACGACACAAGTGCGACCGCCCAAGAGTATTCGCCGTGGCAGGATTCGTCGTCACGCATGACGACGGGGCGTCCAGCCCGCAAACCCGAAGCGAAAAAGAAGCCTCGCCCGAAGACGGCTCCCCGCGTCAGCGCGCGGGAAGTGATTTTTGGCCGCGAGGTGCCGTGGCGTGTGATTGCGGCATCGTCGGCCGTGGTGCTGCTCATTGGCGGTGTTGGCGGCTTTGTTGGAGGTTGGGCTGGCAAGTCTTTCCGCTCGGACTACCAGCGTGTGGAGCTGCAGCAGATCGAGGGGCGGCCGGGCAACGGTGATTTGACTGAAATCGGCAAGGTGGCGGAGGCTCTTCGTCCCGCGGTGGTGTCGATTGCGGTCAGTGCCGGTGAGGTCTCGGGCGTGGGCTCGGGGTTTGTCATTGATGGTGACGGTCATATTTTGACGAATAACCACGTCGTTTCGGCGGTGGCGGACCGGCAGGATATGCAGGTCTCCGTAACGTTTTGGGACGGCGGAAAGCTGAAGGAAGTGCCGGCCAAGATTATTGGCCGCGACCCGAAGACCGACCTCGCTGTGATTAAGGTCGAAGATGTTGCGGGGCTGACTGTGGCGCAGCTTGGTGATTCCAACGCGGTTGCGGTCGGTGACACAGTGATTGCGATGGGCTCGCCGCAGGGGCTTGGCGGCACGGTGACCTCGGGCATTGTCTCGGCGCTCAATCGCCCGGTGCGCCTGGCTGCTGAGGGGACCGACACGGACGGTTACGCCGATGCGATTCAGACCGATGCCTCCATCAACCCGGGTAACTCGGGTGGTCCACTGGTGGATATCCGCGGTGCCATTATCGGTATTAATACGGTGATTTTCAGTAGTTCGGGTGGCTCACAGGGGTTGGGCTTTGCGATTCCAATCAATTCAGCCGTTGCCATCGCGGAGCAGCTCATCGCCGGTGAGCAGCCGGTTCATCCGGGGATTGGCGTGACAGCGCGCACGGTTTCCAATGGCGCACTGACTGGTGCCGAGATTGCCAGCATCCTGCCGGGAGGCGTTGCCGACCGGGAAGGCCTGCAGGAAGGCGATGTGATTACGGCTGTGGGAGACCGCGCGGTATCGTCCGCAGATGAGCTCACGGTGGCGCTGTGGACTGTTGGCGCTGGTAATGAGGCGGTATTGAAGATCGTTCGCCACGGAGCCGAGCTGGAGGCGAAGATCACGCCGGAGTAGGGGGCGCTGGTTTCGGCCGGTTTCGGCTGGTTTCTGCGGACTTAGCAGATTTGGTGGATTTGGCCACGCAATGCTGCATGCGAGGTGCACTGTAACTAAGGTGGTATAACGTGTTTTCTAATGTTGGCTGGGGCGAGATTCTTGTCCTCTTTATCCTCGGACTAATTCTCATCGGACCTGAGCGGTTGCCGAAGGTAATTGAGGACGTCCGCGCATTGCTCTTGGCTGCGCGCACCGCAATCAATGACGCACGCGATAACCTCTCGGACGAGTTCGGCGAAGACTTCGACGATCTTCGCAAGCCGCTGCAGGAGCTCAACGATCTCCGTCGTCTCAACCCGAAGACCGCCATCACCAGGACGCTTTTCGACGGCGATGACACCTACCTGGACATGCTCTCCGGTAAGCCCGCAGCGGGTGGTGGCGGAACTGGTGCAGCCGGAGCTGCAGGAGCGGCAGGAGCGGCCGGGCCTGCGGGTCAGCAGTACCAGCAGTCCAATACGAACCAGCCAGTGCAGCCGGCTCCGTCGCAGCAGCCAGCCCCGCAGCCAGCCCAGCAGCCGGGAACGTGGCAGGATCCAGTTGCCCAGGCCCGCCAACAGCAAGCGCAACAAACACCACAGCAACCGCAACAACCTCAGCAGCCCCGTGGGGTGCAGGCCTGGGTCGACGACGACAACCTATAGAGGTTGCAAACCGTTCCCGACCGCAAGTTACTGACTAGGTTTATGACACTTTGAGCACAAATTTTGCCACGAAACTGTCATAAACCTAGTCAGTAAGTGCACGCAGCCGCGTCGGTGGATACACCGCCCGCAAACCCCGGACCACCGACAACACTTACACCGCCGAAAACCCCCAAACCACATACGCCCCAGACACTGCAGCCACAATGAGCAAAGGCCCCCTTCCCGGCACTGAAAATACCGGGGAGGGGGCGTCGCTATGATCGTCGTAAAGCGAAGGACTACTTCGGCGTCACGCCCAAGCCTAGCGACTTGCCTGCGAGCGACTCGCGACGAACAACCAGCTTGTCGGCGATAGCGTTCAGGGCCTCGCCCGCGCCCGAATCCGGCTTGGATAGGACAATCGGGGTGCCCTTGTCGCCACCCTCGCGGAGTTCGGTGTCCAGTGGCACCTGGCCGAGCAGCTCGACCTTTCCTCCGGTGATCTGGGTAAGACGACGGGCAACGGTCTCGCCGCCGCCTGTGCCGAAGACTTCCATCTTGGAGCCGTCGGGCATTTCCATCCAGCTCATGTTCTCAATGACACCGGCGATCCGCTGGCGGGTCTGCAGCGAGATGGTGCCGGCACGCTCGGCAACTTCGGCGGCGGCCATCTGCGGGGTAGTAACAATCACTAGCTCAGCGTTCGGCACGAGCTGCGCCACGGAGATGGCGATGTCGCCGGTTCCCGGGGGCAGGTCGAAAAGCAGGACGTCCAAGTCGCCCCAGAACACGTCCGCGAGGAACTGCTGGATAGCGCGGTGCAGCATTGGCCCACGCCAGACAACCGGTGCGTTGTCGTCGACGAAGTGTCCGATAGAAATCAGCGACACGTCGTGTGCCTGCGGAGGCATAATCATGTCGTCGACCTGGTGCGGCTTTTCCTCGGAGCCCATCATGTGCGGGATGGAGTGGCCGTAGACATCGGCATCGAGCACACCGACAGATAGACCCTTCGCAGCCAGCGCGGCAGCGAGGTTCACGGTCACAGAGGACTTACCAACGCCACCCTTACCGGAGGCGACGGCGAACACGCGGGTGCGGGAGTCCGGCTGGGCGAATGGGATCACCGGCTCGGAGGCGGTGCCGCGGACGGCGTTGCGGAACTCGCGGCGCTGCTCGTCATTCATCACATCGGTGGTGACGGTGACGTTGCCAACGCCCTCGATACCGTTGAGCGCATCTTCGGTGCGCTCGATGATGGTGTTTTTCATGGGGCAACCGGCGATGGTGAGGTAAATCTCCACGGCCACGTCGTTGTTGTCCGCCACCGAGATGGACTTGACCATGCCAATCTCGGTAATCGGGCGACGTACCTCAGGATCTTCGACCTGCGCCAGGGCGGTGCGAACTTCAGCTTCAGTAATCGTAGACATTATGTAGTGAATCTTATCGTGAGACCCCGTAAGACAAAGAACTACTGACAAAATCAGCAGTTTTCCGCTTTACGACGGTCACAGCGCCCAACCCTTCCGACAAGCGCGGTGGCGGTGGAATGGGTGGTGGGCCAGACGGTGGAACAATTGGAAACTGTCAGGCGTTGTCCTTGATAGAACGCTTTTTAGCGATAGTTTTAGCAATATTTTCAGCAACTGAGTCACCAATTGCTGTGACAACAACTGCAAGGGAACGGTGAAAGTACCGATGGCAAATGGGGAAGCGAACAGCGGTTGGGGGAGCGGCCGGAAACAGAGCATGAAGTCCCGGTTGCCTCAGCGGCAGGTGCCCGAGGGGTGGCCGGTGGGTAGCTTCACCAACTACGCCGATGCCCAGGCTGCGGTTGATTCGCTCAGTGATCGCGATGAGTTCCCGGTTTCCGACCTCACCATCGTCGGCGTTGACCTGATGCAGGTGGAGCGCGTGGTAGGTCGGTTGACCTGGCCGAAAGTGCTCGGTGGTGGCGCGCTGTACGGCCTATGGATGGGCCTGTTCTTCGGCCTGATTCTGGGGCTTTTCCAGGAAGATTGGGTTAGCCCGTTGATTGTTGGCCTCGGGATGGGCGCCATCTTTGGCATCGTGCTGGCGGCAGTCCCATACGCCATGCAAAACGGCAAGCGGGATTTCTCCACCACCACGGAGATTGTTGCTCGTCGCTACGATGTTTTGTGCAATCCCCGCAATGCCGAGCGTGCTCGCGACCTGTTGGCGCAGCGGGCTCTCGGTGGGAACCGCGGGTAGGTTGCTGTATCCGTCGTAAAGCGATGCCTGCCAGAAGCAGAGCCTATAGCCACTTGTTGCGGCGCAGGACCCACACCAAAAACGCCACGATGGCGAACATGATGGCGAGGACGATGAAGTAGCCGTACTCCCAGTGCAGCTCGGGCATGTGGTCAAAGTTCATGCCGTAGATGCCGGCCAGGGCGGTCGGGACGGCGAGAATAGCCGCGTACGCCGAGATGGTACGCATATCCTGGTTCTGCTGCAGCTGGATTTTCACGGCGGCGGCGTCGATGAGGGCGGAGAGTCGTTCGTCGAGTCCGGAGACGAGGTCCGCGGCGGCGAGCTGGTGGTCGAGAACATCGGAAAGATAACGGCTGACGTCCTTAGGCATGATGTCTTCCCGCAGATTCATCAGGGAGCGCAGTGCCGGTGTCAGCGGATCGATCGCGTGGCGCATTTCCAGAATCTCTCGTTTGAGGATGTAAATGTCCTCAATATCCGAATCCAAGTTCGGCTCGAAGACTTCGTCTTCCATGATCTCCACGCGATCTTCCAGCTGCATCGCGATGCGCAGGTACGCATCGACGAGATTGTCCGTCAGCGCCCACAGCACGCCCGCGGGGCCGTAGTCGATGGCGTCGGTGGTGTTCTCCACGCGTGCGCTAATGCGCTGCATATCCGAGCTCGGCATGCCCATGCGAATGGTGATGACGTACTCCGGGCCGATAACAATCATCAGCTGGCCGGAGCGAATAATCTCATTTTCGTCATCCGCGAGGCCTTCCGGGGAGTAATGAATCGAGCGAATTACAAAAACCACGTGATCATCGTGGATCTCAATCTTGGGACGCTGGCGGTTAGTCAGTGCGTCCTCCACCGTCAGCTCATCCAGCCCGTAAAGCTCGGCGATGGCGTCCATCTGTGTCGCGTTGGGACGCGACAATGACAGCCACGTGAAGCCCTCGCCAAAATTCCGTACCTCGGACAGCCCGGAGAAGTGGTCGTAGGTGCCGGGCAACCGCTTGCCGCCGATGTAGACGCCGCAATCGCGCAGGGCATCGCGCACCGCCCTCGACTGTCCTGTTCCTGTGCTTGACGACGAGCCGTTGGTGCGCGTCACCTTCGAGACAGCCGACTTCGCTGCGGATTTAGCCGCATTCGTCGCCCGAGCGGTTTTACCGGGTTTTGCTGTGGCCGACGGTTTTTGGCTTTGACTGGCCGAGCTAGTTCGCGGATTGCGAGCCTTCGCCGAAGCGCTGATGTTGCGGCTTTTCTCTTCGCCCATTCTGGGTGACCTCACAATCCGTTCGTAGGTTACGCTGGTGTCGATGATTGATTTTAGACGTGCGAACGCCGGGTTCCACTTTCGCATCCGCTCAATGGGGTGCAAGGGTAGCTCCACGGCTACTGCGTGCACTTTTACCGCCCTGGCATTGGTCACTGGGGCGACGGGGTTCGGTCTTGCCGCATGTTCTGATTTGGATCCGCAGATGCCCGTTCCTCCCGAGCAGGAGGCGGTAGTGACTGTCGGGGCAGACCTACGCAACCCTGAGCAAGCAGCTCTTGCGTACGTGTATGCGCAAAGCTTCGAGAGAATAGGGCGGCAAGCGGAGGTCGTCGGCATTCGCAATGCTGACGACCGGTTGCGGGCCGTACGCAATGAAGCGGTCCTGGTCTCCTTCGGATGCACAGGTGAGCTACTCGGCCTGAGCGACCCTGCGTCGGCGGCTTCACTGGCGGAGGAATACGCCGACGACTCCACCCCGGACAAGCAGTTCAGCGGAGAGTGGCGCGACCGCGTGTACGACGCATTTTCGCGGTCGCTGCCGGGCGAAGTAATGGCCACCGACGCGGGCATGGCACAGGGCTGCGCGGATCTGTCAGCTGACAATGCTGGGGCTGACTTGCCGCAATGGCTTGTGCCTTTCTACGTCAAGCCAGCGCTGGACCGAGATGATCGAGTCCGCGTGCTCAATGAGATAGCGGGTTCGCTGAGCACTGAGGACTTAAAGCTGATGACCCGGGCTGTGGCTGGTGGCGCCAGCCCTGAGTTGGTCGCTCAGGAGTGGCTGGATAAGGCGTAGTCGGGGTGGCGGGGGCTAGTTGTGGCGGTATCGGACGTGTATCTGCTGTTGGCTGCCGCCAAGTTTGTTGATTAACCCATGAATGCGGGCTGCAAATGTGAAACTGTGCGAGTTTATGACACTTTCATGCCATTTTTCGGGACATTTTTGTCATAAACGTAGTCAGTAACTCGCATTGAGGACTAAGTAGTAAATGGTGCCGACCCGGTGGCACGCCGACCGGACACGCTTTTTGACTATTCGCCCTTGATGCCTGGCAACGATCGCCCAAGCAACAGGAAAGGGGCTCCAACCGAACGGTTGGAGCCCCTTAGCGTTTACACGCCAACTGGCGAAGACCAGTCAATGAGACCTACTTAAGAGCCTCTTCCAGAAGAGCCTTCTCCTCAATCTGGTGGACCTTGGCCACACCAGTTGCGGTGGAGGACTGCGCACGGCGGGAAACGCGAGTCAGCTTCGGCATATCCGGCAGAGCCTCTGGGAGGTTCAGTGCCAGGAATGGCCATGGGCCCTGGTTAGCCGGCTCATCCTGGACCCAGCGGACTTCCTCAAGATCCGGGTAAGACTCGAAGAGGTCGCGGAGACGGTTGTGCGGCAACGGGTGCAGCATCTCCAGGCGAGCGATTGCGATGTCGTCGCGCTTGTCCTTCTTGCGCTTCTTCTCCAGCTCCCAGTAGATCTTGCCGGAGCAGAGCAGCAAGGTCTTGATGCCGGACTTGCCCTTAGACTCGAAGTTCGGGTCATCGATGACCGAGCGGAACTTGTTCGGGTTGGTGAAGTCCTCGACAGCGGACGCTGCCATCTTGTTGCGCAGCATCGACTTCGGAGAGAACACAACCAGCGGACGGTGCAGGTCGGACAGGACGTGGCGACGCAGCAGGTGGAAGTAGTTAGCCGGCTCGGACGGCTGAGCAACGGTGTAGGAACCCTCGGCTGCGAGCTGCAGGAAGCGCTCGATACGTGCCGAAGAGTGGTCCGGGCCCATGCCCTCGTAGCCGTGCGGAAGCAGCAGAATCAGCTTGGAGGTCTGACCCCACTTAGCCTCGCCCGAGGAAACGTACTGGTCAATAGTGGTCTGAGCGCCGTTGGCGAAGTCACCGAACTGTGCCTCCCAGAACACTGCTGCATCCGGGTTACCCAGGGTGTAGCCGTATTCGAAGCCCATGCCTGCGTACTCGGTCAGAGCCGAGTTGTAGATCATGAAGCGGCCACCGTTCTTGGACTTACCGTAGGCGTCGATCGGGTTGTATTCCGAACCGTCCTCGGAGTCAATCAGAACTGCATGGCGAGAGGTAAAGGTACCGCGGCGGACATCCTCACCTGCGAAGCGGACGTCGATGCCAGCACCGGTGAAGGAGCCGATTGCCAGCAGCTCGGCCATACCCCAGTCGATGCCACCTTCCTGAGTCATCTCCGCGCGCTTCTTAGCGACCGGCGCAACACGCGGGTGAATCTTGAAGCCCTCAGGGAGGTTGACGTAAGACTGACCAATCTCGACGATTTCAGCCTTCTCGATACCGGTCTTGAGGCCATGCGGCAGCGGCTGAGAACCGGCGATACCGGTCTGCTCGCCCGGCTTTGCGTCCTGAGCTGCGCGGACCTCGTTGAAGACAGCTTCCATCTGGTCGTGGAAGTCTCGGCGTACTGCTTCGTACTCTTCCTCGGAAATATCACCGCGACCGATGAGGTCCTCGGTGTACTGAGCGCGAACGCTTTCCTTCTCGTCGATGATCTTGTACATCATCGGCTGAGTCATGGACGGGTCATCGGCCTCGTTGTGGCCGCGCTTGCGGTAGCAGACCAGGTCGATGAAGACGTCCTTGCCATAGCGGTTACGGTACTCAACAGCCAGCTGGCCGACCCAGACGACAGCCTCCGGGTCGTCACCGTTGACGTGGAAGACCGGGCAGCCGTATGCCTTGGCAATGTCGGTTGCGTAGTAGGAGGAGCGACCGGAGTCCGGTGAAGTGGTGAAGCCAATCTGGTTGTTCACCACGATGTGGACGGTACCGCCGACCTTGTAACCACGCAGGGACATGAGGTTCAGGGTCTCCTGGACAATGCCCAGGCCGGCGAAGGAAGCGTCACCGTGCAGCAGCAGCGGCATGACGGAGTAGCCCTCTTCGCCCTTGTTGATCTTGTCCTGGCGTGCACGAGCAAGACCCTCAACGACCGGGTTGACGGCTTCGAGGTGGGACGGGTTCGCAGTCAGGGTGACGTCGATCTCGCCCTCGCCGAACATCTGGATGTGACGACCAGTAGTGCCCAGGTGGTACTTGACGTCACCAGAACCGCCGACCTGTGCCGGGTCGATGTTGCCCTCGAACTCGGTGAAGATCTGGCGCAGTGGCTTGCCGACGATGTTTGCGAGCACATTCAGTCGACCGCGGTGTGGCATACCGATGACGACCTCATCCAGGCCAGCACCAGCAGCGGTATCGATGGCGGAGTCCATCAGCGGAATCAGCGACTCTGCACCCTCAAGGGAGAAGCGCTTCTGCCCGACGTACTTGGTCTGCAGGAAGTTCTCGAATGCCTCAGCTGCGTTCAGTTTCTGCAGGATGTACTTCTGCTCAGCGTGGGACGGCTTCGGCTGGCCGCCCTCAAGGCGCTCTTCCAACCACTCGCGCTCTTCGCGGTCGAGAATGTGAGCGTACTCGGAACCGACCTTGAGGCAGTATGCGTTGCGCAGCCGAGAAAGCACCTCGCGCAGCGTCATCGTCTCCTTGCCGCCGAAACCACCGACGTTGAAGGTGCGGTCCAGATCCCACAGGGTCAGACCGTGCTCCTCGATATCGAGGTCAGCATGGTTCGGAGCGGAAGTATTCGGCTGGTCAGAACGCAGCGGGTCGATGTCAGCCAACAGGTGACCGCGGGAGCGGTAGGCCTCAATCAGACGCATAACGCGGGTGTTCTTGTCGATACCCGTGTTCGGCAGGTCCTGTGCCCAACGGATTGGGGTGTACGGGACGCGCATGGTCTGGAAGATGTGGTCCCAGAACTTGTCGTCGACGAGCAGGTTGCTCATCGTACGCAGGAACTCACCGGACTCTGCACCCTGGATGATGCGGTGGTCGTAAGTAGAGGTGATGGTCACCAGCTTGCCGATGCCCATCTCTGCCAGACGGTCAGCGGAAGCACCGGCGAACTCAGCCGGGTAATCCATGGAACCGACACCGATAATCGCGCCCTGGCCCTTGGTCAGGCGCGGGACGGAGTGGCGGGTACCGATGCCGCCCGGGTTGGTCAGGGAAATGGTGACACCCTGGAAGTCCTTGCCGGTCAGCTTGCCGTGGCGAGCACGAACGACGATGTCCTCGTAGGCGTCGACGAACTGCTTGAAGGTCAGGGTCTCACACTCACGGATAGCGGCAACTACGAGAGAACGAGAGCCATCCTTAGCTGGCATATCAATGGCCAGGCCGAGGTTAATGTGTTCCGGGGTAACCAGAACTGGCTTGCCGTCAACCACCTTGTAGTTGTTGTTCATGTCCGGGTGGAGCATGACAGCCTTCACCATGGCGTAACCAATGATGTGGGTGAAGGAAATCTTGCCGCCGCGGGCGCGTGCCAGATGATTGTTAACCAGAGTGCGGTTTTCAAACATCAGACGTGCCGGCATATCGCGAACCGACGTAGCAGTCGGCATCTCCAGGGAGACATCCATGTTCTTAGCGATAGCCCGTGCGACGCCCTTCAGAGGCTCCTCGCCGGATTCAACAGCCGAAACCTTGGCTGCTGCATCCATCGGGGACTTCTTCGGCTTCGGAGACGACGGCTTGTTCGGGGTCTTGGTTGGTTCGACCCCCTTGGACTCACGACGTCCGGTTGCCTTTGCTTCCTCCTTCGTGGCTGCTGCGGGCTTTGCCATGTTGGAAAGGTCCTCGCCCTTTTGGGACGGGGTGTGGGTTGCGAAGAATTCGCGCCATTCCTGACCCACAGACTGTGGATCCTTCTGGAATTGCTGGTACATCTCGTCGACCAGCCATTCGTTCTGGCCGAAGCTCATGTCGCTGCTCACGGCAGGTACTCGCCTCTTTTCGTCTTAGTTTTACTAACTCACGTTTATTCTAATGAGCGCAAGCGTCAAAGTGTCATTCAAGGATAACGAAAATTCTGAATTACTACACCGTCGCGCTCCCCATATGGTACTTGCTCCAGAGCTCTGCGTATTGGCCACCCGCCGCGAGAAGCTCGTCATGGGAGCCGTCCTCGACAATACGCCCGTGGTCAAGTACCAAAATCCGGTTGGCCCGAGCAGCCGTAGCCAGGCGGTGGGCCACAATAATTGCCGAGCGTTGACGCGACGCACGGTCAGTGGCTTCGAGGATTGCCGACTCTGTTGCAGGGTCGAGTGTCGCGGTGGCCTCGTCGAGAAGCAGCAGTTCAGGACGCATCATTTCGGCACGAGCGAGTGCGATGAGTTGACGCTGTCCGGAGGAGAGCCCTCGGCCATCTGGGCCGACGGGGTGGTGGAAGCCACCGGGCAGGCTGGCAATGGTGCTGAGAGCGCCGACATTCTTCGCGGCTTGCTGGATTTCAGCATGACTGCTGTCCGGCAGACCGTAGGAAATATTTGTTGCTACTGTCCCCGAAAATAGGTGTGATTCTTGGGGGACATAGCCGAGGGGGCGTCGCCAATCGTTAAGAGGGAAGTCGCGGATGTCAGTTTCAGAGGCTCGCACCACACCGTCAACTGGATCGTAAAAACGGGCAAACAACTTAATGATTGTTGATTTTCCGGCACCGGTGGACCCGACAATTGCGACTGTTTCTCCGGCAGGAATCTGCAAATCGAGAGCATCGAGGACCTGCGGGCGTTCGTGCTCAGAGTTGGCGGCGGGGTAGGAGAAAGTCACCTTGTCTAAGCGCAGGTCGCCAGCGGCTGCACGGGACGCGCCGTCAGTAGTGCCGTAATCTGGCATGGGGGCGGTCTGTAGGAGGTCACCAATGCGATTGAGACCGACCTTCGCCTGCTGGTAGCCGTCGAAAACATGGGACAGCTGCTGAATCGGGCCAAAGAGCATTCCCAGGTATAGCGTGAAGGCGACGAGTACGCCGGGCGTCGTAGTTCCCGCAGCAACCTGTTGGGCGCCGACAGCCAACACCGCAGCTGTTGCCAACTCAGAGACGAAGTTGATGCCGGGGAAGAATAAGGCCACGGCCAGCTGTGCTCGCTGACGAATTGCGCGATACTTATCGGATTCCTCGGCAAAGGAAGATTCGATATCGGCGACGCGGTGGTACATCTGAATCTCGCGAAGCCCACCAATGGTCTCCTGGAAATCAGCGTTGACCAAGGAAAGTTGCTCGCGTGCAGCCTTGTATAGGCGCGAGGAGATTCGGCGGAATACCAGGGTGGCCGCCACAATGATGGGAAGCGTCGCCAACGCCACCGCGGCGAGTGACACCTGTGTGGCAAGCAACAGCACTGAGACACCGAGCAGAGTGAACGTGGCAATCGCGCCCTCTGCCAATCCCGTTTGTAGGAACGACGACAGCGCGTCGATGTCGGTTGTCATCCTCGTCATGATGGCACCCGAGCGATTGGCCTCGAAGTAGTTAATGCCAAGCGACTGCAGGTGACGGTAGCAGCGCACACGCAGGGCATAGAGCAGCCGCTCACCAGTACGCGCAGTAATAACAGCATTTGTGGCTACGGCAATCCAGCTGATGAGGACTGTCGCCAAACCGCCTGCGGCGCAGGCCCACAACACGGCTTCATTGTGCTCACGGATGCCGTGGTCAATGGCGTAGCGCACGAGCATGGGGAACGCGAGATCGGCAACGGCAATGAGGGCGAGCAGCGCAATGACGCTTATAAATAGGCCGCGGACGTAGGAGAGCAGCCGGCGCAGAGAAAAAGGCTCGGAGTTGTCGAGTGCTCGAGCTGGTACACGCGGTTTTTCGCTAGCGGGTGGGAGGTTTCGCACACGCTCGAGAAGCTCTGGCGTCGCAGGAGCATTGGCGAGAGCCGCCCCCATGCCGCCACGCCCGCCGCCGCGGCCACCGGGACCACCAGGGCCACCGGGTCCACCTGGACCGCCTCCGGCTCGGCCAGCCCCGCGGGCCATTTGAGAAGTGGCGCCTCCGGGAAGCCGCGCAGAGGTGTCTGACGTGGAGTCGTCGGAGGTTGGTGCGGATTCGTCGGGCCAGAGTTCCTCGGGGCTGGGGTCCTCACTGTCGATGGGGTCGAGAACGAGGTTTTCGATTTCGGGGTAGGCACTCTGGTCGATGTCCATCAGCTCGGTGAAGCGCGGATGAGAAGTAATCAGTTCGGCCTTGGTTCCAATGCCGGTGAGGGCACCGTCTTCGAAAATGGCGATGTGGTCCGCCTGCTCGAGAGTGGAAGATCGATGCGCCACGATGACGATAGTCGTATCCGCCAGCTGTGAGGTCAGCGCGTTGAAGATTTCCAACTCAGTTGCAGCATCGATTGCTGAGGTTGCGTCATCGAGAACCAAAACTCGAGGAAGGGCGAGGAATGCCCGTGCTAATGCCACGCGTTGAGCTTGTCCGCCGGAGAGATTATGCCCGTGCTCGCCGATGGCTGTGTCCCACCCCTGAGGCAGGTCGTCGACGAAGTTGACCTGGGCGGCGGTCGCTGCGGCGATAATCTCTTCCTGGGACGCCGCGGGATTGGCGAATGCAATGTTCTCACGCAACGTGCCCGCAAATAAATAAGGAGTGTCCGGAACGACAGTAATAGCGTCATATACGTCGCTGGAGAGAGTGCGCGCGGTATCTGTGGATGTGCCGTGGCTGGGCGCATCGATAGTGATAGTTCCCGAATCCGGCAGATAGTGACGGCCGAGTAACTCCGTGGCGATAGTCTTTCCGGACCCCGGTGGGCCAATCAACGCTAAGGTCGCCCCTGGCGCGACGGAGAATGAGACATCGTCGATAAGCGTGCGTCCGCCACGGCTGTGGGTGACGTGGTTGAAGCTGATGCCAACGGGGCCGTCGGGGAGAGGAAGCGCGTCGGTGGGTTCGGGGTTGTCTGGTCGGGCGTCGATGACATCGGAAATGCGGTCGATGCTTGCCGACGTCAGCTGTATCGAGATGACCATGTTGGAGACCAGACGCGACAGGGCAGTCAGGCTGGTGAGATACGTGGCAAAAGCTACGAACGTGCCTAGGGTGATGTGTCCGTGAATCGCTAGCCAGCCACCGACCGCGATATTTCCGACGAGGGACAGTTGCGGCAACGACTGCAGCGCCGGTTGGAATCGAGCGCTGAGTTTTGCCGCTCGCAGGCGGAGGGAATAGAGCAGAGACGAGTTACGCTCCATCTTCACAACTTCGTTGTCACCCTGCGCAAACGCCTTGACAACACGGATGCCGGAAACGGTTTCCTCGACTTGTCCGGCAATCTCGCCTGCTTGCTGTTGGGCAGCCCAGGTTGCGGCATGGAGTTTGTCACGCGAATTCACTGCAATGTAGACAATCGCTGGCACCACGGCGAGGCCGACCAGTGTCAGGGGCAGCGAGAGGGCGAGCATGATGCCGATAGTGATGAATAGCTTGACGACGGACCCCAGCGTCAACGGCAGCATCGCCAGTAGTCCGGACACAGCCTGGAGGTCGGAAATTGACCGTGACACAACCTGGCCGGTGTTGACTCGGTCTTGTGCTGGACCATCGAGGTTTTGTAGGGAGCGAAGGATTTTTAGTCGCAGGTCGTGCTGAACATCAATGGAGAGTTTGCCGGAGAAGAATCTGCGCCCCACCTGGGCGATGAAGCGTACTAACGCGATGGCCAGAAATACGGAAATGACTGCCTGCAGGGGAGTTAGGGACGGCAGCAGGCGCGCGGGGACACCGCCATCGGACGAGCCCGTTGCTACATCAATGGCATCTCTAGTGAGAAGCGGAAGTACGGACTCCACCCCGACAACGATTAGCGCTGCAACAACGACACCATAGAGCGGTAGTGGCCTGTGAAGAGACTGTTTCCACAAGAACTTCATAGGAGAGGTTCTGCGGGGTTTGCTCTGGGCCATGGTGGGTACCGCTCTTCCATTGAAAAACGTCGCTGAAGGGTAATCGGAGTAAGAGGAACTACTTATTCTTCTTTTTCTTCGGCCACTTCAGCGCCGAGGGAATCGAGAACCTCGATGACTTTGAGTCCTTCTTCGAGTCTTCAGAGGTGTTGGATTTAGCCGGTAGCTTTCGTTCAAAGTCCGACCAATCCTGGGGAAGTGGGCCCAGAGATGCGCGAGTGGAGCTGATAAGAATGCCACCGAGCTTGCGGTTTGCGGAGGCCCCAACCACGGCGCCAATTCCAAATGGCAAAATCTTACCGATGATGGCCAGACGAGCGTTCTTCATCAAGCGCTTGCGTGCCTCGCGAATTAGCAGACGGTTTGCTGCACCCAGCTGCGGAACGCCAAGCCGTGGCAGTAGGGAATTCACGGAAGTTTTGGTCTGCTTCCGCAGCGATTCCTCGCCAAGCAGGGAGGCCATAATAGCTGTCCCTTCAGAACCGCTCATGGCCGCAAGAATCAGCGTGCGACGGCGTTGTGGATCGGTGATGTCAATATTGCGCAGGGTTGCTGAGGCCAGTGTGTACCAGGCGGATGCTTCCAGGAACAGCAGCGATTCACCGGTAACTGCAGCCAAGCCCGTAATCATGCCGACGCCGGGAAGAACCGCGCTGCCCCCAGCTGCACCACCGGTGCCGGTGACCAGGTTCAGGTAGTGGGAATCAATACGTTCCTGTACCTGCGCCGGAGTTTCATCTTTTTTGCGCTTGTGCAGGGAACTGACGTACCCGGTGATGGCAGATGACTGCCAGCTCATGGTCTTATCCAGGGTTTGGATAAGAAGGGTTCCCAGTTTTCCGGCATCACGTTCAATCGCTTCGGGGGTTGAGTTCACTGCATCAGTTACTGTGCGAGTTGAATCCTTCTTCGTCTTTTGGAACAAAGTAGTAGACCTCCTAAACGGGTCCGTTGAGAGCCATATGCCCATATAAACACTACTGAGCTGTGGGGAAATTCCGTAGTCGGTGGAAAAATAGACAGGTGTACGGCGATTAAAACAGTTGATAGAAGGACGAGACTGGTGAACGATGTCATGCGGGGTGCCGCATTGCCTCCCGAGTACTCCCAGCTTTTGGCGGACTTTCCTCGGTTTTCCGCAGATGTCATTCCTCACGACGGTGCTGCGGATTGGCACCTTTCAACCGAAGCTGTAGCTGCCGGAATTGAGGCCGGGAGAAAGCTGTTTCCCATGCCTGAGGTTGCGGGCGATACCCGTTTCCAAGCGCAGTTGTGGTGGTGGTCCATGTGCGGAGCATTGGTGGGGCCATCGCTGGCATGCGTGTTGGTTTCCGATCGAGTTCCAGTGTGGCAGTGGTCTTCTTGGTTCACATTTCTCCGAGATGACTATTGGGTTGGGTTCCAAGCTCAACAGTTTGAAAGCATTTCTGCTGAGGATGCGGATGAGCTGAAGGATTCCGGCGAAGCACTGGCCCATTTCTTGGAGCCGTTGGCTCAGGTTGTTGGAGAAGTCGGGGAAATCAAGCCTGCTCCTCTTTGGGCCGTGGCTGCCGATGCCGTAGCTAATGCCGCAATATCCGCCGGTAATGAGCTGATGGAGCCCTGGCGCGGAGCGCTTATTGGCAAACATGTCGTTGAGGGAATACAGCGAGTACATCGGGTTCCTCTTCCTCGTTTCATGGATTCCTGTGGAGGCGAGGTGCGCCCCTGGGACGAAGCCGCCGCGGAATCGGGAGAAGAACCGGACTTCGATGTAGTTACTCACCTGGAGAGAGCTACTTGCTGCATGATTTATCACAGCCCAGACGCCGATCTGTGTGTCTCGTGTCCGAAACGTTCGCGTGAGGAACGCCATCAACTCTGGGCACGCTACTGAGCGCTCTGTTTTCGAGAATCGACAGCTGGCGGCCTGTCCCTCAACCGGCCGCGTTGGCGGCTTTGATGTAGCACGCGCACTGCCGGCGTGATCTTTCGCAGCAATTGCCGGGGGCGTGAGCCACCCCATGATTGCGCGTTTGTCGCTACGATTGGCTGCGGGTAGAGGCCAATTATCTTTCAAGGGAGGATTCCACCCATGAGCTTTTTCGAGCAGATTGCTGCGGCACTGGACCGCGAGGGCATTGAAAGTCGTGTCAACGATGACACCCTCTTCGTTCCCATTACCTCTGACCTGGAGGTTCAGTTCGTCACCATTGATGAGGACATCCCGGCTGCCGAAGTTTACGTAGCCGCTGCCGATGTGGATGATGAGGACGACGAGTTCGAAGCTGTTCTGGTCTCCGCTGTATTCTCCGTCGAAGACGCCGTCGCAGCAGTCGCTCACCATGTAGCTACTGACCAGGTTGTTGGCCTGCTTCGCACTCTGCTCGATGGCGACGATGACCGCATTGCTGACCTGGAGTTTGAACAGGACCCCGAAGAGGCAACTCTGGTTACCTCCGAAGTTGGTACCTCCTCGTTGGTACAGGTTTTGGTAACTGCCCACAACAACGAGCCCAGCGCACACGTCCGCTTCATCTCCCAGGACGCAAACTTGGACGACATCGTCGATCAGGCCATCGCGGAGTTCTGGGACTCGGACACCGAAACGGTTCTCACCGATGATGACCGTCGCAAGATGTTTGCTGACCTCTACTCTGACATCCAGACCTTGCGCAATGAGGTTCTGACACTGGGCACCTTCAAGGACTTTGACAAGCTGATGGATGTCCTTGCGCTCGTGGTAGACCGCGCAGAGGAATGGGAAGATCAGCTGGCACCCGTCGATGACGGGTATGCAGAGTACATCTACTCTGATCACGTTGCCTCCTTGGACGAGGATGATGACGACGACGAGGACGATGATGACCTCTACGACGATGGCGACTATGACGACGAGGACGACGAGGACGACGAAGAAGGCGACGACAGCGAGTAGCTATACTGCGGCAGCGCTGTGACTAGTGCTAAGCCGCTGATGGGCGAGAAGAAAAGAGCTCGCTAGGACACGGCAGTGGCCGCGCGTCCCTGGTGCCAATCCAACTATAACGGCGCCCGGGGAGTGCGAGGTCAGTGCCGTTTTCGTGTATCTTGCTGCAGTCCTGCGCACGATGGAGAGCCTCGGCTACAGCCCGAGTGCGTCGGCGGTTTTCTTCCCGTGTCCGATTCGAACCGCCAATTCCGCGGAGGACTACCTCCGATGAGGATTCCACCTTGACGGAAACGGAGTACATGAACATGGGCTCATCCTTCAGGATGAAGTATTCCGCGTGCACGTCGGCAAGCTGAGAGACCAGTGCGCGAGGAAGCGCTATCCGTGACGCTCGGACGGTGACCACAGGCCCGTCGGGAAGCGAGAAGGTGTGATCCAGCGCGCCGGGCGAATGCCTACGGCCGATGGTGGGGTGGCAGAGGATTGTGCGGATGAGGGCGAGGTCTTCGAAACATTCTGCACGGTAGGTAGCGGATAGCGGGGGAAGGGCTAGGCGACGGTGAATGGGAAACTCGTTTGTTGTACTCATGGCTCACAAATTATCGAACACCCCGGACTCATTTTTTCGAACGCCTAGAACTCGTGTTCGAAATAAGATTAGTATCAGTGGGCTACCTAAGTGGGGGTAGTCAATTGGCTAGGTGTCTGGTGTTATTGCAGGGACGCGTGGGGTTGTGGAAACGATTCGATAACGACTTTTGTAAAAGCCCAAAAGTCTGAGAAAACACTATTTCCGGGGGTGGGGTGGTGGATTAGTGTGAGTAGTGGCCCTAAAGAAAAACTAAAAATCTGAAAGATTCGTCTCAATGAAGCACGCAAGAAGTCGACTGGCGGTAGCGGCTTTCGCAGCACTTTTGTCCTTGGTGGCCCCGGTCGCTGCACATGCTGTCGTGGTTGGTCCGGGTGACCCGATTCGAACTCCCATGGAGGGAAGTCCGTGGGATGGGTATCGAAATATCAACTCGCCGATGTGTTCGGCGGGTGTTCCGGGGACGGTGACGGACCGCAACGGCGAGAAGCATCGGGTCATGTTGACCGCAGGGCACTGCCTGAATGATGCTCCGGATGTGGGTCTGCCAATCGTCACTGGTGAGGTGTATGTGCCAACCACTGAAGGTGATAAGCGCATTGGTACCGCAGGTGCCCATCGTTGGGAATTGCCGCAGGAAGATGCCGGACTGGAGTCGTTGCCGGCAGGCTTTAATGGCGCGGACTACGGAATAATCAACCTGGATCCGGACGTAGAGACTACCGGCGCAAGTTACTCCATTGATGAAAATGGTCAGAGCTACGGGGAGTCGGTAGTGATGACTGGCATTCAGGACAATGAAGACCTGCCGCGTGGCGAAGTCTCCTTCGATAATCTTGGCAAGCCTATCTGCAAGGACGGTATGCGCACCGGACGGGCCTGTGGATACCAGGTATTCCGAGCTCGAAACGGCATCTGGACGGTTGGTATTGGCGTTAATCACGGTGACTCTGGCGGAAATGCCTACGACCCGACCACAAATGAAGTTATTGGCGTGAATTCGATGACCTTCGGTCCGGTCTCGCGTGTGATGCCCGCAGATATTGCCATTCAGGAGGCCTACGGTATTCCCGACGGTCAAGTAAACGACCACTTCGAGGTATCGGATCCCACGGCTCAGCGCGACTCCACCTATCGCACCCTCAACGAGGATATGGCGGCGGATCAGGAGTATGCCCGGGCGCAGGATTCACAGGATTCACAGGAAGGTTCTGTACCGCAGCTAGTCGATCTCGTGGACCAGCTGCCGCAGTTGCCGAAACTCCCTGAGCTGCCACAATCGCCCCAATTGCCACAATCGTCACACCTGTCTGGGGCGCCTCAGTTGGCAGAAATTCAGCTTCCAAGCTTTGAGAGCTAGCACCAGTCTGAGAATCTGACAAAAATCACCCCCGAACCGTTAAGAGAGCCAGAATCATCCAAGGCGGATGGTTCTGGCTCTTGCATTGCTGTTGAGCAAACTTTTTGATGTCTAATGAGTCTGAAATGAAGACGAATGAACGGTTCCTCGACTGAGAATTTCACCCTAGGTTTCATTTTTGGAGAGCTTTGTAAAGGTGTCCCTAATACACTGAGTGGGACAAGTTTTCTGTACAGAAATGGAGTAGCGCACACTATGGCCAGTTCGAAGAAGGTCGCCACGCTCACGGCTGCACTGTCGGTAGCTGCAGGTGGCTTTGTGCCCGGAATCGCGGTAGCTGAGGCTGCACCGGCAAACTCGGATGTTGTCATCGGCCCGGGTTCGCCGTTGCGGATGCCGTTCCCGAGCAGCAAGAACATCGACGGACGTCATGTTCAGTCTCCGATGTGCTCTCTGGGAGTTCCTGGCACCGTTGTGGATCAGAATGGTGTTTCGCATCGCGTCATCATGACTGCCGGCCACTGTGTTGTGGCGAAGGATACTGAAACCGGCGAAGAGGTCACCGGCCAGTTCTTCATCCCAACCAAGGACGGCGACAAGCTGGTCAACAAGGACTACATGGGCACCGATGTCATGCCGGAAGAGAGCGACTTCGACGAAAACACCACTATGCCGGAGTTCTTCAACGAGCTCTTCAATAGCGGTGACTACGGCATCATTGAGGTTCAGGACGACATTAAGACCACCTCCATGTCCCACTCTGTGGATGAGTTCGGCAACGTCCACGGCGAGCCGGTCCAGATCGTCGGTATCGAGGACAAGCGCACTCTCGACCCGATGGAGATTTCCGTCGACAACTTCGGTGAGCCCGTGTGCACTGACGGTTCCCGTACTGGCCGCGGTTGCGGCTTCCAGGTCTTCCGTGTCCGCAACGGTGTCTGGGCCATCGCTCCGATTGACCACGGCGATTCGGGCGGAAACGCCTACAACCCAGAGACTCGCGAGGCCATCGGCGTTAACTCCATGGGTATTGGCCCGCTGAGCCGCTTCCAGCCGATTGACGTTGCTCTTGAAGAGCAGTACGACATCCCAGACGGCCAGGTTAACGAGCGCTTCAAGGTAGAGACCTCCACTGAACCGCAGTCTGAGTTCCGCACGATTGACGAGGACGTTCAGTACACCAACCAGCACGTCCCGCAGGAAGAGCCGGATTTGGGTCCGATTGGCGAGCTGCTTCCAGAGGGCGTCGAGGTCCCGCCGGAGATTGCCGACATCATCTCGGAGAGCCCAGCTCTCCCGGAGCTGCCCATTCCGGAGCTGTCGGGGTCGACCGCTCAGGCAACACAGGCTGTCAGCAACCTCTCCTCGCAGGCAGGTCTTCCGAGCCTGTTCTAATCAGGTCACTGCAGTCTCGTAGATAGAGCGTTCGCTTTACGACGCTCCGTTTAACCCCCTATTCCGCCATGGTGGCGGAGTAGGGGGTTTAGCTTTTGTTAGTCAATCGGCTTTGCGTGAAGGTACTCGAAGAATGTGTCGGGAACGGGATGTTCAAGGTGAAGCTTCATTGTGACAACATCTAATTCTTTGTCTTTTAGCCCCTTCATTGTCGTTTGTTGTGGATCGCTGGGAGTCACTTCGCCAAGGTAGGTGAATCCTTCATCTGGTAAATCATCCCTACGCACAAACAAATGGATTGGGAACTTGTGTTGGATGATGCTCTGGACCTCTTGGCTCTTGAGGGTCCTATTTGAACGTGTAAACCAGCGCATCGTCGAACGGTCAATGAATTCATCTTCGTAGGCAATGCTCGGAGCAAGCCCCTTGTGTTTACGGTAGTTCACGAAGATAGGGATCGTCTGCGAGTGGGAATCAATCTTGTAGCCATTTAGCGTGCCTGTTTGATCCGACCGAAGCCTCAAAAGACGAGAAACATCCTTTCTGGAATAGCGTTGATTGCGGCGAAGCACACCCGCGAAATAATCATTTTCGCGGGACAGGAAAAGACCAGTTTGAATGATGTCATCCACATGCTCTCGAAAGCTATTTGGATATGTCGAATCCCACTTGTTGTACAAAGTCAAAAATTCCTCAGTCAGACTGTAACGTGAGGTTTCGTCATCGTACCGGACCAATCTAATTTCTTCGTAGGCCCGCTTCGGGTAAAACTCGAGGTTGAGCACTCGTTCGACAACAGAGAGATCCAGCTCGCTGTGAGAAACAGCCCTTGTGTCGAGAAAGTCAGAAAATTCTTCACGTGTGATGGAACCATGCTTAATAAGCTGGTCAAGTAGAAGTAACTCTTGGGGTTGCTTTCCGGAAAGTAGCTCGCGGGACAAAAACTTCAAGTATTCACTCTGCTTATCCGTTGGTCCTGTTGCTGCTTTGTCTACTCGGTGGAGGAGTTCCCAATAATTCTTGGTACGCCTGGTCGAGATCACTGCAGGGTCAACGAGGTTGAACCGAGCAAAATCCATTAGTCGTGGTACACGATTCAGTCGGTACTGGAGAAGTTGAATATCCTTTTTAAATTCAGCAATCGTGTCTACCGAGGCTGTATCGATGGCTTTAAGGATCTTCTCCTTGGCAATTTCATCAAAGCTTACAGTGGAGCCCGATGGGATATTGGAGGGATCAACGACTTTGCTCTTGAGCTTCGACTTATTTCTAGATGAATCGCCGAAAAGAGCCATCGGGATCATGTAATTGTTCTTGTAGTTTCCAATAAAATCAATTACTCGGAGGTGGTCTTTTCCTGGGGCTTTGCGAAGACCACGGCCCAGCTGCTGGGTAAAAATGATGTTTGACTCGGTGCCGCGTAGCATCACTACTTGATTTACTGCCGGAATGTCGATGCCCTCGTTGAAAATATCAACGGTGATGATGTAGTCGAGTTCGCCTGCAGATAACTCCGCAACGACAGCATTTCGTGTCGAGATTGAGTCTTCACCTAGAAGCACCTTCGTCCGTAGCTGCCGGCCAAAGAGCTGCTTTTGGTTGAGCTGCTCCGACAGCGCTTTCGCTTCGTCTTTCCGACTGCAAAACATGAGCCCCTTAACTCTCTCAGGAAACCCGTAGACACGGAGCTTCTCCAGGAGATAGTCGATACGATCTTCAGCGACGAGAGCATCGATGGATGCAGTCTTATCACCGATCGCTCGAACTCCATCATCAAAATCGGTGACACCGAAATAATGGAATGGTGCGAGCATATCGGCTTCAAGAGCGGCTTGCAGTCGGATTTCGTAAGGAACGTTGAAATCAAAGAGGCGAAAGATGTCCCCTGAATCTGGACGCTCGGGAGTTGCGGTCAAGCCGAGGACAAACTCGCTGTTGAAGTATTCAAAAACTGGCTTGTAGGAATTAGCAGCGCCACGATGAACCTCATCGATAATGATGAAGTCAAAGGCATCTGGAGAAAAGGTTTTGTAAGTCGATTGGGAATACAAGGATTGAACTGAGGCAAAAAGGTATCGTGCATCAGTTTCTTTTTTCCCACCAACCAAGAGTCCAAAGTCGGCGTCCGTAAGCTCAGAACCGGAATAAGCAAGTACCTTTCGGAATTCACTCTTAGTCTTTTCCAGAATCTGTTCCCGGTGGGCGACGAACAAGACGCGCTCGGCCTCTGCTTCTTTAACTGCTAGTGCAGCAAGGATCGTCTTCCCCGTGCCGGTAGCGGAAATTATGAGGCCTTTCCGCTCGCCTGACTGCCTCAAGTCAGCGATATTCGACAGCGCTACCTGCTGCATTTGATTGGCGATAACTGGGCCCTCGGGCAGCAACTTTGTGTGCGTGTTTTTCGAAACTGGAGGTACGCGGTTCTGTTCGTACTGATCGACCCATTGATGAGTTAGTGGGATGCAACGGTTACGTTGCATATCAATGGCCGTCTCAATTTGGAACGTGATATCACCATTCTGGTGGCTGGAAAAGTGCAGATTCCACTCTTCGTTTTCCTGGAGCGCCTTTTGCGTCAAATTTGCGCTGCCGACGATGGCTGAAAGCTCAACCTCTTTGTAAAAGAGGTATCCCTTTGGATGAAAACCCCGGTGATGATCCTCGGGGTAGATGTAGACGTTCAGTCCCTCAATTTCGAGTAGTTCTCTGAACATCGATGGTGAATTGAAATCAAGGTAGTTCGACGTGATGATCGTCATTGGGCCAGAAAACTGAAGGAGATCCTCCTTCAGCATGGCAAGAGCGGCCGGAGAAATAAATGCTACTGAAAATATGAAACTCGTAGCGGTGCGTAGCTCCTCGCGGAGCGCATTGTACATAGTGGCCGACTCATCGTTGCGAATGAGTCGGGGATTGTATTTTTTGTCGGCAACGATGTTTTTATCGATGAAGCCGTATCGCAGGTCTCCGACCAGGGAATTCATCATTGTTTTAGCATACTAAATGCACGCTGCGTCGCTTGTATTGATTATTGTTCGTTTACAAGAATGTCGACTGTAGGGATGTCCGCTGGCGCCCAATCAACGGAATAAAGTTCGGCCGGTTCTAACCAACGATATTCAGTGTGCTCCGTTAGCTTGATTTCGGGAGAAGAAACGGAACAAAAGTATGTCGCCAGTGAGATAACGGCGAAGTCATACTCATGGTCGACAGTGAGAATGTGGTTCCCAATCTCAGCTTCAAGTTTTAGCTCTTCTCTTAGTTCACGGGCTAGAGCCTCACGAGGGGACTCACCTTCTTCGATCTTTCCACCGGGAAATTCCCAATAGTTTTCCATCGAGCGACCTGGGCCGCGTTGGGCGGCGAAGATTTTTCCTTCGTAGGTAAGAACCGCACCTACAACTTCGATTCGTTTTTTCATCTCAACTCCGCGTTCTGTCATTGCGCCTCATTCTAGTAATCGTCACTGTTTGCAGATCGGGCTATGGTGAACTCCTGGGCTTTTTATTTTCTCTTTTGCACAGTAGAAAGGACCGTTACCTTGTCAGCTTCCCGTTCGCGCGGCCTGCTTCGTCGTAAAGCAAAGTGCGAATCTCAGCCGGCTATCGCATCGGAGGTGGGAAGCGAATCACAAGGTCTGGGTCCTCAGTCGAGTGAATTAGACCGGACAAAACAGCCGATTCCGCGAGCGATTTGGATTCTGGTCAGCGCCGCGTTCATCATCGCGCTGGGCTTTGGGCTGATCGCTCCAATTCTTCCGCAGTACGCACGCAGCTTCGATGTGGGTGTGTTCGCGGCCAGCTTCGTGGTCAGTTCGTTCTCCATTTTCCGGCTGATCTTCGCGCCGGCATCGGGTTCGCTGGTAGAGAAGCTCGGATACCGACGCACGTACCTAACCGGCATCAGTATCGTCGCGTTCTCGACTTTGCTTGTCGGTGTTGCGCAGACATATTGGCAACTGCTGGCGTTTCGTGCGCTCGGAGGCATCGGTTCGACGATGTTCACGGTCTCGGCAATGGGGCTGATTGTGCGGATTTCACCGCCGGAGATCCGTGGTAAGAGCTCGGCCGCCTACGGCACAGCCTTCCTGTTGGGCAATGTCTTTGGCCCAATTATTGGTGCGGCAATGGGCGCATGGGGCATGCGGGTGCCGTTTTTCATCTACGGTGGCGCGCTGATTGTGGCAACGATTGTGGTCGGCATGTCGCTGAGCGCGGAGCATCTTCGCCACGTAGTGCCAAAGCGCACGACTCCAGTGCTGAAGTTCTCCGAGGCAATCCGGGACTCGGCATATCGAAGCGCACTAGTCGGAGCCTTCGCCAACGGTTGGTCGAACTTCGGCGTGCGCGTCGCGATTGTCCCGCTGTTCGCTGCGGCAACGTTCTCCCATGTCGGCGCCCCAGAACCGGGCAGCGATGGGGCAGTAGCTGCCACTGCCACAGCTGGTTTCGCGCTGACGGCCTTCGCGCTCGGCAATGTTACGGCACTTCAGTTTTCCGGTCGTTTGTCCGACCGCATCGGCCGTCGTCCACTGCTCATCACAGGCCTGTTTATCAACGGCGTATTCACTGGCGCAATCGGATTTAGCAGCGGCGCCATTCCGCTACTGATTCTCTCAGTCCTCGCCGGCTTCGGCGCTGGCATGATCAATCCATCGCAGCAGGCCGTGCTTGCCGACGTCATCGGCGCCAACCGCCAAGGTGGAAAGGTGCTCGCCAATTTCCAAATGGCTCAGGACTTCGGAGCAATCTCCGGCCCGCTGATTGTCGGCGCAATCGTGGATGCCGCAGGGTTCAAGGCCGGATTCCTTGTTTGCGGTGTCATCTCGCTGGTCGCGATGGTGGGCTGGATATTCGGGCGCGAGACTCTACCAGCCCACTCGTCGAACAGCGGAGCAAAAGAAGCCAAAGCGAAAACAGCTTAAACAGAAGCGGATTTGCTAGATTCCTTGCCTTCATCGAGCTTTCGGCAAATAGCCACATAGATAGCGCCAGTAATGTTGTGCACCACCGCGGCCACCGCGCCCGGAAGCGCGGCCTCTGGGGTAAAGAACTTCGCCGCCATACCGGAAGACAGACCCGCGGATTGCGTGCCGACCTCCACGGCCACCGTGTGCTTGCCCGCAGTCGGCATCCCGACCAGCTGGCCTGCAAAGAAGCCGAGCACGTAGCCCAGCACGTTGTGGATGATTACAGCCACAAACACAATGAGGCCAATGTGCGCCAGGCTCTCCGCATTCTTGGCCACGGCACCGAAGACCACGCCGCCGATACCGAGGATGGAAATCCACGGCAGAATCGGCAGGATTTTATTAATAAACGAGTCGGCCACAAAGCGAATGATCAGGCCACCAACCACAGGCAGGAGGACTGTCTGGCAGAGGCTCCACGCCATCCCGAGGCCGTCGACCTCCGTGTGCGCGTCGGCAAGCACGAGCATGAGAAACGGCGTCATAATCGGCGAGACCAGCGTCGACACGCTGGTCATAGCGACGGACAGCGCGACATCACCGCGTGCCAGGTAAGCGATGACGTTCGATGAGGTGCCGCCTGGGACGGAGCCCAGCATCAGCAGACCGACGGCCAGCGCCGGGTTAAGCCCGAGCACTTTCGCCACGGCAATTGCTAGCAGCGGCATGATGACAAACTGCGCAATGACGCCGAAGAGAATCGCCAACGGGCGCTTAGCGACCTGCTTAAAGTCCGGAATGGTCAGGGTGAGGCCCATCGCGAACATGATGATCATCAGGAAATATGTGATGTAGTCCGTCAGCGGAGTAAACGGGGCGGGGAAGAAGAATGCCAGCGCCGAACCCGCCAAAATAAAGCCCGGAAATCCGAGAACCTCAATTATCGCCGAGAGCTTCGACGGTGCCTTATTTTCCTGCTTGCCATTCCCAGAAATCTCCTCGGGAGAATGTGGTTTTAGCGGGGACTGCCGGGGCGAAGACGGCGGCGTTTCTGGTGCGTTGTTATTGCTGGACATTCTCTAGTGACCTTGGGTTTATACGTTGCGAAATTGCAAAAATCCGCCGAACGGTGGGTGTTCCACGGCGGAAAATAGCAGATATGTGTACAAACGTGTAGGGAAAATGTTAACTACCTCACCCCATGCAATTGCAAAATAGGTACCCCGAAGTGGGTGCAATGTGCTCGTTTGACGTCGGCCCCAGCGCCGGGCCTCATCCAAGAAATCGACCACCTAGTGTTGTGGCCTTGCTAACGGGAAATGGTTTTTTGACCGACGGTGGCGTAGTCTGGGCAGTCGGTGTGAAATCCTGACGACAATGTCGCAGAGAATCTGGCAGCGGTATAAATTCGCTGGTGAAACGCTTGAGAGTGCATAGTGCATGATGGGCGCCCCTCCTCGGAAGTAAAAGCTGAATTGGGTTTGGGCGCAATTTTTCGAAGTATGTGCAAGAGAAGCGATGTCATCGCAATTCCGACGTGAGAGCACTGAAAACAAGAACGTAAATTGGGCGGGTCATGTATGTGCGACCCAACTGTGAGTAATCAACTGTTGAATATTGAGTGTGCGGGCGAAAAGGCCCAGGAAGAGCCCCAAATGGCTAATAATGAAATGAATGGCAGCGTCGAGGAAAATCGCGAGGATCAGCGCGAAAACCAGCGCGAGGACGCAATTGTGAAGGCCGAGGATGTAGTGGCCGAGGAAGCACCAGTGGCCGGAGAGAAGGCCGCTGAGGAAAAGACCGAGAAGGTAGAAAAGACTGCCGAGGCCGAAAAGAAGGCCGAAAAGAACAAACACGACAACGACGACGACACCGTCGGCTTCGATGAGCTCGAGCTGCCGGATGACATTGTCAATGCAGTTCGCAAGGTTGGGTTTGAGACTCCTTCCCCAATTCAGGCTGCAACTATCCCGACTCTGATGAGCGGCCGCGACGTCGTCGGCCTGGCTCAGACTGGTACTGGTAAGACCGCGGCGTTCGCGCTGCCGATTCTGGCTCGCATTGATCGCTCCGTCCGCGCACCGCAGGCGCTGGTGCTCGCTCCGACCCGTGAGCTGGCACTGCAGGTTGCGGATTCCTTCCAGTCGTTTGCTGATCACCTGGGCAAGATTCAGGTCCTGCCAATCTACGGTGGTCAGTCCTACGGAGTGCAGCTGTCGGGTCTGCGTCGAGGTGCACAGATCATCGTCGGCACGCCGGGTCGTGTCATTGACCACCTGGAAAAGGGCTCGTTGGACATCTCCGACCTGCGCTTCCTGGTACTGGACGAGGCCGATGAGATGCTGCAGATGGGTTTCCAGGAGGATGTCGAGCGCATTCTTGCCGACACTCCGGATGACAAGCAGGTCGCACTGTTCTCGGCTACCATGCCGGCTTCGATTCGTCGCCTGTCCAAGCAGTACCTGAGGGAGCCGGAAGAGATCACCGTCAAGTCCCAGACTCGCACTGCGGACAATATTCGCCAGCGCTTCCTGATGGTCAGCCACCGCAACAAGCTGGACGCGCTGACCCGCATCCTCGAGGTCGAGGAATTTGAAGCGATGATCATGTTCGTGCGTACCAAGCACGAGACCGAGGAGCTCGCTGAGAAGCTGCGTGCCCGCGGATTCTCCGCTGCCGCCATCAACGGCGATATCCCGCAGACCCTGCGTGAGCGCACGATTGATCAGCTCAAGGACGGCCGCCTGGACATCCTGGTGGCAACCGATGTGGCTGCTCGTGGCCTGGACGTTGACCGCATTTCCCACGTGGTCAACTACGACATTCCGCACGACACCGAGTCCTACGTCCACCGCATTGGTCGTACCGGTCGCGCTGGCCGCTCCGGTGAGGCGCTGCTGTTTGTCACTCCGCGTGAGGGGCGCCTGCTGCGCTCGATTGAGCGTGCGACCAAGTCCCAGCTGCACGAGATGAAGCTGCCGACCGTCGATGAGGTCAACGACTCCCGTAAGCAGAAGTTCGCTGATGATTTGACTGAGGCACTTGCCGATTCGCAGGTTCCGGTCTTCCGCGAGCTCATCGAGGAGTACGCTGAAGAGCACGACACTCCGCTGGTCGATATCGCCGCTGCTATCGCTGCGCAGGCACAGTCGGGCGACTTCCTGATGAAGGAGCCACCGCGTGGCCGTCGTCATGATCGTGACCGTGATCGTTTCGACCGCGACCGCAACCGTGGCCGCGATGGTCGCTCCCGTGGTGAGCGCGGTCAGGGCAAGCGCGCCGACCTGGTCGAATTCGAACGCGAGGGCACCGCAACCTACCGCATCAGCGTCGGTCGTCGCCAGCACGTCCGCCCGGGTGCCATTGTGGGCGCCATCGCCAACGAGGGCGGCCTGTCATCAAAGGACTTCGGACACATCGACATCCGTGGCGACCACACCCTGGTCGAACTGCCGGCCAACCTGCCGCAAGAAGTCATCAACAACCTCTCCGATACCCGCATTTCCGGCCAGCTCATTGGGCTGAAGCTTGACGACGGCACCTCGGTCGACGACAGCGATGACTACCGCGGTGGCCGTGGTGGCTACCGTGGCGATCGTCGTGATGGCGGTCGCGGTCGCGGAGGATACCGTGGTGGTCGTGGCCGCGATGACCGCCGTGGTGGCGGACGTGGCCGGGGTAGCTACCGTGGAAACTTCGATGACGGTGACGGTTTCGGCGGTCGTGGTCGCGGCCGCGGTCGCGGTGGCTACCGTGGTGACCGGGATGACCGCCGCGGTGGTTACCGAGGCGGACGCCGCTAGACCTGTTAGGCAGGCGAGCAGGGGGTCGTCGTCACGCGACCACTGTCCGTGGCGCTGACCTAGAAAATAAAAAAACTGCCGGTGCGCATGTACTTCCCAGCCCTAAAAGTCGGGCCGAAACGTACAGGCGCACCGGCAGTTTTATTGTGTCTGAGCGTGTGCGTAGGCGCGGGGCCTAAGCGCTAGAGCTCAATCCTTAGATGAAGAACATCAGGATGCCGGCGACAACCCACAGCAGGGAGAAGATGCCGGAGAACATGGCCAGCTGGCCCTTCTGCTTGTCCCAGTCGAGCTCGTCAGCCTTCTTGCGACGCTCGATGAACTCCGGATCGTCAACATCCTCGTCTTCATCAGCGATGCCGAGGCCGGCCATCATCAGACGCTGACGCGGAATGATCAGGAAGAACAGCAGTGCCCAGGCGATGATTGCCAGCAGGATTGCGGCGTGCATTGCCCCGGACTTCATGTAGGTCGACACATCGGTGAACATGACACCGAAGCCGAGCAGCGGCACGAGCAGCGACCACATGCCGTAGGTGCGCGAAATGGCGTGCATGGTGCGCGCGGAGCCGACCGTTCCAGCCTCTCCGCCGCGGGCTGCAAGCGCGAGCTTCGGGAACATCGAAATTGCGACAGTCACCGGTCCAAGCAGCAGAATTGCCGCTAGGACGTGAACCATAAGAACTACGTTTTGCACGTATTACCTTTCCACGACTGAATGTAGGCCTCGCGTTCAAGCGAGGAGTGGCCTGGATATTTCCTTATTAAGACCAGTCCTTAACTTAACGTGCTCGCACTATTTTCTCTATTTCGTGCCTTTCCCAGCGCGGATCCCACACGCAGCTGCCAGCGCCGTCCAGTCTGCCGAAGATACGGGCAGGTCCCATTTAATGGCCACCGCTAAGTAACGCTGCGAATAGTCACACGCCTTCGCATCTTCGGGAAGCCATTCCGCCGGGCTGGCATCTCCTTTATCCCTGTTGACCGCACTTCGGGTGGGCGCGAGGTTGGCCTCGATATCGTTGCCAAATCGCCGACGCCGCTCGGCATCCCAGGCGTAGGCTCCGAAATCCCACGCCGCTGCCAACGGATAAATGTGGTCGATATCGACCTCATGCGCACCCACCGGGTCACCCGTGTAAGGGTCGGGGATTTCGCGCAGGGCGCCGTCGTCAAGCGAACATACAGAGCCCCCGAACCACGCCGCCAACACTTTATGGCGTGTATTGCAATCGGCAGAACCTGCCCAGACGTCGAAGCGCTCGCGCTTGTACCCGGTGACGGTGGGGCGGCCTGCGACGACGCGCACAGTGCGCAGTTGTTTGACGACGGCTTCGGCGTCCGGCCCAGCGGGGGAGGATGTGACGAGAACTCGCGTAAGTGCAAAGGATGAGACAAAGGCGGCGGTCAAGACGGCGGCTAGGATGGCAAATAAAAAAGGGCGCATACCTAGTTGGGCGCGAAAAATACTTTTTCGGTTCCTTGTAGGTATGCGCCGGGGCTAGCCTGTGGGGCTAGCGGAGGCCAAGCCTAAATCGAAGTGTTAGACCAGAGCCTGCTTTGCTGCGTGGTCGAACTCTTCCTTGATCTTCTCATTCGGTTCCTTCGTAGCCAGCGTGACGATGATCATCACGACAGTTGCAGCGGCGAAGCCCGGGACGATCTCGTAGAGAGTGTCGCTGAGCGAGCTCATGCCCCATGCGAAGGAGACAACCGCACCAGTGATCATGCCGGCAGCAGCACCTGGCGTGTTCAGGCGCGACCAGTAGAGGGCGGCCAGCAGCACCGGGCCGAATGCCGAGCCGAAGCCGGCCCACGCGAAGCCAACCAGATCCAGAATGGAGCTGTTCGGGTTAGCAGCGATGATTGCGGCGATAATGGCAATCAGCGCAACCGCGACGCGGGAGAGAGCCATGTAGGTCTTCGGACGCAGGGACTTGTTGACCATTGCCTTGAACAAGTCCTCGATTAGCGCGGAGGAAGACACCAGCAGCTGCGAGGAAATGGTGGACATGATTGCTGCCAGAACCGCAGTCAGAATCAGGCCTGCAATCAGCGGGTGGAACAGGATGCGGGTCATGTCCAGGAAGATAGTCTCGTAGGAAGACGCATCAGTGACCGAAGCATCTGGGTTCGTAGCGAAGAAAACAGTCGCGGTCAGAGCCACGAGGACCGAGCCGAGCATGCACAGTGCCTGCCAGCCAACGCCCCAGCGGCGGCCCTCGGTTGCGTCCTTCGCGCTACGCAGAGCCATAAAGCGAACGATAATGTGCGGCTGGCCGAAGTAGCCCAGACCCCAACCGAGCAGACCGATAATCGTGATTAGCGGAATGCCAGCGAACGGATCGAAGAAGGTCTCGACCGGCTGTCCCTCGCTGCCCGGGTAGGGGTCGTTTGCAGCGAAGCTGAAGATGTCCGAGGCGGAGTTGCCATTGTTGATTAGGTAGATGATGCCGACAGTCGGAACCGTCAGCAGCGCGATGAACATAATGATGCCCTGCACCGTGTCTGTGTAAGACACAGCCAGGAAGCCACCGAACAGGGTGTACGCGACAGTGATAGCCGCTACCAACAGCATGCCGACGAGGTAGTTGCCACCGAACGTCGACTCCCAGTAACGGCCACCTGCCACCATGCCCGAGGACACGTAGAAGGTGAAGAACAGCAAAATAATCAGGCCTGCGGCAACGCGCAGCACCTTCGATGTATCGTGCAGACGATTCTCCAGGAACGACGGCACGGTAATCGAGTTACGAGCAATCTTGGTGTAACTACGCAGGCGTGGTGCGGTGAACTTCCAGTTCAGCCATGCTCCTGCGACCAGGCCGATTGCAATCCAGGTCTGGTTCAGACCCGAAAGGTAAATCGCGCCGGGCAGACCCATCAGCAGCCAGCCGGACATGTCCGATGCACCCGCTGACAGTGCCGCGACGAACGGATGTAGGCCGCGGCCGCCAATCATGTATTCGTCATACTCTGCAGTCTTTTTCCATCCGGTCCAACCGATGTAGACCATCAACAGCAGATAAATGACTAGTGCGATGATGAACCATGTGTGTTGGTCCACAGGGCAACTCCTCATTATTTATTAATCGTACAGTCGGACTCGCGCACTACCTAGCGCACCAAAAAGCATTTTCGGCGCACAACTCAATTTCGCTTAATCAAGTCTGCTTGACGACGTTCACAGCGACGCGGCAGCATCGAGCCAAAAAGTGGCCGACGTCCACGGTGGAACCTGCGGTTCGCGATTCAACACAGCTTCAGCTTCCGGACTATCTTCGACAGTCATCGGAGCCTACTGGCACATGCGAACCATGGCAGAACTATTGCACGAGTCACACATTTTTAATTCTTGTGGCCTATACGACGTTTTCATGTGATGCGCTGCATTGCAAGATAAGAAGCGTTGAAAAAGCTTTTAAAAATCGGTTAAGTGCGACAAATTACCTGGGAAAAGGGGTATTTGGGCAGAAGGGGAGTAATTTTTGCAAGATACATAATTCGAACATGCGTGCTAATATTGTGGTGTGGTGGAAAAGCTGATCCGGGGTGCGTGGCAGAATCTTCATTGAACAAATATCTGGTGGCGAAGTCGCCGGGTGATTAGACGGTGATGACTGAGCAGGCGATGACTGAGCAAGCAGTGGGGAGGAAGTAATGGATCAAGTTGCTAAGTCAGCGGTGCCGTTGCTGCTGCACGCGGTCTGGAAGGATGATTCGGGTCTTCACCTATGGGTGGAGCGGCCAGAGGGGCACCGGATTATTGCGGACGTGGATTTGCTGGAAGTCCCGGCGCATCAGCGTCGGCTTTTTGCAGTGCTGGACCAGGGGAGTCGAGCGCAACTGACGCTAAAACTGCGCACACCGAAGGGGCGGGCAGTAGAGAAAGCGGTACCCACATGGGTGTTCCCGCCATGGGCTGCGGTGACGGCACTGGTGCAATTGCAGGAGGAAGTTGCCTCGGCGGCGATGGCACCGGATCTTCGGTTCTTTGTGGATGTTGTACAGGGATTGGATGCTTTCGCACGCTCTGGGCGGGCATTGGTGGCGCTGACATGGGAAGACAATGAGTGGTGGCCGACGTGGCGGATGTCGGAGGGGCTGAGTGAGATTGCTTGGCAGAGTCAGGTCATTTCCCGTACACCACCGGTGTTGATTGATAACGGAGGTGCCACGGTGGCTGAGGACTTCATCAATCGGATGTTTCATTGGGTCACCAACGCGCTCCTGGCCGATCTGGATGAACCGGCAGAACAGCGTCAGAGTTTCGTGCGGTCGTTGTTGCAGTCTCAGTCCCTGGGGCGTGCGACGCCGGGGGTGGCGCAGTCACTGGCAAAGTGGAGACTGTCGGCCGATGGTGAGGATGTTCGTCTGCAGCTAATGGTGCAGGAACCTGTTGGTTTTGAAGGCCAGCTGGAAGACTTGTCGGATGTGGATCTTCCGCAGCTGTTGGAGTTGCAGGATCGAGCGGATGAAGAAGGGGGCTCAGTAACTCGCTTCAATCCTCGTTCAGCTGCGGTGGAACATGAGACTCTATGGCCATTGCGGATGTACTACCGCATCGGCGTCGCAGCTCCGGAGCGCCTGAATCCAGAAATGTGTCGCCGGTCCGTGCTGTCGCTGCTTCGCCCGCAGCTATTGGCTGCACAGGAGGCATTCCCAACGCTCAAATATGCGAAGGCAGCGGGCCACCCGGGCTTGGATCTGCTGCTGACCTCAGAGCAGCTGATAGAGCTTATGACTGATGGCATCTCGCAGCTGGCAAAGGTTGATATCGATGTGATGCTGCCGCCGAACTGGAAGTCAGTGGAGACCACCCTGCAGTTGCACACTGAAGTCGTCCAGTTAGATCCGACGGGGCCTGCTGGGCGCCGTTCGGAACCGAAACTCGGATTTGACCAACTGGTTGATTACGAGTGGAAGCTGGCCGTGGGGGATGCCGTACTGACGGAAGCGGAAATGCGTGAGCTCGCTGCATCGAGTACGGGGCTAGTGCATCTGCGAGACCATTGGGTGCACGCGAACCCAGAGGTAGCTAGGGAAGCCCTGAAGTTTTTGGTGGAGCAGACCAAGGCCGGGGAGGAAACCGGTAAGGGGCAAGCCACCCTGAAAGAGCTGGTCTTCGATGGTGGTTTGGAGTCGCAAGCTCCAGCAGCAGTGCCAGTCGCCCCGAGGGATCCCTCTTGGCTCAAGGCGTTGGTGTCGAAGTACTCAGACGGTTCCACGGCCCTCGCAGAGTCGGTCGAGGTGCCACCGAGTTTTGTCGGTGAGCTGCGGGAGTATCAACAGCGCGGTGTGGAGTGGCTGGCGGATATGTCCAACCGCGGCTTTGGTGTCATTCTCGCGGATGACATGGGGCTCGGTAAGACTGTGCAAATTCTGGCGCTGTTGGAGTATGAGCGCTGCCGTCGGAAAGCAGATGCTACGGCTCAAGAGCACAAGACTTCGCTGCTGGTGGTTCCGACAGGTGTGTTGCGCAATTGGGCAGCAGAAGCGGCAAAGTTCACTCCAGAGCTTAAGGTTGGGCTGCTGCATGGTTCAAACCGCCCTCATGGTGGAGAACTACAAGAATTTATCGGGAAACACGATGTTGTTGTGACGACCTATGGTGTTGCTACCCGAGATGTGAACGAACTCGCCCAAGTGCAGTGGGATCATGTGATTGCTGACGAAGCACAGGCAATTAAGAACCCCAACGCACAGGTATCCAGAGCGCTGCGGAGCCTGGGCTCGCGACACAACATCGCCATGACTGGTACTCCGGTGGAAAATGACTTGGGCGAACTGCGCACCATCATGGATTTCTGTAATCCAGGCATGCTGGGCTCAGCGAATGCATTTCGCAACAAGTTTGCGATTCCCATCGAGCGTGATGGGAATGCGGAAATGCTGCTGCAATTACAGTCGATTACAGCACCTTTTATCCTGCGCCGACTCAAGTCGGATCCAGCTATCGCGCCGGACCTGCCCAAGAAGAATGAGCAGGTGGAGATGGTTCCTCTCACGACGGAGCAGGCTTTCTTGTATCAGGAGGCCGTGAAGGATATCGAGGACAAGCTTAAGCGCTCGAAGCGGAATCGTTCTGGCAGCTTCGGGCGAAAGAGCATCATCCTCGGCGGCATCATGAAGTTGAAGCAGATTTGCAACCACCCAGCGCACTACCAGCACGACGGCTCGGGGCTGCTTAATCATGGGCAGCATCGCTCGGGCAAGGTCGCACGGTTGGAAGAGCTCGTCGATGAGATTGTGCAAAACGGTGAACGCGCGCTTGTGTTCACGCAGTTCGTGGAATTTGGCAAGATGCTTGCCCCTCATTTCAGCAAGCGCTTGGGCGTGGACATTCCGTTTATTCAAGGGGCAATGACTCCGGCACAGCGCGAAAAAGTAGTGGCAGAGTTTAATGCTCCGGACGGTCCACCAATCATTTTGCTGTCGACTCTCGCGGCAGGTGTCGGCATCAACCTAGTTGCCGCCAACCACGTCATTCATATTGACAGGTGGTGGAATCCAGCGGTTGAAAACCAGGCCACGGACCGTTCCTACCGCATCGGTCAGCGTAAAGACGTCCATGTGCACAAGCTGGTCAGTGTTGGAACGCTTGAAGAACGCATCGACGAGCTGATTTTTGAAAAAGCAGAATTGGCGGATGCAGTTGTGCGCGCTGGTGAAATCAAGCTGACGGAGATGGATTTTCACCGTTTGCGGTCACTGTGGCAATTGGACAAGGACAAGATTCAGTCACTGCGTGAATCGATGGACGCAGCGGAGTCAAAGTCCGGTGGGACGGTGACCGGTCGGGTGAACCCGGAGGCCACGGCATTGGATTCCGCAACCTCGGATGACGATTCGATTCCCAACAATGTGACACCGTTTAGAGTCCAGAAGAGGTGGTACTAATGGCCGGTGACGGAGACGTGACATGGGGCGACAATGTCATCTTTGCCGAGTTTGGCAAGGGTCCCTCTGGAAAGCGCGGTCGTAAAAGGACTACGGCGCGAAGCGCACCAGCAACCAGCTCGACGATTGAAAAGCTCCTGGCCACCCAGGACTGGGCTGGTGCATTTACCGGGCAGCAGCGACGTGGAACCTCAGCGCGTGTGGCGGTCGAGCCACGTACTAGCTTTGCCCGGTGGGTGTGGGAGTTCATCATCCGTGGCGCCGATTCGGGTCGTGTTCACAGAGGCGAGAAGTACAGGTTCGACGGCAATGTGCTCGGGCTTCGAATCGCGGATGGTTACATCATCGGGGAAGTGCAGGGCAGCCAGCCGGAACCATTTTCAGTCTTTATTCGGTTCCCACGGCGGGAGCAGAAACAAACTGACGACGTACTGCGGTGGTTGGTGAACAATCCGTCGGCCTTCACAGAGTTTGAGCACGGCGAGTTGCCGTATGAGCAGATGGAAATGCTGTTGTGCGATGGTGAAGAGCACATTTATAGCGAATGCACCTGCCCGGACCCGGCACCTGTGTGTAAGCACACCGTTGCAGTCGCCGCTCAACTTGTCGCTGATATTGACCGTGATCCGCTGTCGCTAATGCAGCTGCGCGATTATCCGCAGCGCGAATTGCAACGCCGGCTTCAGGAACTAACACAGCTGCGAAACCGGACTGCGCCAAAGCGCCTCGGGCTTGGCGGCGCGGTTCGGGAGGATCCCAATAAAATCGCCCAGAAGGCGGATGGCGCTGGTGGAAATGATGGCGGTGACAACGAGCAGAAAAAGGTTGCCGAGCTTTTCGCGGTCGAAGCCGACTACTGGGGCAATGATTTGGAACGAGTCAGTGTTCCTTCGCTCGAGGTTATTGACCCACTAACAGTTACCGACCGTAGTTTGCTGCATGAAGCATTGCAGCCAACCTGCGTAATTTCGAGAGAGACCATTCGTGCAGTCGCCGATTTGGAAGATTGTTGGCAACATCTGCAGGAATCGCTGAGCCTGGGACAAAAGGAGCGCTAGTCATGAAATTCATTCACACCTCAGATTGGCAACTGGGAATGACTCGGTGGTTCCTAGAGCTCGATGGCGGTGAAGCCCAAGCTAGGTTCCACGAAAGTCGCCTCAACGCCATCGACCGCATCGGTGAGTTGGCGACCAGCGAAGGCGCTGAATTCATCGTCGTCGCTGGAGACGTGTTCGATTCCAATACACTGCCGGACAAGGTGTTCTTGCGGGCTCTTGAGCGAATAGCCAAGCTACCCGTGCCGGTGTATCTCCTGCCCGGCAACCATGATGCGCTTGATGCTTCTTCCATTTATCGACGTAGCGCTTTCGAATCTTTGGAAGACCGAGGAGTTTACGTAATTCGCGACAGCGAGCCCATTTCCATCCGTGACGGGGTGGAACTCATCGGTGTGCCAGTACACGGCAAGTATTCGGCAGACGACATCGTGGCGGAAGTAGCCACGGAGCTTGAGCCGGCCGATGGAATCCGAGTGATGGTCGCACACGGCCAAGTAGAAGGCTTTGGTGCTGATGCGGGAGCCACCATTGATCTGACCAGCTTGGAACAGGCTATTGACCGTGGGGCGCTGCACTATGTGGCGCTGGGGGATTCCCACTCCACGAGCCAACTTGACCATGCTGGCAGAGTTTATTTCTCCGGCGCGCACGAAACCACAGCGTATGACGACAAAGAACGGGATTCCGGCAATGCGCTAGTCGTCGACATCGCAGAGGACGACCCCGAAAAGGGCTCAGTTACCGTGGCCTCCCACCGAGTGGGGCAGTGGGCTTTTCATGCCATCGACATGGATATCACTGGCGCGGAAGACCTCGATGAGTTCTTTGCTGAACTGGACGGTATAGAGACGAAGACAGACACAGCGGTGAAGTATTCATTGCGAGGAACCGTGACACTGTCAGAGTCGACTACCTTTGAAAACCGACTTGAGCAGTACCAACAGCTTTTCGCTGCACTTTATCGCCGGGAAAGTGGCTCCGATTTAACGGTGGTTCCGTCCGAAGGGGATATCTCTAATCTCAATCTCACCGGTTATCCGCTCATAGCTGCAGAAAAACTAACGGTCTTGAGTACAGGGCGAACCGAGAGCGGTAGACCCCTATCAGAATCTGAAACCACCGCAGCAGCTGATGCGCTTCGCTTGCTGGCTCGCCTAGCCGGAGAGAAGGAATAGATCATGCGTTTTCACGACATCGAATTACACAATGTACGTGCGATTGATTCACTCTCAATCACAGGGCTCGCCGAGCGCGGCGTGGTAGTGATTTCCGGTGAAAATGAGTCGGGTAAGACGACAATCGCCAAAGCTATTCACGTTGCACTGACGACAAAATGGAAGTCCAGGTCAAGCGAAGCGCTTAGTCTGAACAGTCACTCCAGCCAGGAAAAGCCGCAGGTTAAGCTCCGGCTGGAGCTTGACGGCTACGAATTTACGCTGGACAAGATCTTTGGTGGCACCAAGGACACCGGCACAATCGTCACCGTCCACTCTCCGACAGCCGAGGTTCTCAAAGATGACCAGGCGGAGGAGTGGCTGGCCGCCCGAATGCACAATGCAGATACCAAGAACCTGTGGCAGGTTTTCGTTGCTGAACAGGGGCAAGCACAAAAGACCCTCTCCTTGGGCGGTTATGTACAAGTCACTAGCGCATTGCAGTCGGCATCGGGGCAGCGCGCGGAAACCGCAGAAGAGGTAGGCCTTTTTGAAGCCGTTGAAGCCGAATACGGCAACTATTTCCAAAAAAATGGCAAAGAGCGCAAGCAGGTTACCGACGTAGACAAGGAGCTGGCGGAAGCCCAGCAGGTGCGCGACGAAGCGGCGAAAAAGGTCCGGGAATTCGAAGCGCTCAATGAGGAAGCTGCTCGTAATGAAGAAAGCCAGCAAACGCAGCGGGCATCGTTGCCAGAAGCCCAAAACGAAGTCGAGCACTGGGGCCAGGCACTAGAAGAACTCGAAAAGTTCAGGGTTGCCGTCTCCCAGGCACAGGAGGTCTCTGCAGCGGCGAAGCAGCAGCTGGACTTAGCTAAACAGGCTCAGCAAGAGCGCGAAGCTTTCATTCAGCAGGCACAAGAAGCCAAGGATCAGCATTCTGCTGCAGAGAAGAAAGTTGCTGAATTTAAGGAAGCGTTCGATAAGGAGGTCGCAGCTTTAAAGAAGGCGCAGGAAGATCGCGATGCGGTTGTAAACACGTACCGCGAAGCTCGAAAGGCAGAAGAACTGGCCGCAGCTGAAGTTGCATTGGGAGAGAAGCGCGGTTTGGTTGAAGCTCTGTCGAAGCGAGTGAAGAAACTCGATGCGCTCCGCGCGCAATTGGCAGAGCACAAGGAGATAGTTACTCGGAATTCCGTTACCGAAGAGGTAATGGAAAAACTGTTGACCTGCGAACGCGAAGTTGCAACAGCCGCCGCTGTGCTGGAGGCATCGAGCCCGAGTGTGCAGCTCTCGGCTAGTAGTGCGCAGGAGGTCACGGTCGACGGCGAGAAAGTGGGGCTAGCTCCGGAGGCTGAGACAGTTCAACGCGCGGTTACTAAGCCATTGGCCATCGAAGTCGGCGACGTCACGGTTGCTATACAGCCCGGAGACGGCTCAGATTCGCAGCAGCGCAAGCTAGAAAAAGCAGAGACATCGCTCAAAGAACAGCTTGAGGTTGCAGGCGCTGATTCCGTCGCGGAAGCACAAAAGGCATACACACGACGTCGGGAAGCGGAAAAAGCAAAATTCCAGGTGGAGACATCCATAACTGCGGTGTCCGACGGTGTGGAGTATCACCAGCTCACAGCAGAGTTGGACGATGCGAAGGAAGAAGCACGAGTACACGGCGAGCGGTATCAGGAACTTGCGGGCGAGGAAGCGCCGACGGAGATTGACTTGGTATCGGCAAAGTCCCGGCTGGAAGAAGCTGCAGTGGGGCGTAGGGATGCCGAGTCGGAGCGCGACAGTGCTGATATGCGCTTATCGAAGCTGGAGAAGCGTCCTGCACACGCCAACTATACGAAGGCCAGCAGCGAGCTTGAAGGGGCTCGGTCCGTTCTGAAGGTCCGCGAAGATTCGCTCACGGCGACGCGAGAAAAAGCCTCGGACGCCGAGATCTTTGCTGCGGTGGAAAACCGAGGCAAGGACTATGAGGCGGCAGAAGAGCAACTGGCTGCGGCTCAGAAGGAGCTGGCGCAGCGGGATGCCGACGACGTGGAAGCATCGCTCGCGGGCGCTAAGCAGCGACGGGATGCAGTTGAGAATCGCCTGGCTGAGCTGGAAAAGCGTCGGCAAGAGATTCGGGTGCACTTGGACTATTTCGACAGCGCGAATGAGAAACTGGCAGCAGCTGAGGGAGTAGTGGAGCGAACACAGCGAGATCGGAATTCAATGCGTCGACGTGCAGCTGCCGCCAAGACTCTCATGGAGGTAATGACACAGGCACGCGTGGCATCGCGGAATGCGCTGGCTGACCCCTTGCTGCGCAAGCTCGAAGAGTACGGTGGCGGTGTGTTCGGTGCGGGAACTCAGTTCACGATGAATGAGGACTTGCAGATTGAGTCACGGTCCAATGCCGATGGCAAGTTCGATGTCGATGAGCTATCTGGTGGAGCGCAGGAGCAGCTGGACATTCTGCTGCGCTTGGCCGTTGCCGGTGTCATGGAGGGCGGGCAGGGCGCTCCGGTGATTATTGATGATGCATTAGGTTATTCAGACGAACACCGTTTGCGGCGGATGAATAATGCTCTTGCCAAAGCGGGGCGCGATATGCAGGTATTAGTCCTGACGTGCGATGAAGCCCGCTTTGATCGTGTGACAGGAGCGGAGTTTATGAAAATTCAGGATTTGGTTTCAAGATAGTAGGCTCTGTACATATGCAAGATGTTCCGTGGTTAAGTGATGAAGAGCAGCGGTTATGGCGCTCAATTCTGAACGCTAAACGGGCCGTTGACAGGTCAATCGACCTTCAGCTGCAAGATTCTCTCGATATTTCCACTGCAGATTTTTCGGTTCTGGTTGTTCTCTCCGAGGCTGAAGACAATGTAGTGCGCATGCGCACCCTGTGCGAATCCCTGGAATGGGACCGCAGCCGAATGTCGCATCAAATTACTCGCATGGAGCGACGCGGGCTAGTAACTAAGGAACGCTGCGCCTGCGATAACCGTGGTATTGATGTCACGCTTACTGAACACGGTCGAACCGTGATTGAGAAGGCGGCGCCGAACCATGTGAAGCTTGTGCGCCATGTTTTGTTTGATGTGCTCGGTGAGAATATCGACTATCAGGGGATTTCCGCTGTGCTCGATAAGATTGCAGAGACCGCCAATGCTACGGTCACCGATTCAGTCGACGGAAAAGCAGAGTAGCCAGAAGTTTTTTGTGAGTGTTTTCTCATTTGTCTCCGCTACGAGGCTCTCACCATTAGCCTAGAGCAGTATGAACTCATTTGAATGGCTGAGTGATGATGAACAGCTCTTTTGGCAGTCGATGGTAGCTGCTTTTCGCGAGGTAGAGCGCAATATCGAGCGAAGCCTACGCACTCGAACCGGGCTGACGTTCGCGGACTTTACCCTGCTCATCGCTCTGCATGAGGTAGAGGATGGGATTCTGCATGTTGACAAGATTTGTGATCGACTGAAGTGGAACCATCCCCGCGCGCTGCTGCATACCAACAGGTTGGAAAAGCGCGGATTTATTCACACCGAAGACCACGGCGAAGACCCGGACTCGGATTATGTCGTCGTCTTAACAGGCGTTGGTCGGCACGTGTTTGCCGAGGCGGCGCCGGATTATGTAGACACTGTTCGCCAGGAAGTTATTTCACCACTTGCTAATGAAGACCGCGAAGTGATGCTGAGGTGCTTCCAGTCGGTTCTCGAAAGGAAGTAAGACTTCCACGCCCTGCTAGTAAAACAACCACTAGCAGGGCGCTTTTTTCTCTACGTTTCAAGCTGTAAGGTAAGGCGTGCCTAAAGCAAAGGGGTGACTGTTCACTTCTCTTTGTGCACCCTAAGTACCAAAAATTACGCAGAAATAAACAAGGCAGAAACTGAAACGCATGAGAGTCAATATTTTCGCCAAGGCTAAAACCGCGCCAAAGACCAAAACTCTGGCCGCAATCGGGTGTGCAGCGCTGAGCTTCGTCGCTACAGCATGCGGTGCGGACGCAGAGTCGAACGAGGCTGCCGACAACAAAGGAGAACTCACTGTCACTGATGTCGCAGGTCGCACTGTGACCTTCGACAAGCAGCCAGAACGAGTCGTGCTCGGTGAAGGCCGCGCCATGTTTGTCACCGCGATGCTTGACCAAGAAAACCCGGGTGACCACGTTGTCGCCATGGGCAGCGATTTGCATTCGGGCGCACCGTCGTTTGAAACCAAGCTTTTCGAGACGAACCCCGAGCTGAAAGACATGCCGACCATCGGCAATATCGCCAAGGGCGATGTCACAGTTGAAAACCTCATCTCCCACGACCCAGACGTGGTCGTCATGACCCTTGACCACAAGAAGGCCGCGGAGCAGTCCGGTTTCCTCACCAAGCTCGATCAGGCAGGTCTGAAGTACGTATTCACCGACTTCCGGCAAAAGCCCCTGGAGAATACCGCCAAGTCCGTCGAGCTCCTCGGCCAGATCGTCGATGAGCAGGACAATGCCAAGAAGTTCACCGACTTCTACACAAAGCGCGTCAACGAGATCACCGAACGTGCCGCCAAGCTCGAAGACAAGCCAAAGACCTTCGTCTGGCGAGCAGCCGGTCTCAAGGATTGCTGCTCGACCGTCAACAAGTCCAACCTCGGTGACCTTGTCACAGCAGCCGGCGGTGAGAACCTCGGAGACAGCCTCCTCGACACCGAATCGGGCGACGTGACCGCAGAGAAGGTCCTGTCCGTCCAGCCGGAGAAGATCATCGCCACCGGTGGTTCTTGGGCGCTCGATCCGAAGAAGCCGGAAGTGCTGCCACACGTCGAACTCGGCTACACCGCCACCCCAGAGACCGCACAGCGCACTCTGGAAGGCCTGCTGAAGACTCCGGGTTTTGACACCCTGACCGCGCCGAAGAAGGGTGATCTGTACGCCGCCTTCCACCAGTTCTACGACTCGCCGTACAACGTCTTCGCGCTCGAGCAATTCGCCAAGTGGATTCACCCAGAGGAGTTCGCTGACCTCGACCCGGTCGCTGACTTCGCCAAGTTCCACAAGGACTACCTGCCCTTCGAACTCAGCGGCACCTTCTTCACCGCGCTGGAGCCGACCAAGTAACCCATCTTCCACCATCGAAGAAGGAATCCGATGACTTACACCAATCTGCACGCTCCCGCGTCAGGGCTTGACGACGAACCCCGCGAGTCCACCTCCACCAACGGCAGTGGAGGTCAAGAGTCGCAGCCCGCCACCGAACAGCACGAGTGTCCGTCGTCAAGCACGACCTACGACTCTGCGCGACAGTACCGACGACGCTCGGCACGGAAAATCGCCATCATTGCGGTGCTGGTGGGGCTGGCCGTGTGCGCGTTTGTGGTGGCGACGATTGTGGGGCCGATGGCACTGAGCGTGGGGGACGTCGTCCGTGGCATCGTGAGCCCGAATGATGTGGACGAAACCACTCGTACGGTGCTGTGGAAGCTGCGTCTGCCTGCATCGGTGATGGCAGTGCTGATTGGTGCAGCGCTGTCGCTTGCCGGTGCACAGATGCAGACAATCCTCGATAACCCTCTGGCGGAGCCGTTTACGCTCGGTATCTCGGCTGCAGCGGCGTTCGGTGGGGCGGCATCGATTGTGCTGGGCTGGGTGATTATTCCGCATGCGCAGTTCAACCTGGCGGCCGTGGCCTGGGTATCATCCGTCGTCGCTGTGGCGATTGTGGCGGCGGCGTCGGTATGGCGCGGCTCGGGTAAGGAATCGATGATTCTGCTCGGCATTGGTCTGGTGTTTCTATTCCAAGCGCTGTTGGCGCTGTTGCAATACCGCGCGACTACCGAGGCGCTCCAGCAGATTGTGTTCTGGACGATGGGCTCGCTACAGCGCGCGAACTGGGTGGCCAACGGTATCATTGCGGCGGCGCTGCTAATCGCTATTCCGTTCACTATCCGCTATGCGTGGGCGCTGACGGTGTTGCGGCTTGGCGATGCCCGAGCAAAAGCCGTGGGCATCAATGTGGATAGGCTGCGCATTGCGACGCTGATTGTAGCCTCGCTGCTGGCAGCAACCGCAGTGGCCTTCGCCGGCATCATCGGCTTCATCGGACTGGTCGGCCCACACATTGCACGCATGCTGGTCGGTGAAGAACAGCGCTTCTTTGCCCCGGCATCGATGGCGGCGGGCGCGGCGCTGCTTGCGGCAGCTCATGCGGTATCCATCACGGTGGTGCCGGGTGTGGCAGTGCCGATTGGCATCATTACCGCAATCGTCCGGTGTCCCATTCTTTGTCGGCTTGGTTTTTCTGCGTAAGAGGACGGTGTGGAACTAATGGGCGTATTTCTCGATGTCAATGACGTAGCTGCAGGCTATGGCAAGCGAAAGGTGCTGCGCGGGGCGTCAATACGCACGCTGAAGCCAGGTACGGTGACGGGTTTGCTCGGGCCAAACGCTGCGGGCAAGTCCACACTGATGACCACGCTGGCGGGGATTCGAAAGCCCATGTCCGGGGAGATTGTTCTGACCCGTGACAATGAACGGGTTATCGGTTCCGAACTGCGCGAAGTCGTCGGCTACGTACCGCAGGATCTACCGGCCAGCGCCTCGCTGACCGCATTCGAATCGGTACTGGTCTCCGGGCGGCGCGCCGGGCGTCTGCGGGTACGTGGCTCAGAGATTGAGCACACGGCGGTAGCTCTCCGAAAGGTTGGCATTGAACACCTTGCCGACAGATTCGTCGGCGAGCTCTCCGGCGGTCAGCGGCAGCTCGTCGCCGTCGCGCAGATGTTTGTCCGCGATCCCGAGATCATGCTTCTCGACGAACCCACCTCCGCCCTCGACCTGCGTCACCAGGTGGAACTCCTAAAACTCGTCCGTGCGGAGGTCGCCTCACGGAGCTCCTTGGCACTCGTCGCAATCCACGATCTGAATCTCGCCGCCCGCTACTGCGATGAGCTTGTCATGCTTCACGACGGCCACGTGGTTGCCCAGGGGAGTCCTGTTGACGTTCTCACTCCGGACCTTTTGGCCCGCGTCTATGGAATTCGAGCCCGCGTACTCGATGACGAGGGCGTGCCCGTGGTGTGTCCTATTGAGGAAGACCAGGTTTCTGAAGCCGCGTAGTGGAGATTTGGCTGGGGCGCGGGGCATTTCGCTAATCGCCCCAGCCAAGTGGTAACATCTTTTCTCGTTGCACTTGTTGTACTTGTGCCACACGCCCCCGTAGCTCAGTGGATAGAGCGCCGGTTTCCGGTACCGAAGGTCGGAGGTTCGACTCCTCTCGGGGGCACGTTCTATCCCTCAAGTGATTAGGTTTTTCCTGGTTGCTTGAGGGATTTTTGTTTTAGCGGCCACCTAGCGGAAACGTTTAGTTACCGTTCTTCCAGCGGAACAGCCTGGCGGAGGAATTCGAGTCGCCCATGACAATTCACCTTGGTGCTACTGGCCAGCAATAATCACAATCAGCGTGCGTGGCCCATGGACACCTTCGACTCGGGCAAGCTCGATGTCCGAGGTTGCAGAAGGCCCCGAAATCATGGTGATGGGAGCGGTGGGATTACTCTCGCGTAGACGGGAAATTGCCTCCGGGATGCCGTAGACAACCGTGGAAGCCGGCACAACGCAGATGTGAATATCCGGCACCAAGGTCAGCGCGCGGCGGCCAGAAGTGGCCGAACCGTCCAGAAAAATGGTGCCGGTCTCGGCGCAGGTAACAGCAGAGCTGGTGACAATCGCGTCGAGCTCGTCCAGCTCTTCGGCGGTGAAACCTGTATCGACGCGAATCTCGGTGGTGGCCTTACCCCCACCAGACTCCAACCCCGCAACCCACTCGCGGTCTAGGCCTTCGGGAATACCAATCAATGAAGCCCCGACATCAGCAATTGCCTTCTTCACAGCTTCATTGATTTCAGTTGCCGAGCTCCCACAGCGGCGTACATCGGCTTTGTAATCGGCGATGCGTTCGTCGGCAAGCGAAATGATCTCCTTGGCCGTCAGGTCGGAGGAGCGTTCGTAATCGCGGGGGATGTTGAAATGTGTACCGGGCTCGCCGGTGACGATGCCTGCGTCAGAGGCCAAGTCACGGCCTTCGAAGGCGATCTTCTGAGCATTGCGGATACGCTCGAGGATTTCGCTTTTGGCAATGTTCGCGGATGCTGAGGAATGGGACATCGCTAGGCCTCCTTGCCGGACGTGTCGGGCTGCTTGTTGTCATCCGACAGTCCATTAATCTTCGTCGGAACCTGATTTGCCGATTCACGGGACAGCTGCGCCGAGAAATCCTCCGAACCCCACAGTGAGCGGAACGGCTTCTTCGGCGGAATCGGAGTATCACGCACATCCGACCACCCGCTGAGGAAAAGTGGCAGGGTGTGAATCTCGCCGTTCTTCAACCCGAGTACGCGGGCGAGGGAGGTCATCTTAGCGCTCATGTCCCACAGCTTCTGATTGCCCATGATGAACCCGAGCGTGGCAAAGAGCTTGCCCTCCACCGGCGGGCGGTGCTCCGTGACCTTACGGTGTCGCAGCTCCAGCAGCGCCGCGGGGATATCAATTCGCACCGGGCAGACCTCAAAGCAAGCTCCACACAGCGAGGATGCATAGGGCAGGGAGGCATTCGGATCATCGTAGGAGTCCATGCCGGTGAGCTGCGGGGACAAAATTGCACCAATCGGACCCGGGTAGACCGAACCGTAAGCGTGCCCGCCCACGTGCTCGTACACCGGGCAGATATTCAGGCATGCCGAGCAGCGAATGCACTTCAGCGCTTCACGCCCAATCGGATCGGCAAGGGTGGCCGAGCGCCCATTGTCCAGCAACACAATGTGGAAATTCTTCGGGCCGTCGCCGTCCGTGGTTCCCGTCCACAGGGAGGTGTAGGGATTCATACGCTCGCCTGTCGACGACCGTGGCAGCAGCTGCAAGAATACTTCCAAGTCCTGGAAAGTGGGAAGCAGCTTCTCAATACCCATCACCGAAATCAGTGTTTCCGGCAGCGTGAGACACATGCGGCCATTGCCCTCTGACTCGACGACGGCCACCGTACCGGTTTCGGCCACACCGAAGTTGGCACCGGAAATCGCGACCTTGGCCTCCATAAACTGCTCGCGCAGGAACTTACGGGATGCCTCGGCCAGATCGGCCGGATTGGCTTTCAAATCCGGGTCGACTCCGGGGATTCCATTGAGGAAGATCTCGCGGATATCCTCGCGATTGCGATGGATAGCAGGAACCAGGATGTGGCTCGGCATGTCGTCGGCAAGCTGAACGATGAGTTCCGCCAGGTCGGTTTCGCGGGCGGTGATGCCGGCGTCGGCAAGCGCTTCGTTCAAGCCGATTTCCTGTGTGGCCATCGACTTAATCTTGACGACCTTTTCTTCGCCGGTCTCTTTCACCAAGTCCGTGATGATGCGGTTTGCCTCGGCGGCATCGCGCGCCCAGTGGACGTGACCACCGGCGTTCGTAACCGACTCTTCGAACTGCTCCAACAGCTCCGGCAGACGCGCCATAACATCGCGCTTGATGTGGCTGCCCGCGAGCCGCAGCTGCTCCCAGTCATTCTTCTCGGCTACGACATGCGCGCGCTTCTGACGAATCGAACGCGTGGCATGACCGACATTTTCGCGCATGCGAGTGTTCTTGAGCTCCTCGTGCGCTGCGGCCGTGAACCCGCGCGTACCGCGCAGATGCCCGACGTTGTGCGGCGCGCGGGGAGGAAGGGCTGGCATGCCGACGTTAATTGCGACCATTACTGTTCACCTCGCAGGGAAGCTTCTTGGCGGTTGTGCACATCAAACGGGGTCTCCTTGGTGGAGGCCAGAATCTCGGCCATATGGATGGCGTGCACGCCAGAGTCCTGGCGACGCAGCGCGCCACCGATATTGAGCAAGCAGGAAGCATCGCCAGCGGTGACGAACTCCGCTTCCGTAGTGCGGATATTGGCTGTCTTGTCGGCAACCATTGCAGCGGAAGTCTCCGCATTTTTCACCGCGAAGGTGCCGCCGAAACCGCAGCACTCCGCCGCGCCGGGCAGCTCGCGCAGATCGATTCCATCGACTGCGCTGAGCAGTCGCCACGGACGGTCACCCACCTTGAGCACCCGCAAGCTGTGGCAGGTGGAGTGGTAGGTCACTGAGTGGGGGAAGTAAGCACCGACGTCAGTCACACCAGCGACATCGGTGATGAACTCGGAGAGATCCAGCGTCTTGTTCGCGCAGGCCTGTGCCGCGTGGACTTGGGCACGGGTACCGTAGCGGCCCGCAATCATCGGATGCTGGTGGCGAACGGCGCCGGCGCAGGAACCGGACGGGGCGACAACGTAATCAATCGAGGAATCTGCAAAAGCATCAGCGTAGGTGTCCAGCTGAGGAAGGACTTCCTTCTGGTACCCGGTGTTGACGTGCATTTGGCCGCAGCAGGTTTGTTGTGGTGGAAAGACCACATCGCATCCTAGGCGCGTGAGAACTCTGGCGGTCGCACTCACTGCATCTGGAAACATCATGTCCCCGATGCAGGTCGCGAAAAGTGCTACTTTCACGGTCGCTCCAAAATGGGTTGAGGGGTAAGGCAATAATTTCCTACCTGAATGCTACGCCTAGACCCGGATTAAATCTGTTCTCAACCTGAATTCGGCTGGATCGTGAAAGCGGTGTAGGACAGCCGGAGGCGGTGGCCTGCAGATACCCCTCAAATCAATCTTTTGGTGGCTGATGTTTCCACGACCGCGATTGACCTAATAGGATAGGCAATCGTGAATCCTGCTGATCTTGCTGTACTAGTCCGAAAAGTCACCGTCGAGGTTTTGACTGCCCACGATGCCGATGTCTCTATCGTGCCGGAAAACCCGACCGTCGAGCGTCCGCGTAACCCTGAGCACGGCGACTACGCAACCAATATCGCCATGCAGCTGGGCAAGCGCGTCGGCATGGTGCCGCGTGACTTGGCAACTGAAATTGCCACAGCGCTCGGCGCTTCTGAGGGCATCGATGAAGCAACCATCGCAGGCCCGGGCTTTATTAACATCCGCCTGGCCTCCGATGCCCAGGGCAAGATCGTCGAGGACGTCCTGGCAGCGGGGGAGAAGTGGGGTCATGCCGACTTCAACTCCAACCTCGACGTGAACCTGGAGTTCGTCTCCGCAAATCCGACCGGGCCGATCCACCTGGGCGGTACTCGCTGGGCAGCAGTCGGTGACGCTCTCGGTCGTGTCCTGTCCGCCACCGGTGCCAAGGTCACCCGCGAGTACTACTTCAATGACCACGGTCGCCAGATTGACCGCTTCTCCGACTCCTTGGTTGCCGCCGCTCGCAACGAGCCGACTCCGGAAGATGGCTACGGCGGAGAGTACATCCGGGACATCGCCGCTGCTGTGCTGGAGAAGATCCCGCAGGCACTCGAGGGCTCTGAGGAAGAGGTCCAGGAGCACTTCCGCGCCATCGGCGTGGACATGATGTTCGAGCACATCAAGAAGTCTCTGCACGAGTTCGGCACCGATTTCGACGTTTACTTCCACGAAAACTCGCTGTTCGAGTCCGGTCAGGTGGAAGCAGCTGTCAATTCCCTGAAGGAAAACGGCAAGCTCTACGAAGCTGACGGCGCATGGTGGCTGAAGTCCACCGATTACGGTGACGACAAGGACCGCGTGGTCATCAAGTCCGACGGCGACGCAGCCTACATCGCAGGTGACATCGCCTACGTTAAGAACAAGTTCGACCGCGGCCACAACCTGTGCATTTACATGCTGGGTGCCGATCACCACGGCTACATCGCACGTCTGCGTGCCGCCGCTGCAGCGCTCGGCTACAACGCCGATGGCGTCGAGGTGCTCATCGGTCAGATGGTCAACTTGCTTCGCGACGGCAAGGCTGTCCGGATGTCCAAGCGTGCGGGCACAGTGGTCACCTTGGACGACCTGGTTGAGGCAATCGGCGTCGATGCTGCTCGCTACTCGCTAATCCGTTCCTCCGTGGACTCCAGCCTGGATATTGACCTGGGGCTGTGGGCTTCGCAGTCCAGCGACAACCCGGTCTACTACGTCCAGTACGGTCACGCTCGTCTGTGCTCAATCGGTCGCCGTGCCGAAGAGGCCGGTGTGACCAGCGAAGGCGCTGACTTCTCCCTGCTGGTAGAGGACCGCGAAGGTGAGCTCATCCGCACTATCGGTGAGTTCCCGGCCATCATCAAGTCTGCTGCTGACCTGCGGGAACCACACCGCATTGCCCGTTACGCTGAGCAGCTTGCCGGTGTCTTCCACCGCTTCTACGACACCTGCCAGATCCTGCCAAAGGCAGACGAAGAGGTATCCGAGCTACACCGTGCTCGTCTCGGCCTGGCTGAGGCTACCCGCCAGACGCTGGCCAATGCTCTGCAGCTGCTCGGTGTTACTGCACCTGAGCGCATGTAGTCGAACGCGCCCGTAAAACTACACCCCGTTGCTCCGCCCGGGTAACGGAGAAAGAGAGCTGTTTCGTGCCTATCGACGGCAATGGTTTCGAACTGGGTGGCTACACCCGACCCGACTCCACCCAATTTAATGAACTACCAGCGCATGTCTGGCCAACTACCGCCCGTCGTCGGGGCGCTGACGAAGAGAATCCCGGCTCGGTGGAAATTGGTGGCGTGAGCCTGGTCGACATTGCCAAGGAGTTTGGCACTCCGGTTTTTGTCGTCGATGAGCAGGACTTCCGCTCTCGCTGCCGCTCGATGGCCAAGGCCTTCCGCGGCGCGGAGAATGTCCACTACGCATCCAAGGCTTTCCTGTCGAAGACCATTGCCCGCTGGGTAATGGAGGAGGGGCTGCATCTCGATGTCGCCTCGGGCAACGAGATGGCTATCGCTCTGGCGGCGGGTTTCCCAGCCAAGGACATGACCTTCCACGGCAACAACAAGTCCACCGCTGAGCTGCGTGATGCTATCTCCGCTGGCGTGGGCAAGATTGTGCTTGACTCCCGTTCGGAGCTGCGTCGCCTGTCCCAGGTGGCGGCTGAAGCAGGCGTGGTGCAGGACGTGCTCGTTCGCGTGAAGCCCGGTGTGGAAGCGCACACCCACGAGTTCATTGCTACTGCGCATGAAGATCAGAAGTTCGGCTTTTCCCTCGCGTCCGGTTCGGCGCTGGAAGCTGCCAACCTCGTAGAAGAGGACGACAATCTGCGCCTGGTTGGTCTGCACTGCCACATCGGCTCCCAGATTGTCGATTCCGACGGTTTCATTCTCGCCGCCGAGCGCGTGTTCTCACTGGTGGAAAAGCTGGTCGAACGCCACGGCACTGAAATCTCGGAACACTTCAACACCCTCGACCTCGGTGGCGGTTTCGGAATCGCCTACACCGCAGGCGAGCAGCCCCTCGACGTTGCTCCGCTTGCCGACGAGATCCTCACTGCCGTAGACAAGCTTGCGCAGCGTATCGGCATTGCGACTCCGACAGTGGCTGTTGAACCAGGTCGTGCCATCGTTGGCCCGTCCATGGTCACGGTGTACGAAGTGGGCACTTTGAAGGATGTGACCATCGATGACGGCATGACCCGTCGTTACGTATCGGTCGATGGCGGCATGAGCGACAATATTCGTCCGGCGCTTTACGGCTCGAACTATGATGGTCGCGTTGTTAATCGCGAGGTGTCCGGTTCCAGGATTCCCACCCGCGTCGTCGGAAAGCACTGTGAATCGGGAGACATTCTGATTAACGATGCGAACTACCCGAACGACATTGTCGAGGGTGATCTGTTCGCGCTCGCTGCTACTGGGGCATACTGTTACGCAATGGCCAGCCGCTACAACATGCTGACGCGACCACCAGTAGTGTCGGTATGCGATGGTCAAGTGACCCAAATATTAAGACGAGAAACCGTACAAGACTTACTAAGCCTGGAGTGTGAAACGCCACGATGACTGCCGCAACGAATAATCCTGGAAAGGGCGAGGGCCACAAAGTTGGTGTCGCTATTTTAGGTCTTGGCACAGTCGGTACTGAGGTTTACCGCCTGCTCAACGAGAAGGCTGAGGACTTCGAGCGCCGCATCGGCGGACCGGTCGAGGTCGTTGGTATTGCTGTGAGCGACAAGACCAAGCCGCGTCCGAATGTGGATCAGGATCTTCTTACCGACGATGCTTTTTCGCTGGTTCAGCGCGATGACGTTGACCTGGTAGTCGAGGTCATCGGCGGCATTGATTACCCACGTCGCGTTGTGCTGGAGGCACTGCGTGCCGGCAAGTCGGTCGTGACCGCCAACAAGGCACTCGTCGCCGCTCACGGCGAGGAGCTCTCTGAGGCTGCCGATTCCTCGGGTGTCGACCTTTTCTTCGAGGCAGCTGTGGCTGCAGCTATCCCGGTCGTCGGGCCGCTGCGCCGTTCGCTGGCCGGTGACACTGTCAATAAGGTCATGGGTATTGTCAACGGCACTACCAACTTCATCCTTGATGCGATGGACTCCACTGGTGCGGACTACGACGAGATGCTGGCAGAGGCCACCCGCCTGGGTTACGCCGAGGCCGACCCGACTGCAGACGTCGAGGGCCACGATGCCGCTTCCAAGGCAGCTATTCTGGCCAGCCTGGCATTCCACACCCGCGTGACTGCTGATGATGTTCACTGCGAGGGTATTACCGAGATCACCGCTGACGACATCGCAGCCGCCAAGAGCGCAGACTGCACCATTAAGCTGCTGGCTACCTGTGAGCGGGTTACGGACGAAAATGGCAAGGAGTCCATTTCCGCCCGCGTGTACCCAGCGCTGATTCCACGTCGTCACCCGCTGGCAACTGTGCGTGAGTCTTTCAACGCTGTCTTCATTGAGGCCGAGGCCGCTGGTCGCCTGATGTTCTACGGCAACGGCGCTGGTGGTAATCCGACCGCCTCCGCAGTGCTCGGTGACCTCGTTGCAGCTGCTCGCAACATTGTCCACGGTGGTCGCGCACCGGGAGATTCCACCTACGCTAACCTGCCGATTCTCGACTTCGGTGACGTTCGCACCCGCTACCACATCGACCTGCACGTCGACGATCGCGTCGGAGTGCTTGCCGATGTCGCTCGTACCTTCTCTGATCACAACATCTCCCTGCGCACCGTCCGCCAGGAAGAGGGCGCCAACGGCGCTCGCCTGGTCATCGTGACCCACAAGGCACTGGAGAAGGATTTGGAAGCAACGGTCGATGAATTGCGCGCCAACGACGCGGTTTTGGCCGTCAACAACGTCATTCGTATCGAAGGAATGGATATCTAAATGGCACAGGAGCTTTTCCCGGGTCAGAAGGTCACCGTCACGGTTGCAGGTTCGTCAGCGAACTTGGGCCCGGGCTTCGACACCCTGGGGTTGGCAGTTGCGCTCTACGACATCGTCGAGGTCGAGGTCATCGAGTCCGGTGTCGTCGTTGAAATTCACGGCGAGGGCGAAGTCGACCTGCCGCGCAACGAATCTAATCTGGTTTTGCGCGCGATTCGCGCGGGCCTTCGCGCCGCAGGAGTCGAGGCACCGGGGCTGAAGGTTATTTGCCACAACACCATTCCGCAGTCGCGCGGTCTAGGCTCTTCCGCAGCCGCCGCCGTTGCTGGTGTCGCTGCCGCTAACGGTCTGGCGGGCTTCCCGCTTACCGATGACCAGGTAATCCAAGAATCCTCGGTATTCGAAGGCCACCCGGATAACGCTGGCGCATCCGTTCTCGGCGGGGCAGTGGTCAGCTGGACTGACAAGCCTGTCGATGGTCGCACCGCACCTCAGTACCGAGCAGTGAGCATTCCGGTGCATGAGTCCATTCAGGCGACCGCACTCGTACCGGCATTCCACGCCTCCACGAATGCAGTCCGTCAGGTGCTGCCGAGCGATGTTTCGCATGTCGACGCTCGTTTCAATGTCTCCCGTACTGCGGTTATGACCGCAGCGCTGCAGTCCCACCCGGAACTGCTGTGGGAGGGAACGCGAGATCGCCTGCACCAGCCGTACCGCTCCGACGTGCTGCCGGTGACCGCAGAGTGGGTCAACCGCCTGCGCAACCGTGGCTACGCGGCATTCCTCTCGGGTGCTGGTCCGACCTGTATGGTTCTGGGAACTACTGCAGTAGATGAGAAGATCTTGGACGATGCCCGCGAGGCTGGCATCAAGGTCATGGAGCTGGGAATCGGTGAGCCGGTTAAGGTCGTGGTCGACGGCTAAGCCGCAGCTGCGGCCAGGTGCCGGGCCAGTGGCTTAGCCTGCTACCTACTTTTCGCCCGGCCCCTTCAGTTTCACGATGCTGTACTGACCTGCGCTCAAGTGCGAGCGCAGGTCTTTCTTGTCGAACTTGCCCACTGAGGTCTTATCGATTGAGTCCACGAAGGCCCAGTACTCCGGCAGCATCCACTTTGGCAGCTTTGGCCGCAGTTCATCGCGGAGCATTTCAGCGGTCTCCTTGCTCTGTTCAACTTCCGGCATCAGCACCGTAATGGCCAGTGGGCGCTCACCCCACTTTTTATCTGGCATGCCGATAATCGCGCACTCGAGTACCTGTGGGCTTTCCATTACGAAGTTTTCCAGCTGAGCGGAGTAGATCCACTCACCACCGGAACGAATGACATCGCGAGCACGGTCATGAATAGTCAGGTAGCCGTCGTGAGTAATCGAGCCGACATCGCCAGTGCGGAGCCACCCGTCCTCGGTGAACTGTTCGCTAGCCTCGTCGACCTCCGCACCGCGGAAGAAGTGCGCGGTGCCTCCATCTTGAGCCTCCGGAGAGCTGTAGTAGCCTCCGGTGACCGTGTTGCCGCGCACCTGCAGCTCACCCTGGTTGCGGTCATGCAGGTCGAGCACGCGGTCGTTGTCATCAACAATGCGGAACTGCATGATGTCCGGGAAACGTCCTTGGCTGACACGGTAGCGTTCGCGGGCCTCACCGGAGGCGCCGTACGGAGGTCGTGCCACGGTACCGATAGGCGAAGTCTCGGTCATGCCCCAGAAGTGGATGACGTCGACACCGTAGCGCTCTTCCCAGAGCCGAATCAGTGCAGGCGGGACAGGGGAACCGCCCGAGAAAATCTCCTGCAGGCTCATGCGCTTCGGAGGATTGCTGAGGTAGTGCGCCATGAGGTTAATCCACAGCGTCGGCACGCCCTGAGCTACGCGCGGCATTGAGGTTTCGATGATTTCTGCCAGACGTGGTGCGGACAGGTCCGCGCCGGGGAAGATTAGCGACGCCCCGCACATGAAGGAGGCCAGCGGCACGCCCCAGGACAGGACGTGATAAATGGGCACACAGCAAAGCCACGGGTTTCCATGCGAAATGGCAAAGGAGTCAGTGGTGCGCATATTCAGGCTGTGCAAGTACAGCGAACGGTGGCTGTAGACGACACCTTTAGGTGCGCCCTCGGTGCCCGTCGAATAGCACATGGCTGCACCGGAGTTTTCGTCGAGCTCAGGCCAGTCGAAGCGGCTGGGGCGTCCGTCGATGAGTGATTCGTAGGAGTACCACGGGATGCCAGCCGGCAGTTGCTCAGCCACATCCGACAAATCACCGATACCGATAATGATGACAGCGCGGACGCGCGGGCAGTGCGGAAGAACCTCGGCGAGCAGTTCGATCTCGGTCGGGTCCGCGATGATGACCTGGTCATCGGCGTGATTGATAATGTGCACAATCTGATCCGGCATGAGCTGCTTGTTCAGCGGCTGGAATACCGCGCCCATGGAGGCGACGCCGAGGAAGACCTCGAAGTGTTCGGCGCAGTTGTACATCAGGGTAGCGATGCGCTGATCCCCGTCGATGCCGAGCTCATCGCGAAGTGCATGTGCCAGCGCACTAGCGCGTGCGGCGATGGCGGCAAAAGTGGTGGTCTCGGGGCCGTCACTGTTCCAGGAGGTCACCGGAGTCCGACCGTGAATGGTGCGACCGTATTCCACAATCTGAGCGATATTGAGAGGAATATGAGGCATCGTACTGCGCATGAGCTCTACAGTACCGACTCACAGCCCCGCGACCTAGCGAAACGCAGGTGAGAACTAGTGTTGCTACCTGACTATTTGGTGACTATCCTTGGGCAATAGGTCGTTTTCAATACGCGGCTAGATACGTACTTCTTCATGTACTCCGCATGCCGTTGACCTTCGCAGTTGTTCACACAACGCGATGGCGCAACGTGACATTGAAAACACATAAATCAGTAGTGCGACTACATAGTCTTGCGGTGCTGTGGACCTAAAGTTTCCTAACCATCTTCAGCCCGGACGCTCGGGTTTGAGATGCGGAAATAATGTAGGCAAGATGCCTCGGTTTAGTTTCAACGTCGAGGTCTTTTGCCTGGCTTTTTCGATAGTTTCCCGTCAGCTGCGGCTACTTTTCCGCACGTGGTAAAGGTTCGACGACGGAGCACACGCGGTGGCGGGCAGTAAGAGCGAAAAAGTGTCAATGACATAGCCCCCTGTAGAGAGTGACTGCAGGGAAGGTCGATGAAAGGACATCCGTGACCGATACGGACACCACTGCCACGGCAGGCGGCCCAGAGAATCTTGCGGCCCTCCGAATGGCAGAACTGCGTGAAATCGCTTCCAGCAAGGGCATTCGCGGCATCTCCGCCATGCGCAAGCATGAGCTGATTGAGGCCATTAAGAATGGTGCCCCGGCTGCTGGTTCCGCTCCAGCTCGGAAATCTCGCGCGAAGAAGGCTGCGGCTGGGGCTGCGGATACCGGCTCCAAGGCGAAGGATGCCAAGGAATCGCCGTCGGAAAGCGCGGATAAGGGTTCCAGTAAGAGCGCCGACAAGAGCGACAAGGGCAACGACAAGCGAGACGACGCCAACGCGGATGGTCGCGAGGAGATGTCCCGTTCTCAGCAGCGTCGAAATCGTCGTAACCGTGCTCGTCAGCGCGAGCAGGAGAATCAGGACGATCGCAGCAACGATAGCCGCGACGATTCCGATAACGGCAACGACCGCGGTGATCGCAACGACAATCGCAACGATCGTAATGATCGTAATGACCGCGGTGATCGCAACGACCGTAATAACCGCAACGATCGCAACAACCACGATCGAGACAACGACGATGAAGGCCGCGGCAACCGCAACAACCGCCGCGGTCGCAACAACAATCGCAATAACGACCGCAATAACCATGACGATGACGGTCGTGGCAACCGTAACCGCCGCAACCGTCGCAATCGCCGCGACCGTCGCGGACGCGATAACAACGGTGGGGGACACGGCGGTCAGGACGAGATCCGCGAGGATGACGTTCTCCAGCCGGTGGCTGGCATCGTCGATGTGCTAGATAACAAGACCGCATTCGTGCGCACGTCCGGATACCTGCCGGGCTCTAACGATGTGCTGGTGTCCGCGCAAATGGTTCGTAAATACGGTCTGCGCAAGGGCGACGCCGTCACTGGTCAGGTCCGCATGCCGCGTGAGAATGGCTCGGGCCAGGTCACTCATGGCAACGGCCGTAATCGCCGCAAGTACAACCCGCTGGTCAAGGTCGAAACTGTAAACGGCATCGATCCGGAGCAGGCAAAGCAGCGGCCGAACTTCGCTAAGCTCACCCCGCTGTACCCGAACCGTCGCCTGCGTCTGGAGACCGAGCAGAAGATCCTCACCACTCGCGTCATCGACCTGATTATGCCGATTGGTAAGGGTCAGCGTGCGCTCATCGTTTCGCCGCCGAAGGCCGGTAAGACCACGATCCTGCAGAACATCGCGAACGCTATCGCGACGAACAACCCCGAGTGCTACATGATGGTCGTGCTTGTCGACGAGCGCCCGGAGGAAGTCACCGACATGCAGCGCAGTGTCCGTGGCGAGGTTATTGCTTCTACCTTCGACCGCCCGCCGTCAGATCACACGGCAGTGGCCGAGTTGGCTATTGAGCGTGCAAAGCGTCTGGTGGAACAGGGGCAGGACGTCGTCGTACTGCTGGACTCCATTACCCGCCTTGGCCGTGCGTACAACAACTCTTCGCCGGCATCGGGACGAATCCTCTCCGGTGGTGTGGACTCCAACGCTCTGTACCCACCGAAGCGCTTCTTGGGTGCTGCCCGAAACATCGAGGAAGGCGGCAGCCTCACCATCATCGCCACCGCGATGGTGGAGACCGGCTCCGCAGGCGATACCGTCATCTTCGAGGAGTTCAAGGGCACCGGTAACGCCGAGCTGAAGCTCGACCGTAAAATCTCCGAGCGCCGCGTGTTCCCGGCAGTGGATGTCAACCCGTCGGGTACTCGTAAGGATGAGCTGCTGCTCAGCACGGAGGAGGCTCGCATTATGCACAAGCTGCGCCGCATCCTCTCCGCGCTGGAGTCGCAGGCTGCTATTGACCTGTTGATTAAGCAGCTGAAGAAGACCCGGAACAATAAGGAATTCCTGATGCAGGTGGCTTCTTCTGCACCAATGGCCGCCGACGTTGATGTGGACGACATGCTTTAGCTGGGGTTAGCCACGCGGAGTGGTGCCACAGTGCCAGCGGTGCGACAGCGCCACTCCGACCGAAACCACAGCACCTACTAGCATTTCACCCATCACAATCTGAAGGAATATTCAATGGCTAATCAGGTTTCCGCAGTTGACGACATCCTCTCCGAATACCACGGCCTTGAGGCGCAGCTGGCAGACCCCGAGCTGCACAACGACCCGAAGGCTGCCCGTAAGGGCGGCAAGCGCTTCAATGAGTTGCAGCCGGTCATTCAGACTCACAAGAAGTTGACTGAGGTCCAGGATGACCTGGAGGCAGCTCGCGAGATGGCATACGAGGACTCCGAATTCGCAGCTGAGGCTGAGCGTCTCGCTGTCGAGGCAGAGGAGCTCGAGGAAAAGCTCGCCGACCTGCTGGCTCCGCGCGATCCGCACGACAGCGATGACATCGTTATGGAGCTCAAGTCCGGTGCCGGCGGTGAGGAGGCAGCGCTCTTCGCAGGTGAGCTCGCTCGTATGTACCAGCGCTATGCAGAAAAGCACGGCTTTACCACCGAGATTCTCGGGCTGTCCGAGTCTGATCTCGGCGGCGTGAAGGACATGACTATGTCCATCCGAGCTAAGACTCCGTCCCGTGACGGTGCGTGGAGCGTGTTCAAGTTTGAAGGTGGCGTTCACCGCGTGCAGCGCGTGCCGGTTACCGAATCTCAGGGCCGTATTCAGACGTCCGCCGCTGGTGTGCTGGTCTACCCGGAGCCCGACGAGGTCGAAGACATTCAGATTGATGAAAAGGATCTGCGTGTCGACGTCTACCGTTCCTCCGGTAAGGGCGGTCAGGGTGTTAACACGACTGACTCCGCCGTTCGCCTGACGCACCTGCCGACTGGTCTCGTTGTTACCTGTCAGAAGGAACGTTCTCAGATTCAGAACAAGGCCCGCGCTATGCAGGTCCTTGCTGCTCGACTGCAGCAGATGAAGGAAGAGGAGATCGCCGAGGCTGCCTCTGACCAGCGTAAGTCTCAGGTGCGCAACATGGATCGCTCCGAGCGCATCCGCACTTACAACTTCCCGGAGAACCGCGTTTCCGATCACCGCATCGGTTACAAGGCTCACAACCTGGACTCGGTGCTGGGCGGCGACATGGATGACCTGCTCAAGGCCCTCCACGACGCGGAGCGCGCTGAGCGTCTTGAAGCCGAGTAGCCCCACGCCCGCAGAAAATAGCTCGCCGACGTTACCGGATTCCGTCCGTACTCTCGGCGAGCTGTTTCGCTATGCGCGTCGCACGCTTGACGACGCGGCGCTGGCTTCTCCGGATGCCGACGCGCGGGCGCTGTTTGCAGCTGCTATCAATGCGGGACCGGCAGACATCATCTTCCGCGGAGACGAACCGTACACCGATGAGGACGGTCGCAAGTATCTGGCCGAGGTACTGGCCCGCAGAGTGGCTCGTGAGCCACTGCAGCACATCCTCGGTACGGCGCCGATGATGAGCCTGGAACTACAGGTTGGGCCCGGTGTTTTTGTGCCCCGGCCGGAGACGGAACTGCTTGCGCAGTGGGCAATCGATCGAGCCCGTGAACTGGTCGCAAGTGGCGTCGTCAAGCCGAAAATCGTTGACTTGTGTACTGGATCTGGTGCGTTGGCGTTGGCGATCGCCGATGCCGTACCCGAAGCGGACGTGGTGGCTGTGGAGCTCTCTGAGCGGGCACGGGCGTGGGCTGCGAAGAATATCGAGACGTACGGCGATGGGCGTGTGCGTCTGATTGCTGGCGATGTCACGGATGTTCAGCTGATTGATGATGGCGCTGAGCTCGCAGAATGGGTAGGCGAGACCGACATTGTTGTGTCCAACCCTCCATATGTGCCCGAAGACACCGAAGTTGACCCCGAAGTGAGAGCTGATCCGCACTCTGCGGTCTTCGGCGGCGACGATGGGCTAGATGTCATTCGACCTATGATGAACCTAGTGGATGCGCTGGTGCGGCCGGGTGGAGTCATCGGCATCGAGCACGATGACTCTTCAGGAGACGATGTCAGTTCACTGCTAAAGGACACCTGGGATTACGCTGATGTAGAGGTCCACCGTGACTTTGCGGGCCGTGACCGTTTTACGGTGGGACGCAAAAATTGATCTTAAAAGCAAACTTTGAAGCAGGAGCACAAATCTGATGAGCAGGATTATGGACTGCAGCACAGATGAAAAGCGCGAACGCGCAATTGCAGCAGCAGTAGATGCAGTGAAGGCAGGACGGCTGGTCGTTATGCCTACCGATACCGTCTACGGCCTTGGCTGCGATGCCTTTGATAACCAGGCCGTTGCCTCCTTGCTGCGTGCCAAGCACCGCGGCCCGGATATGCCGGTACCGGTGCTCGTGGGTTCCTGGAACACGATTGAGGGGCTCGTCCGCGAATACTCGCCAGCTGCTCGCACGCTGGTGGAGGCTTTCTGGCCGGGCGGACTGTCGCTGGTTGTGAACCAGGCGCCGAGCTTGCCGTGGAACCTTGGTGATACTGCGGGTACGGTCATGCTGCGCATGCCGCTGCACCCAATTGCTATCGAGATTCTGCGCCGCACCGGTCCGATGGCCGTGTCCAGTGCGAACATCTCTGGCCAGGCACCGGCCACCAATGCCGTGCGCGCCAAGCAGATGCTCGGTGGGGAAGCAGCGGTCTACGTCGACGGCGGTGAAGCCACGATTGGCACCCCATCGACGATTGTCGATATCTCGACTCCAGTGCCGCGGATTCTGCGCGAAGGCGCTGTGTCAGCAGCGGCGGTTGCCGAGGTTTTGAGTACTACGCCCGAGCGACTGCTGGGTCAGTAGTCTTGTCTACCTAAGGCTTTTCCTGTTTAGTATCTGCAGCGATTGTGTGGGTGAGTAGTACCTAGTGGCGGACATGAGCTTATTGGCAGCCCAGTCGGGTGGGGCAGGTGTGCCCATCCGCGAGCTCGCCATGCTCGTTTTAGTTTCCGCTGCTGTCAGTTATTTGCTCACTGGAGTGGTGCGTTATGTGCTGGTCCGTTCGGGCTGGTTGGATGCTCCCCGCACGCGCGATGTCCACGATATTCCGAAGCCCAGACTCGGAGGCGTGGCGATGTACTCCGGCGTGGTCGCAGCTATCGCCCTTGCCTCCGTGATGCCGGCCCTCAACCGTGGTTTTCCACCTATGACTCCAGATATGAGGGCAGTCGTGGCGGCCGCGTCGCTCCTGCTAATCGTCGGTATTTGGGATGACCTCTTTGACTTAGATGCCCTCACCAAGCTGGTGGGGCAGGTCGCGGCGGCACTTTTGATGTCATTTATGGGCGTCAACTGGTATCTGCTCTATATCCCGTTCAGTGGCGGCGCCACGCTCATTCTCGATCCAATCATGTCCACAGTCTTGACTGTCCTATTTACTGTGGCATTGATTAACGCCTTCAACTTTGTTGACGGCATCGATGGTCTCGCAGCTGGACTCGGCATGATCGCCGCAGCTGCAATCCTTGTCTATTCGATGGTCATGCTTCACGACCAAGGCGGAACCGTGTCTGCCTATCCACCCGCGATGATTTCCGCGTGCCTCCTCGGCGCTTGCCTGGGCTTCTTGCCGCACAACTTCGAGCCCGCACGCATTTTCATGGGCGATTCCGGTGCCATGATGATCGGCTTGCTGCTCGCAGCGGCATCGGTGTCGGCGTCGGGACGCATCGCGCCCTCCATGTACGGCACCGCTGACGTCATCGCTCTAATCTCGCCGGTTGTGGTCGTCATCGCAGCAATTAGCGTGCCAATGCTCGACTTGCTGCTTGCTGTCGTTCGCCGCGTCAGCCAGGGCAAGTCACCCTTCTCACCCGACAAAATGCATATTCACCACCGCCTCCTGTCGATGGGACACAGTCATCGCCGCGTGGTGCTAGTGCTTTACCTATGGGTGTCGGTCGTCGCGTACGCCGCCGTTGCCACCACCATTTTCCCCTTTGAATTTGTCGCTCTCACCTTCGGGATCCTGCTTATCATCGCGGTTGTCTTCACCCTCCGCCGTCGCAATGCGCTTGCCGACGACCGTTCAACGGGAGCGCGTCCCAGAAGTGGAAGTGGGGTCCGGCAGGTTATAAGACGTCGACGTGGACGCAGAAGGTACAATCTTCGACCGTGACTGAAAAAACAACTCCGGAGCCCGAGTCTAAATACGACGATTCGCGGCGACCGCTGCTGGCTGCTGCTCGCTCGGGCGCAATCGCGCTCGCTGTGATTACCGTGCTTTCGCTGCTGGTCTGGGGTGGCAAAAACGGTATGCCCGGTGTCTGGGGCGTACTCCTTGGTGCGGGCATTAGCGGAAGCTTCGTATTGCTTACCGTTCTAGGCATCCTCTTTACTGCTCGAACTTCGCCGTCCGTCACGCTTGCCGTTGTACTGGGTGGCTGGTTGTTGAAGATTGTCGTATTGATCGGTGTCCTGGTTGTTATTAGAAATCTTGAGTTTTATGACAACATGACTTTCTTCGTCACTGTTGTACTCACGCTGATGGTGACGCTGGGTGCAGAAGTGTGGGGAATGTCGCAATCTAACCTCACTTATGTGCAACCAATGAAGGACGAATAGCTCGTTAATAACTTGTTGACCTGCTGATAGGCTGCAATGCGCCTCTAAAACCGCAGGTAATAAGCATATTGTCCAGTTTGTGCAGAAGATGCCACAAATAGAGGCCGAAACCCACAGCGGGGGTCGGCCTCTTTGTTGGTTTCGGGGTCGGAAACGCGGGGGTGTACCGGGTGGGGAAAATGAGTCAGAACTGTTATCCTGAGTTTCGGGTAAGACGGCCTGTAGCGAAATAACTATCATTTCCACAGGTACGGTCCCCGTGAGCGCCGTGCTGATGAGCGAATGGAATCCGCGGCGCGACACGTTAAATGACGTCCTTCGCACCGCTTGACAATAGTTCTAGCGGCCCAATCACGGGAGAGAACGCTGAGCGTTACAACACTTGCCGAGATGCGGGGTGAGTTTCACTCACCCAACTTGCAGGAGGAGTATTTCCCGGGTGAACAATTTGGCGACTTCATTTTAGGTGGCAGTGGCGACTGGTACGCCATGGACCGCCTGATGATTGTTCGTCTTTTGATGGCCGTGATCGTCGCCGTGTTCTTCGTCGTCGCAATGCGTCGTCCGAAGCTCGTGCCGACTGGTCTGCAGAACGTTGCGGAGTTGATGCTGGACTTCGTCCGCATCCACATCGCGGAGGAGATTCTGGGTAAGAAGGAGGGGCGTCGTTTCCTTCCGGTTCTGGCCACCATCTTCTTCCTTGTTATCTCGATGAATATTGCGGCTATTATTCCTGGCCTCAATATTTCGCCGAACGCCCGAATCGGTATGCCACTGGTTCTGGCCCTGTTCGCATACGTTGCCTTCATTTACGCGGGCTCGAAGAAGATGGGCTTCTTCAAGTTTGTGAAGTCGGCAGTCGTTATTCCGAACTTGCCACCGGCGCTCCACCTCATCGTGGTGCCGATCGAGATTTTCTCCAACTTCGTTCTCCGCCCAGTTACGCTGACCATCCGTCTGATGGCCAACATGCTGGCGGGCCACATGGTTCTAGTCCTGCTTTTCGGTGCCACGAACTTCTTCTTCTGGCAGCTGAATGGTTGGACCGCCCTGTCCGGGTTGACCCTTATCGCTGCGGTAGCATTCACGCTGTTCGAGATGCTGGTGATTTTCCTGCAGGCATACATCTTTGCCCTGCTGAGCGCCGTCTACATCGAACTGTCGCTGCACGCAGACGAGCACTAACCCATAACTAATGAGGCCGCAACTTCGGCAACAAGGCCTCGCAAATTTAATAGCAAGACCCACTTGACCCACAAAAGCCCCGGGCCTACTTAGAACAATCTTTAATCCGGGGCCATCCTTTAAGAAAGGGAACGGTTCATAATGAACGACGTCATCCTCTCCGCCCAGGACGCTGTCCAGGCTGTCGACACCAACGCTGGCCTGAAGACCATCGGTTACGGTCTGTCCACCCTGGGCCCGGGCCTCGGTATCGGCATCGTCGCCGGCAAGACCGTTGAGGGTATGGCACGCCAGCCTGAGATGGCCGGCCAGCTGCGTACTACCATGTTCCTGGGTATCGCCTTCACTGAGGCTCTCGCCCTGATCGGCCTGGTCGCAGGCTTCGTTTTCTAAGTCCGGACCTTCAAGCGGAGAACACGTAAACCATGACAGATTTCACCTTTTTGCTAGCAGCGGGTGACCTCCCGATGGGAGAGTCCGTTGACCCGCTGCTGCCAAAGACCTATGACATCGTCTGGTCCGTTGTCCCGCTGGTAGTTATCCTGGTTCTCTTCTGGAAGCTCGTTCTTCCGAAGTTCCAGGAGGTCCTGACCGAGCGGGAGGACCGGATTGAGGGCGGCATTGAACGCGCTGAGGCTGCACAGGCCGAGGCGAAGGCCGCTCTGGAAAAGTACAACAGTCAGCTCGCAGAGGCCCGTACTGAAGCAGCAAAGATTCGCGACGAAGCCCGTGCACAGGGTCAGCGCATCATTGCAGACGCTACGACCAAGGCTAATGACGAGAGCGCACGAATCATCGAGTCCGGTGAGAAGCAGCTCGCTGCCCAGCGTGAGCAGGTAGTCGCAGAGCTGCGCAAGGAAATGGGCCAGAACTCCATCAATCTCGCTGAGCGCCTTCTGGGCGAGCAGCTTTCCGACGACGTTCGTAACTCGTCGACGATTGACAACTTCTTGTCCAACCTTGACACCGTGGCCCCGGCCGGAAAGTAGGCGACATGCACGCAGCAAGCCGCGAATCCCTGGCAGCCCTTAGCCAGCGACTGGACGCCGCTATCAGTGGCGACAATGTCGCTGTTGCTCAGGCTGCTCAGACTGGTTCCGAGCTTTTCGACATCGTCGAGGTCCTGGACTCCGACCGCGGCCTGCGTGTCGCTGTCGCCGACACCTCGGCGACTGCGGAACAGCGTTCCGGCCTTGTCCGGAGCCTGTTCGCGGGCAAGGTATCTGAGACGACTCTTAACCTCGTCGTGGATGCTGCCGCGCAGGTATGGTCCACCCCGCGTGAAATGCGTGAGGGTTTGGTAGAGCTGGGCCGTCGAGCCCTCCTTCGCTCTGCCGAAGGCCAGGGACAGCTTGAGACTGTTGAGTCTGAGCTGTTCCAACTGGGACACATCCTGGCTGAGCAGTCGCAGCTTGAACAGCTGCTGGCCGACAAGGCCGCAACCCCCGAAGCCAAGCGTGGGCTCCTCGCCTCTGTGCTGTACGGCAAGGTCACTTCCGTGACCGAAACCCTCGCACTGCAGGCTGTTGGCCGCCCATCCAAGCGCCCCGCGGACGACATTGACTCCCTGTCCCGGCTAGCCGCCGGCCTGCGGAACCACGTCGTCGCTCGCGTGACCAGTGCCACGGCCGTCTCTGACGAGCAAGAGCGAGCACTGGCGGACAAGCTCGGCCGAGTCTACGGCAAGGCGATGTCCATCCACACCGTGATCGATAAGTCGATTCTCGGTGGACTGGTCATCCGGGTTGGCGACGAGGTCATCGACGGTAGCCTTTCAACAAAGCTTGAGAAGCTGCGCGTCGGCCTCGGCTGACGGATGGTTTAGACGATTAATCACTGGAAGAATATTACCGAGAGCAGGAAGAACATGGCGGAGCTGACGATCTCCTCCGACGAGATCCGTAGCGCGATTGCGAACTACACCTCGAGCTACTCCCCGGAGGCCTCCCGCGAGGAGGTTGGCGTTGTTATCAGTGCAGCTGATGGTATCGCCCAGGTTTCGGGAATGCCGTCGGTCATGACGAATGAGCTTCTGGAGTTCCCGGGCGGCGTTATTGGCGTCGCTCAGAACCTCGACACCGACAAGGTCGGCGTTGTGGTGCTGGGTAACTTCGAGTCGCTTAAAGAGGGTGACGAGGTAAAGCGGACGGGTGACGTCCTTTCGATTCCGGTCGGGGACAAGTTCCTCGGTCGCGTAATTAACCCCCTGGGCCAGCCGATTGACGGCCTGGGCGACATTGAGGCTGAAGAGGACCGCGTCCTCGAGCTGCAGGCACCGACCGTGCTGCAGCGTCAGCCGGTTGAAGAGCCGATGGCTACTGGTATTAAGGCCATCGACGCAATGACCCCAATTGGTCGTGGTCAGCGTCAGCTGATCATTGGTGACCGTAAGACCGGTAAGACCGCGGTCTGCCTGGACACCATTTTGAACCAGAAGGCTAACTGGGAGTCCGGTGACCCGAGCAAGCAGGTGCGATGCATCTACGTTGCTATCGGTCAGAAGGGCTCCACCATTGCTGGTGTGCGCCAGACCCTCGAGGAGCAGGGCGCACTCGAGTACACCACCATCGTTGCTGCCCCGGCGTCGGATGCCGCAGGCTTCAAGTGGCTTGCACCATTCGCAGGCGCCGCACTGGGGCAGCACTGGATGTACCAGGGCAAGCACGTCCTGGTCATTTACGATGATCTGACTAAGCAGGCAGAGGCATACCGTGCCATCTCGCTGCTGCTGCGTCGCCCGCCGGGACGCGAAGCTTACCCGGGTGACGTCTTCTACCTCCACTCCCGTCTGCTGGAGCGTGCTGCGAAGCTCTCCGACGACATGGGTGCAGGCTCGCTGACCGCACTGCCGATCATCGAGACCAAGGCAAACGACGTGTCGGCCTTCATTCCGACCAACGTCATTTCCATTACCGACGGCCAGGTCTTCCTCGAGTCCGACCTGTTCAACCAGGGTGTCCGCCCGGCTATTAACGTCGGTGTGTCGGTTTCCCGTGTTGGTGGTGCCGCACAGACCAAGGGCATGAAGAAGGTTTCCGGTAACCTGCGTCTGGACCTCGCGTCCTACCGCGACCTGGAAGCATTCGCAATGTTCGCATCCGACCTGGACGATGCCTCCAAGCGTCAGCTGGAGCGCGGTCAGCGTCTGGTTGAGCTGCTGAAGCAGAAGGAAAACCACCCGCAGCCGGTCGAGTACCAGATGACCTCCATCTACCTCGCTGGCGAGGGCGAATTCGACGATGTCCCGGTTGAGGACGTCCGTCGCTTCGAGGCCGAGCTGCTTGAGCACCTGCAGGACACTCAGCCTGCAGTCTTCGAGCAGATTGACGGCGGCGTCGCCTTCTCTGACGAGTCCAAGGCTGCTCTGAAGTCCGCTACCGCTAACTTCAAGAAGTCCTTCCAGACTTCTGAGGGCGCACCGCTGGCTTCCGAGGCTCCGGTCGAGGCACTCGACGAGGGCGAGCTCAAGAAGCAGCAGATTACGGTCTCCCGCAAGACTGCCCAGAACTAGGCAGGTTGAGCTACTCAATGACCGTTTTCGCAATTGAAGGGAGGGAATAGGACATGGCGAATCTTCGTGAACTTCGAGCCCGAATCAAGTCGGTGAACTCGACCAAGAAGATCACCAAGGCCCAGGAGCTTATCGCAACCTCGCGCATTACTAAGGCGCAGCGTCGCGTAGCAGACTCCCAGCCGTACGCCGACGAAATCGAGAAGGTCATCGGACGTCTCGCATCGGCTTCGTCGTTGGATCACCCGATGCTCGTAAAGCGTGAGGGTAACCAGCGTGTTGCAGTCCTGGTTGTCACCAGTGACCGCGGCATGTGTGGCGGCTACAACCACAACGTCCTGAAGAAGGCTGCAGAACTGCGTACCGCTCTGGAAGAGCAGGGGCATGAGGTCGTTCTCTACGTGACTGGCCGTAAGGGCACCGACTACTACGACTTCCGTGGTGTCGAGCTCGCCGGTACGTGGGAGGGCTTCTCCCAGGATCCGGACTACGCCGCAACCCACGACGTGCGTCGTCACCTCATTGATGGTTTCAACGCTACGGCCGAGGGCACTGCCAAGTACCGCGAAGGCCTGCGTGGCACCAACGGCGAAGCCGTTCAGGGCTTCGACCAGGTCCACGTTGTCTACACGGAATTCGTGTCCATGCTTTCTCAGATCCCGCGTGCACACCAGATGCTCCCGATTGAGCCTGTGTACGAGGATGTCGAGATTGCTCAGGGCGAGGACATGCTGTCCGATGGATCAGATGACCTTAAGCCGGACTACGAATTCGAGCCTGATGCAGACACCCTGTTGGCAGAGCTTCTGCCGCAGTACGTGTCCCGCACCCTGTTCGCAGTGATGCTCGAGGCCGCTGCCTCTGAGTCCGCTGCCCGTCGTAACGCTATGAAGTCCGCGACGGACAACGCTACCGAGCTGGTCAAGGACCTCTCGCGTGTTGCTAACCAGGCACGTCAGGCACAGATTACCCAGGAAATCACAGAAATCGTCGGTGGCGCCGGTGCGCTCGACGACAGCGGAGAAAGTGACTAGATATGAGCACAGCTCTAAGTGAGCAGAACACCACCACGGCTGTGGGCCGTGTTGTGCGTGTCATCGGTGCCGTCGTCGACGTGGAGTTCCCGCGTAACGAACTGCCGGCACTTTACAACGCGCTGACCGTGGAAGTTACCCTTCCTTCGGTCGCCAAGACCATTGTCCTCGAGACTGCACAGCACCTCGGTGACAACATGGTTCGTACCATTGCTATGGCTCCGACCGACGGCCTGGTCCGCGGTGCAGAGGTCAAGGACACCGGAAAGCCGATTTCGGTTCCGGTTGGTGACGTCGTCAAGGGTCACGTCTTTAACGCAATGGGCGACTGCCTGGATGAGCCGGGCCTGGGTCGCGATGGTGAGCAGTGGGGCATCCACCGTGAGCCGCCGGCCTTCGACCAGCTCGAGGGCAAGACCGAGATTCTGGAAACCGGTATTAAGGTCATCGACCTGCTGACCCCGTACGTTAAGGGCGGCAAGATTGGTCTGTTCGGTGGTGCCGGTGTCGGTAAGACCGTTCTGATCCAGGAGATGATTACTCGTATTGCACGCGAGTTCTCCGGTACTTCGGTCTTCGCCGGTGTTGGTGAGCGTACCCGTGAGGGCACCGACCTCTTCCTGGAAATGGAAGAGATGGGCGTTTTCCAGGACACCGCCCTCGTCTTCGGCCAGATGGACGAGCCGCCGGGAGTCCGTATGCGTGTCGCGCTGTCGGGTCTGACCATGGCAGAGTACTTCCGCGATGTTCAGCACCAGGACGTGCTGCTCTTCATTGACAACATCTTCCGTTTCACCCAGGCCGGTTCTGAGGTTTCGACCCTGCTGGGTCGTATGCCTTCCGCCGTGGGTTACCAGCCGACCCTGGCTGACGAGATGGGTGTTTTGCAGGAGCGCATTACGTCCACCAAGGGCCGTTCGATTACCTCTCTGCAGGCCGTCTACGTGCCTGCCGATGACTACACCGACCCGGCTCCGGCAACGACCTTCGCCCACCTCGATGCAACCACCGAGCTCGACCGCTCGATCGCATCGAAGGGTATTTACCCGGCAGTGAACCCGCTGACCTCGACTTCTCGTATCCTCGAGCCGTCGATCGTCGGTGAGGAGCACTACCGAGTTGCTCAGCAGGTTATTAACATCCTGCAGAAGAACAAGGAACTCCAGGACATCATCGCCATCCTCGGTATGGACGAGCTGTCCGAGGAGGACAAGGTGACCGTGCAGCGTGCACGTCGTATCCAGCGATTCTTGGGTCAGAACTTCTTCGTTGCTGAGAAGTTCACGGGTCTGCCTGGTTCGTACGTCCCGCTGAAGGACACCATCGTTGCCTTCGACCGCATCTGCAAGGGCGACTTCGACAACTACCCGGAGATGGCCTTCGACGGCCTGGGTGGCCTCGACGATGTCGAGAAGAAGTACGCTGAAATGCAGAAGAAGTAAGGGGCATCCTCATGGCTGAAATCACCGCTGAACTGGTTGCCGTTGAGCGACCGCTCTGGAAGGGCAAGGCCACTTTGGTCTCTGCCCAGACCACCGAGGGTGAGATCGGCGTGCTGCCCGGACACCAGCCGTTGCTTGGCCAGCTGGTCAACAACGGTACGGTGACCATCAAGACCGCAGACGGCAAGGTTCTTGTCGCTTCGGTACAGGGTGGGTTCATTTCCGTGTCTACCTCGAAGGTTTCGATCCTCGCGGATAAGGCAGTCTGGGCTGACGAGGTTAACCTCTCCGAGGCCGAGTCCAACCTGACTTCGGATGACCCTGCAGTAAAGGCTCAGGCTGAGTCGGAGGTCCGCGCGGCTCGTCGCGCTTCCACCAACTAGTCTGTTCGCCTGAACATCCGGTCGCACGACCGTATTCTTCCTGCTTCTTTAAACGGGGCGGGGAGCTCGCAAGAGAAATCTTGCCAGCTTCCCGCCCCGTTTTTCTTAGTTATTTTTCATGTCAGTGCAACAATCGGGTAGGGTTTGTAAAAAGCCTCTAATGCGCTTTTGAACCAAGGTTCGTCGTCTATTCACCCGGATGCGAGGCTGGCAGATAGTGTTTTCAAGCGTAACCATGATGTCAATCATGTTCATGATTATCGGTGCGATGTTGATCGTCGGCGGGGTCCTTGCCCTGTGGCGTTTCGCCAGCCTGCATGCAAAAGGTACTCCTGTTATTGCTCGTCGCCTTCCTGCAGGTGATGGCAGTCATTGGCGCCATGGTGTCATTGTTTATTCCGAGTCGACGTTGAAGATGTACAAGCTACGTTCGCTGCGTCCTGGCTGTGATGCCGAATTTGCCCGTCACGATGTCACTATTGTGGATCGCCGAGATCCGACTGACATCGAGGCGGGTTTTTTCGCGCCCGGGCTTCGGGTAGTCAGGATTAAAACGGGGAAAAATACCGAATGGGAGTTTGCCGTGGACTCGTCCTCGGATACTGCGCTGGTGGCGTGGGTGGAGTCGAAGCCGTCGTCACGCCAGACTCGTGAGTTTCCTACAGACATTGAGCGCCGTTTCCGTTCGGCTTATAACCGCGGCCGAGGAAGTCAGTATTAGCCTCGGACGACAGGCTATTGCTAAGGCTCTAGTGGGTATTGTTTTCTCCCGCGCGGCAGTCACGTTAGGGTAGGGGAATGCGCCTTGTGATTGCTGAATGCACCGTTGACTATGTCGGTCGCTTGAATGCCCATCTGCCTCATGCCCCGCGCTTGCTGTTGGTGAAAGCTGACGGTTCTGTTTCTGTGCATGCCGACGACCGTGCATATAAGCCTCTAAACTGGATGACACCGCCGTGCACGCTGACGGAGAAGGATATTCTCGACGAGTCGGGGGAAGACACTGGTGAAAAGCTCTGGGTCGTTGAGAATAAGAAGGGCGAGCAACTTCGTATCACTATCGGCAAGGTGCTGGCTGATAGCACGTACGAACTGGGAGAGGACCCTGGCCTGGAGAAGGACGGGGTAGAAGCGCATCTACAGGAACTCCTTGCAGATCAGTTCACAACGTTTGGCGAGGGCTACACCCTGATTAGGCGCGAATACCCAACCCCGATCGGACCGGTGGATCTGCTTGGCCGCGATGAAAACGGCGCCACCGTTGCAGTCGAGGTTAAGCGTCGGGGCGGTATCGATGGTGTTGAGCAGCTAACCCGTTACTTGGAGATGCTGAACCGCGATGAGCTGCTGGCACCGGTGGAAGGGATTTTTGCTGCCCAGGAGATTAAGCCACAGGCCAAGACTCTGGCAGAGGATCGTGGGATTCGCTGTGTGACCGTGGATTACGACGCCCTGCGTGGCCTGGAGTCCAATGAATTGCGGTTGTTCTAGCCATGCCTAGGCGAAACCACAAGCGGCGCGGTAATCAACGAGGCAACCAACGCGGCGGGCGTAATAACCACGGCCAGAATCGCGGCAGCCTGCCCGCATTTGGCAGTTCTTTCCAAAACACCCGCACTGAATCTGGGCCTGCCGGTTGGCAGGACGTGGACTTTGCGGTGCGTAACATCAGCGCTGGACAGTCGAAAAAGGTTTATCGCTGTCCAGGGTGCGACCAGGAAATCATGCCCGGGACCTCGCACATCGTAGCTTGGCCGCAGGATTATGGTGCAGGCGCCGATGACCGGCGTCATTGGCACACTAACTGCTGGCGCAACAGAGCTCACCGCACTATCACGCGCCGCTGGGGATAGATCTACTTAGCCGGCTCAACGAGCTCCAGCAGGACGCCACCGGCATCCTTCGGGTGGATGAAGTTGATGCGCGAACCTGCGGTACCGATCTTCGGCTCCGGGTACAGCACCCGGGTGCCCTGCTCCTTCAGGTGCGCCATCAGCGCCTCCAGATCAGTGACGCGAACTGCGTACTGCTGGATTCCTGGACCCTTCTTGTCCAGGTACTTTGCAATCGTGGACTGGTCGTTCAGTGGCGCGAGAATCTGAACCAGAGTGCCACCTTCAACCTTGTCGGCCGGGCCGACCATGGCCTCGTGGACGCCCTGCTCTTCATTGACTTCATCGTGGTAGTTGATGAAACCAAGGTTTGCGCGGTACCACTCAATAGCGGCATCAAAATCCGGGACTGCGACGCCGACGTGATCGACAGCGACTACGTACTTATGGGGAACGGGAATCTGTGTCTCACTCATAGTTTCCAGGGTACTCGCTATTATCGGCGGCATGATTGTCGCATTTTCTGTTGCCCCCACTTTCTCCGATCCCGAGCAGGGAATGGCGGAGGCGGTTGCTGAAGCCGTGCGTGTTGTGCGCGAATCCGGCCTGCCCAACGAGACCAATGCCATGTTCACCCTAGTTGAAGGCGAATGGGATGAGGTGATGGATGTCATTAAGCGAGCTACGGAAGCAGTCAGCCGTGTCAGTCCGCGTACTTCTCTGGTCATCAAAGCGGACATTCGCAACGGATATACCGGGCAGCTGCGTGCGAAAGTGGATGCGGTCGAGGATGCGCTGAAAGCCACCGACTAGTCTCTTGTTCGGATTGGACACGTAGGCTCTACATAGGTCTTTACATAGGCTTTACGACGACACTGGAGAGGAACCCCTTTGACGATGCCAGCTGGACATGGTCACGCACATGGCCATTCTCATGGTCACTCGCATGGAGCACACGGTCACCGCGAGTGCTCGACTCCGCCGCCACCACCCGGCACGGTTGATTTGGAGCAGCTCCACCAGCGCGCCGAAGCCGAACGTAAGCGCCGAGAGGAGATCGAGCGGGCAACCAGTGATCAGGGAAATGGGCTTCCTCCTGTAGTTGAGATTGTCCCGCAGACCCTTGAGGCAGAAGTCGTTCTGCGCTCGGAGCAGGTCCCGGTTATTGTCTTGATCGGCATGGCTGGAGCAGCTGATTCGTTGCGTCTTCGGGCTGAGCTAGAAGGCATGGCCCGTGAGGCTAATTTGAACTGGATCCTGGCGTGGGCAGATGCTGAGGAGCATCCGCAGCTGGCCCAGGCATTCGGTGTGCAGGCAGTGCCGACAGTCACGGCTGTGGCTATGGGCAGTCCCATTGGCATGTTTGTCGGCGAGAAAACCAGGGATTGGCTGGAGCAGTGGCTGGCGCAGGTTATGAAGGCCACTCGGGGTCGTCTCAAGGGGTTGCCGGCGGGAACTCGTATGGCTGGGGAGGGCAGCGGGCCGGAGGCTCCGGAGCCGACTGACTTCTTCGGCAATCCCGTACCCACCGATGACCCGCGTTTGGAGCAGGCTGAAGAGTTGCTCGAGGAGGGCGATTTCGACGGAGCGTTGGAGCTGTATGACGCTATGCTGCAGTCCGAGCCCGCAAATCAGGGGCTGAAGCGCGCTCACGCGAATGTGTCCTTCTTCGCCCGCGCTGCCAAAATCGATCGCAGCGCAGATCCAATTGCAAAGGCCGACGCTGCGCCGAAGGACGTCGCGCTCGCCCTCGATGCCGCGGATGTCACGATGCTTGTCGACGATCCAGCGAAGGCGCTCGATCGTTTGTTGAAGTTGCTCCCGCAGGTGTTTGGCGATGACCGTGAGGCCATCAAGTCGCGTCTACTAGAGCTGCTTGTGCTATTCGATACCGCAGATCCAGTGGCATTGGATGCACGCCGGAGGATGGCTAGCGCACTGTACTAGGAGTACTGGACTAGGGGCACTGTACTAGGAGCCTGGAAAGCGCTCAGGCTCCTAGCTTGAAGCGTCGGTGTATGGCCAGTCATCCGGAGCCATGAAGTAGTAGACGCTGCCCATTACAGCGGCCATAAACGCCATTAGCAACAGGAAAAGTGTTGCTTTCATTGCCACATGACGCTCCGCATACCAGGCGTAAAAGGCGTCCAATTTTGCTGCCAACCAGATGTTCAGGCGACGTGTCGGCGGATGCACCAACGAGAGAATTCCCAGTGCAACAAAGATGCAGAGCCATCCGGGAGCAGGAGTTGGCAAAATGATAATGCCAACAATGAGCAATACGAAGCCTGCGACGAGAAGAACCGGGGAGAGTACCGGCCCATACCAGGTGTTGCGCATATGGGCATGGCGAATCTGCATGCGGTCCATCAAGCGATGTACCTTTTCCTTCATTGCGATTCACTTCCTCCGATTTTCGGTGCCGTGCGCTATTTCTAGCAGCGGTCTCGGACGAGGCATCGTTGAAGCATTAAGCATCAAATGTGCAGCTCAACTGCCTGGGTGCACCGTTGGACATTGATTCTTTTAATCATGTCTATATTTAATCCATTGTTGCACAAAAGCTGCGCCCCAGTGCAACGAGATTTTTCGGAAGGTGGTAATCTTCCAACAGTTCTCAGTGGTTTACAGCAGTTACCACTGCATCTCATCCACCTGTTCACCTCAGACAGTTCATACTGCGCTAGGTGCCTTTGGTCTTCAGTTTTCTGCAGCCAGGAGTTTTGCATGCGACTTCGCCCCAAAGCCCTTCGCGCTACTTCCGCCTCGGTCATTGTTGCGCTTTCGGCCTCGACTCTGTTGGCGGGGTGCACCATCGATGTCCCAAGCACCACCGGGTCCAAGGCCACCACTGCTACCACAAAACCTAATGCTCCAGATAACGGTTGGGATGCTTCCGAGGAAGTCACCTGGTCTGATGCACAGGACGTCCTCGATACTGCGGCTAAGAGTTTCTCCGACAACTATGGCATTGATTTAGGTGTCTATTTGCGTGTCATTGACGGTCCATACAAAGGGCTCACGGCGTCGGTAGGCGAGGATACGAAGGAGTACTCCGCATCGACCATCAAGGCTCCGTTAGTGGTTACTGCGCTGAAGAAATTCGGCGATGACCTAGACAAGACGGTGACGGTCGATTGGGACAATGGTGTTGGCGGAAGCGTGATTGGCCCTGGCCAATACACGCTCGACGGGCTGTTGCAGTACGTGATGCGGTATTCGGACAACACCGCGGCGAATGGGTTGATTGACGCTGTCGGTGGTTTCGACGAGGTCAACAAAACCATCAAGGAAGCCGGTGTTGATGACAAGCGCTACCACCTGGGCAACAAGTTCAACATCCCCAATCCCAGCGGTGATCGGTCCTGGTTTACTCCCTCTCAAGCTGCGCTGTTCATGGCACGTCTCCAGGAAGTGGCCGATGGCACCTCAAAGCACAACTTCATTACCAAGGACACGGCACAAACTGCATTGACCTACCTCACTTACGGTGGTTCGCAGAAGTTTGTGATGTACGTCGGCTCCGCAGTCCAGAAGACCGGTGACACTGCCGAGGGCGTTAATGACCACGGTATTTTGTACACCGCAGCCGGCCCCATCGCTTACGCCATTACGACGCGCTTTGATGAGGTGCCGCTCAATGAGCTTACCGACGGCCTGCTCGGCCAGCTGGGTTCCCAAATAGCCCAGCTTCTGCCGGATTACAATCGCCTTGGTAAGGATGGCAAGCCACTGACTGCTAAGCAGGCTGCGACGTGGAGCGCGGATGAGGATGGCGACGGCATTCCTGATCGTATCGGAACCGACAGCATGGATGGATCCGGGTACATCGATGATTCAGATTCTGCGAATTACAACGAATCTTTGGAACCTGACTGGTTCAATCCGTTCCGTGGATAGGACCTGGATACGCTCCCCAAAACAAAATTGCCCGTGAGTCAGGTTTTCAGGCTGAAACTCAGATCACTGAAAACCGTGCAGCACGGGCAATTCCTATGTGATTGTCTTTTGTTTGGCTGGATTCGGGACTAGCCCTGCCACTTCAGCCAAACGGCGGTGTTGGCCGGCAGCACCAAATCAATCGAGTGAGCCTGGCCGTTCCAACCGTGCTCGACCGCGGTCACAGTACCGTTTTCACCGTAGCCGGAGCCCTCGTAACGCGATGCGTTTGTGTTCAGAATCTCCGTCCATTGGCCACCGCGCGGTACGCCAATCTTGTAGATTTCCTGCGTGGTTCCCGACAGGTTATAGACGCAGGCGACGACCGAGTCATCGGTGCCGTAACGGACAAAGGACACAACATTGTTTGTGGAATCATCCGCGTTAATCCACTGGAAGCCCTCTGGGCGGTCATCCTGGGTGTAGAACGCTGGGTTTTCCTTGTAGATGGCGTTGATGTCCTTAACCAGCAGCTGAATGCCGCGGTGGAATTCGCCGCTCCAACCTTCGAGGTTGTCCCAAGCCACGGACTCATCGTGGTTCCACTCGTGGTTCTGGCCAAGATCCTGACCCTGGAATAGAAGCTGCTTGCCCGGGTGCGCCCACATGAAGGTCAGGAAAGTACGTAGGCCTGCGGCCTTATCCCAATCGCCGCCCGGCATGCGCTCCCACAGCGAGCCCTTGCCGTGCACGACCTCGTCGTGGCTAATCGGCAGAATGAACTCTTCCGAGTAGGCGTAGACCATAGCGAAGGTGAGCTCATGGTGGTGGTAGGAGCGGTAAATCGGCTCCTTGCTGAAGTACTCCAGCGTGTCATTCATCCAGCCCATGTTCCACTTCATAGAGAAGCCCAAGCCACCGTGCTCGGTAGGTGCGGTCACACCCGGCCAAGAAGTAGATTCTTCGGCCACGGTGAGGAAGCCCGGGTTGTGCTTGTGTACCGTGGCGTTGAATTCCTGCAGGAACTGAACAGCATCGAGGTTTTCACGGCCACCGTACTGGTTCGGCAGCCACTCGCCTTCATTGCGGGAGTAGTCCAGGTACAGCATGGAAGCCACTGCGTCGACGCGCAGACCGTCGATGTGGAACTCTTCTGCCCAGTACAGTGCGTTGGCGTAGAGGAAGTTGCGTACCTCGTTGCGGCCGAAGTCGAAAACGTAGGTGCCCCAGTCGCGCTGCTCGCCGCGGCGCCAGTCCGGGTGCTCGTAGCAAGCCGTGCCATCGAAGCGGGCAAGTGCGAACTCGTCCTTCGGGAAGTGCCCCGGAACCCAGTCCATGATGACACCGATGCCAGCGGCGTGGAAGGCATCAACTAGACCGCGGAACTGATCTGGGGTGCCGAAGCGGCTGGTCGGAGCGTAGTAGCCGGAAACCTGATAACCCCAGGAACCGGTGAACGGGTGCTCACATACTGGCATGAACTCCACATGGGTGTAGCCCATGTCGACCACGTAACGCACCAGCTTCTCCGCCATAACCTCGTAGCTCAGGCCCTGCTTCCAGGAACCCAAGTGGACCTCGTAGATAGAGATGGGCTCTTCGGTCCAGTCTGTGTTGGCGCGCTTTTCCATCCACGCTTGGTCGCTCCAGGCGTAGTCGGAGGTCGCAACAATCGACCCGGTAGCCGGTGGGAGCTCAGCAGCACGCGCCATCGGGTCGGCCTTATCGCGACGCTGTCCCTCCGGTGTCGTGATGGCGAACTTGTAGACTTCGCCCTCACCCACACCCGGGATGAACAGCTCCCAGATACCTGCGCCACCCATAGAGCGCATTGGGTACTGCGCGCCGTTCCACATACAGAAGTCACCGACCACGGCGACGCCGCGTGCGTTCGGAGCCCAGACCGTAAACGAGGTGCCTTCGACCGTACCCAGCTCTGTGTCGTAACTGCGAAGGTGAGCACCGAGAACCTTCCACAGTTCCTCATGACGTCCCTCGCCGATTAGGTGTAGGTCACCAGCGCCGATAGTGGGGAGGAAACGGTAGCCGTCGGCACGCTCTACGGTCTCGCCGGAGTCCCACGTAATGCGCAGACGGTAGTCGAAGTCATCGCCGCCGGGGACGAGGGCGGTGAAGAAACCGTCGCCCAGGTTCTCCGCTTCAAACTCGCCGCGCGTGCTGACGACAGTAACTGCCTGAGCGCCGAAGACCCTCGTGCGAATAACCGTGTCACCGTCCACGACGTGTGCGCCGTAGATGCTGTGCGGATCGTGATGGGTGCAGTAGCGCAGGCGATCCATATCGCCGGAATCAATTGCGAGGCGGGGATCTGTGTGGGCTCCCATGGAAGGTCCTTCCGAAGCGTTTCTAGGTAGGTGAATGTGAAGTTGTTGAGTTAAGTTTTAAAGAAATAGAGGGAGGTAGGGGACAGTGGGCTGCTAACTCACCCGCCAGCCTAACGACGAATCGTTGCGACAGTGGTCAGGTCAGCGGCCCACTAACCCCGAAAGTTCCCAGCAAGCGTTCTAGCCCTCGTAGTCGGGGACGTCGCGCCAAGCCAACTTGTGGCGGAGCTTGACATCGATTTCCGGCAGCTTGATGATGTGCGCAACGTTTTCCCACGGTGCCAGGCGGACGTAGTTGTCCTTGCCCCAGTTGAACTGGTTGCCGGTAATCAGGTCAGTGACATCCATGCGGTCGTGGTTGCGGAGCCCGATGCAATCCATGTCGAGGTGCACGGTAGCTTCCTGGGCATTCCACGGATCGAGGTTGAGAACAACGAGGATGGCATCGCCGGTGACCGGATCGAGCTTCGAGTAAGCCAGCAGGTTGTCATTGTCGATGTCGTGGAAGTGCAAGTTGCGCAGCTGCTGCAGAGCAGGGTGCTCCCGACGAATCTTGTTCAGCGTGGCAATGAACGGCTCCAGCGAGTTGCCGGTGGCCAGTGCCTGGTCGTAATCGCGGCTGCGGAGCTGGTACTTCTCGCTGTCGAGGTACTCCTCGGAGCCCTCCTTGACCGGAACGTTTTCAAACAGCTCGAAGCCGGAGTACATGCCCCACAGCGGAGACAGGGTTGAAGCCAGCGCGGCGCGGATGGCGAAGGCGCCACGGCCGCCCTTGACCAGGAAGTCATGCAGAATATCGGGGGTATTGACCCATAGGGATGGGCGAGCGATGTCCGCATGGCGGGTAATCTCCTCGCCGAATTCGGTCAGCTCTTCCTTCGTAGTCTTCCACGGGAAGTAGATGTAGGACTGAGTGAAGCCAGCCTTGGCCAGGCCGTAGAGGCGGGCCGGGGCGGTGAAGGCCTCGGCGAGGAAGATGACCTCCGGGTTGGTTTCGTGAACGGTTTCAATCAGCCATTCCCAGAAGTTGCCCGGCTTGGTGTGGGGGTTATCCACGCGGAAGACCTTGACTCCACGCTTGACCCAAAACTTCACTACACGCAGAACCTCTGCGTACAGGCCCTTGGCATCGTTGTCGAAATTCAGCGGGTAGATGTCCTGGTACTTCTTCGGCGGATTCTCGGCGTAGGCAATGGTGCCGTCCGGCAGCACGGTGAACCACTCCGGGTGAGCCTTAGCCCAGGGGTGGTCCGGTGCACACTGGAGCGCTAGGTCGATAGCGACCTCGAGGTCGCGCTCCTTAGCAGCCTTGATGAATTCCTTGAAGTCCTTTTCGTCACCGAGGCTCGGGTGGATGGCGTCGTGGCCACCTTCTGCGGAGCCGATAGCCCACGGAGATCCGACATCGCCCGGTTCCGGGGTCAGGGTGTTGTTGCGACCCTTGCGATTGATTTCACCGATTGGGTGAATCGGGGGCAGATAGACCGTGTCGAAGCCCATGCGCTGAGCGCGATCAAGCTGTGCAACCGCAGTCTTGAATGTGCCGTGCAGCAGCTCGCCATTTTCGCCGTAACCACCGTTGGAACGGGGGAAGAACTCATACCAAGAGGAGTACAGGGCTTCGCGGCGGTCAACCTTGATCTTGCGGGTCTTTCCGCGGGTCAAAAGGTCGCGCACCGGGTGCGCCTGCAAAATGGCGCGGGTTTCGTCGGAAAGCGCGGCTGCAATGCGGGCGCGAAGATCGCCGTCGCCGCGCAGACCTGCGGCGATGGAGCGTAGGTGGTTGCGGTGGATAGCAGCGGCACCAGCGGCGGCGCGGTCGAAGAGAGCGGCGCCAATTTCTAGATCATTAGCGAGTTCAGCTTCGCTCTGACCCGCCTCGAACTTCTTGGTGATAGCGTTGCGCCACGTTGCCATCGGGTCGGACCAGGCATCAATGCGAATGGTCCACAGCCCGGGAACGTCTGGGACGAAGGTGGCGTTGACCTGATTTGGATCATGGTCAGAAAAGTGCATTGGAATGCGCTGTGAGCGGGAAGCAAAAGCTGATTCCTTCGGTCCCTTGACGTTGAGCGTGGCGTTCATCGCGTCATGGCCTTCTCGCCAAATGACGGCAAAGGTTGGGACGACTTCACCCACTACGGCCTTCGATGGAGTTGCACCACCGTTGATTTGAGGACGGATGTCATCAATACCGATTCGACCAGTCATAAAAGACGTTCTCCTAATTGTCGGCGAGCTAGGTGAAAATCGAAGCAAAACCATCTCGAGTGAACTCGATTTGCTCTCTACCGAGGATAGATGAGAATGTCCAAGCGCACATTTGGGCAAAGTTAGGGCACCATGGATGTGTGGCTGAATTGGAAGAAGACTTTAACGAAGATTTGCTACTCGACTTTCGCGACGTAAACCTCATCCGTGGTGGCCGTACGCTGGTCGGGCCGGTCGATTGGCAAGTAGAACTTGACGAGCGCTGGGTCATCATGGGGCCGAACGGTGCAGGCAAAACTTCTTTGATGCGCATTGCTGCAGCGGAGGAATTCCCGTCTTCAGGGGTGGCCCATGTGATGGGCGAGCAGATTGGGCGCACCGACATGCGTGATTTGCGCACCATGATTGGTTTGACATCATCGTCGATTGCTCACCGCATTCCCAATGACGAAAAGGTCGCGGACCTTGTTATTTCCGCCAGTTACTCCGTCCTGGGGCGCTGGCGTGAGACCTATGAAGAGATGGATTTCGAACAGCTCTCCGAGATTCTCGAGCGCATGGGCGCTGAGCATCTTGCAGACCGCACCTGGGGCACTCTCAGCGAGGGAGAGCGCAAGCGCGTACTCATCGCACGAGCCATGATGGTCAACCCCGAATTGCTGCTTCTCGACGAGCCGGGAGCCGGGCTCGACCTGGGCGGTCGCGAGGACCTGGTCGGTTACTTAGGCGAACTCGCACTCGACCCGGATGCGCCGGCGATGGTGATGATTACGCACCACCCGGAAGAAATTCCGTACGGCTTCACCCATGCGATGCTCCTCGACGAAGGCAATGTCATCGCACAGGGGCTTATTGACGACGTCCTGACCAGCGAGAACCTGACCAGGGCTTTCCACCAGGAAATCGTCGTCGATCGCATCGATGATCGCTACTTTGCGCGCCGGGCACGGCCTGCTGGAAAGCACCGGAAGAAGTAGACGCTCATGGCGGTTCCGACACCTGAAACCCCGAATACGCCCGCGTCGCCGAAACTGGCAGCGACCGTGTTGCTGCTCCGCGACACCCACTGCGGGCTCGAGGTCTACGTTCAAGAACGCGTATCCTCAATGCGCTTTGCGGCCAACATGACCGTGTTTCCTGGCGGTGGAGTAGACCGGCGTGATTTCCCAGCTGTCGCGAATGAGGTCATGGCCGTGACCGGACCGTCGGAAGCCGACCCCGAGTCGCGGATCGCGCAGGCTTTTAACGTCGGTCGCGCGCGGGCGCACGCGCTCACCTGCGCGGCCGTGCGTGAGACCTTTGAGGAAACAGGCACTCTGCTGGTTCGCGATGCTGGCGGTGAGATTGTCGCAGATGGCCACCGCTTCCACCGTCAGCGACGACAGTTGGAAGCCCACGAGTTGTCGTTGACGGATTTCCTTAGCAATGAAAATCTGGCGCTCGATGCCGAACTCGTCAGTCCTTGGGCTAACTGGGTGACACCCGAATCCAACCCCATTCGCTACGACACCTATTTCTTCCTCGCCGCGCTTCCCGACGGTCAAAGGGCCGACGGTGACACCTCTGAGGCATCATCTTCAGGCTGGTTCCGCCCGACTACGATTTTGGATGGATGGCGCCGTGGGCTACTTGGCCTCATGCCTCCGACCTGGGCGCAACTGACTCGCTTGGACGGTGTCAGTACTGTGGCGGAGGCTCTCGAGGCGGCCAGAAACACTCCGGTGCGACGCACCAGTAGTGACTTCCTCGGGGAACCTTTTATGGATGAGTACTTTGCCGTTGCCACCCACATGGGGCATTTGCGCAAAGGTATGAACCGTTAGCCGACTACTCAACCCCCGTTAACCGGCTGATCCCTAGTTGGAAGGAGATAACGAGTGTCCCTGTCCGCTGCAGAGGTGGCCGCTGTTGCTGCTCACCCGAAGTGGCTAGATGAGGCCGACCAGCTCGCGCTCACTAAAAAGTCTCTGATTGCAGACTCCGCGCATCTACGCCAACACTGTGGCGAGTTTGGTCGCGCGGTCATTGAGGTCGCGGCAGCTCGGCGTTCGGCGGTCAGCAAACTGCCAGGGGACTGGATCTTCTCTTCCGAAGCAGCGCAACAGGCCACGCCCTTTGTCGTCGCGATGGCTCGCGCCCGTAGGCTTGCGCATCTCGGTGTCGAAGCAGTGGCCGATGTGACCTGCTCCATCGGTACTGAAGTGGCAGCAATTGACCACCTGGGCCTGACCGTTGTCGGGTCTGATCTCGACCTTGCACGGCTGGCCATGGCGCGGCATAACGTCGGCAAGAACATTTTCGCGCAGGCCGATGCTTTGCAACCGGCCTTTGACGCACCCGTCATTGTCGCTGACCCTGCACGCCGCTCCGGGGGCCGCAGGATCACCAACCCGGAGGACTTGCTCCCGTCGCTGCCGGCGCTCATAGCCGCCTGGCCCGACAAAGAACTAGCTATCAAATGTGCGCCGGGCCTCGACTTCAGCGAGTGGAGCGGGGAAGTGGCTGTCACTTCGGTGGACGGTGCGGTCAAGGAGGCGTGTCTATATACGCCGGGGCTGGCCGGAGTTACCGATGGGCAATCCGTAACGCGATCGGCGATGGTTATCCAGACCGTCGATAAGCACAGGCCGTTAGAGTTGTCGGCGGTGGACGTGCAGACCTACGACGACACCATGCCTGACGACGTCGATGTGCGCGCTGCCGGCCGGTACATCATTGATCCGGATGGGGCGATTGTGCGCGCCGGGCTGGTGCGGCATTTTGCGGCGGCGCATGGGCTCTGGCAGCTCGATGAGCGGATTGCGCACGTCAGTGGCGATGTTTTGCCGCAGGGGATTGCCGGGTTCGAAGTTATTGAGCAAGTGGGGTTGAAGCAGGTTCGCAAGGCACTGGCAGCGTTGGATTGCGGATCGGTGGAGATTCTCGTGCGCGGGGTAGACGCCAACCCCGACGCGTTGCGCAAGCAGTGGAAACTTAAGGGCTCCAGGGCATTGGCGGTGGTTGTCACGCGCATCGGACGGAGCGCGACGGCGTTTATCTGTCAGCCCCGGGAGATCGGTTAAGGACCGCTTTACGACGGAAAACTGGTGGGGGTAGCCCGTTGGGGATCGGTGTTTGCTGTCGGCGAATACTGCGGAGATAGCTGCAGTTGATTGCGTACTATTAACGTCTGACATGCGGAAATAGCATGTTGGCGGGCGGGCTGTGCTCGTGGTGTAGAAAAAAAATTAAAAAAATAACGACATTGTTATCTGGATCACCTTCGCATTGGCGATAGGTTCTGTTATCTTCAACACAGACGACCTAGAGCGTGGCCTGGTTCACTTTATTGTGAGGCGGCTTGCGAAGTAAGGTCAGATAAACGTTCACCAGTAATCAACCAGTAAGGACGACAGAAAAATGCCGAACATCGTGGTTCTGGTCAAGCAGGTTCCGGACACCTGGTCCGAGCGTAAGCTCACCGATGACAAGTTTGTCCTCGATCGTGAGTCTGCAGACGCAGTTCTCGACGAAATTAATGAGAACGCTGTTGAGGCTGCCCTGCAGCTGAAGGAAGAGCACGGCGGAAACGTTACCGTCGCAACTGTTGGCCCGGATCGTGCCATCGAGGCACTGCGCAAGGCTCTGTCCATGGGTGCAGACGACGCCGTCATTCTTTCGGACGACGCACTTGAAGGTTCCGACGCTGTTCAGACCGCATGGGCTCTGTCCAACGTCATTGACACCCTCGAAGATGTTGACCTCATCGTCACCGGTAACGCCTCCACCGACGGTGGCACCGCTTCCGTCCCGGCTATCCTCGGTGTCTACCGCGACCTTCCGGTTCTGACTCACCTGCGTTCCGTCGCTATCGACGGTGACTCCATCACCGGTGAGCGCGAGGTCGAAGACGGCATCTACCAGCTCAAGGCATCCCTGCCGGCAGTCGTTTCCGTCACTGAGAAGGCTAATAGCCCGCGCTTCGCATCCTTCAAGGGCATCATGGCCGCTAAGAAGAAGCCGGTCACCGAGCTGACTCTGGACGATGTTGCTGCTGAGGCAGAGCAGGTTGGTCTCGAAAACGCTGCTACCGGTGTCACTGGCTCCACTCCGAAGCCGGCTAAGACCGCTGGTGAGCGCATTAACGATGAGGGAGACGGCGGCGCCAAGCTGGCCGAGTACCTCAAGGCCCAGAAGTTCATCTAAGGCGCTTGACGCGAATAGAAGACAAATAGAGATACAAGTAGGAGAAAGATCACTATGACCGACGTCCTCGTTCTCGTCGAGCACGCAAATGGCGAGCTGAAGAACACCACCGCTGAACTGCTGACCGCTGCTTCCGCATTCGGCACCCCGGCCGCAGTTGTCGTGGGTACCCCGGGTACCGCTGCTGGCTTCGCAGACACCCTGGCCTCCTACGGCGCTGGCGAGATTCTCGCTGCTGAGTCCGACGATGCCGACAAGTACCTGATCACCCCTGAGGTTGACGTTCTCGTCGGCCTGGCCTCCGAGCGTGAGGTTCCGGTGCTGGTTTCCGCTTCCGCAACCGGCAAGGAAATCGCTGGCCGCGTCGCTGCGCTGACCGGTTCCGGTCTGCTGTCCGACGTTGTTGCTATCAACGATGACGCTTCCGTTAAGTACTCCATCTTCGGTGGCGAGTACATCGTCGACGGTGTCGGCTACGGCGCATCCCCGGTCTACGCTCTGCGTCCGGGCTCCGTTGACCCGGAGGAGAAGTCCGGTTCCGCTGACGTTACCGAGATTGCATTCCCAGAGATCGGCAACAACGCTGTCGAGATCGTTTCCTTCGCACCGGCTGAGGGCGGCGACCGTCCGGAGCTGACCGAGGCTAAGCTGGTTGTTTCCGGTGGCCGCGGTGTCGCATCCGAGGATGGCTTCAAGAACGTTGTTGAGCCGCTGGCAGACGTTCTCGGCGCAGCTGTTGGTGCTTCCCGTGCTGCTGTTGACGCTGGCTACTACCCGGGTCAGTTCCAGGTTGGCCAGACCGGTAAGACCGTTTCCCCGGACCTCTACGTTGCTCTGGGTATTTCCGGTGCTATCCAGCACAAGGCAGGTATGCAGACCTCCAAGACCATCGTTGTGGTCAACAAGGACGAAGAGGCTCCGCTGTTCGAGATTGCTGACTTCGGTGTCGTCGGTGACCTGTTCGACGTTGTCCCGCAGGCTATCGAGAACCTGAAGTAATACGCACTTGCCTTAAGGCTGCTAGTTGCGTAAGGCTGCTGGCCGAGAGTCAACTCGGCTAGCAACTACCCGCTCGGGGTGGGCACAGATTTCCTGTCTGTTCCCGCCCCGAGCATTTTTTGGTCCTACTCATCTGTTCGTGCAGACAGTGAGGTTTAACTATGGCGGATAGTGAGCATAAGGCGCACGCAGCGTTATACTGCCTGCATGCTTAATGACCACATCGTTGCCGCTCCGGACGAGAAGAGTGAAATGAAGTCTGCTGCGAAGACCCGTTACTTTGTGGATCATGCCGCGACTACACCATTGCGCCCAGAAGCGCGCACGGCAATGGTCGAGAACCTAGGTCTGGCCAACCCCTCGGGGCAGTACGCCACCGCACGCATTGCGAAAAAGGTTCTGGAAGAGTCCCGAGAAGAAATTGCAGAGCTGCTCAGTGCCGATCCCATCGAGGTAGTTTTTACTTCCGGTGGAACTGAGGCCGACAATCTAGCGATTTCAGGCCTGTACTTCAAGGCCTCTGGCTCGGACATTGTGGTTCCACCAATCGAGCACGATGCAGTGTTGAAGACATGCCACCATCTGGAAAAGGAACACTGGGCCAAGATTGTTGAGGCTCCTGTAGGTGCTGATGGTCGCGTTGACATGGTGCAGTTCCCGGAGATGAGTCGGCAGAACACCGCGCTGGTGACGTGCATGTGGGCGAACAATGAGACCGGCACCATCCAGCCGGTGGAGGAGATTGCCAAGCGGGCGAAGGATGCTCGCGTGCCTTTCCATATCGATGCTGTGCAGGCAGCCGGACATCTGCCCATTGATTTCCACGCAAGTGGCGCCACTACAATGGCCATCTCCGCGCACAAGTTCGGCGGTCCCCGTGGGATTGGGGCGCTGCTTGTTCGTCGTGAAGCGAAACTTACCCCGCATAACAACGGCGGCGGGCAGGAACGCGGACTGCGTTCGGGCACGCAGGACGTGGCGTCGGCGGCGGGCATGGCGGCAGGACTGCGCGCGGCGGTGGACACGATGGCGGCGGACGATGAGCGAATCCGCGGTCTGACGCAGCAGCTCATCAGGGCAATCATGCACATCGACGGTGCGATTATCCACACCAGCGAGCTCGCTTTGCCGGGGCATGTCTACGCCAGCTTCCCGGGCGCGGAGGCCGATAGTTTGATCATGCTGTTCGATGCGGCGGGAATTGACTGTTCTACGGGATCGGCATGTAGCGCGGGCGTTAATCGTCCCTCGCACGTGCTGATGGCGATGGGCGTTTCGGAGCCGGAAGCGCGGTCGTCGATTCGTTTTACGCTGGGGTACACCTCGACGCAGGCGGATGTCGACGCCGTCATTTCGGCGCTGCCGGAAACGGTCGAGCGGGCGCGGCGTGCTGGCATGGCTTAGTTTTTGCCCCGTGGTGGTACGGTGACACGTGCACAAAATCTAGAGGGGAAAGGTTGCAACGCAATGCGAGTTCTTGCAGCAATGAGCGGTGGTGTGGATTCGTCCGTGGCTGCGGCGCGTGCATTGGCCGCAGGTCACGAGGTCGTCGGCGTGCACTTGGCGCTGTCGAAAGATCCGCAGTCCGTTCGCGCCGGATCCCGCGGCTGCTGTTCGCTAGAGGACTCCGGCGATGCCCGCCGCGTCTGCGATGAGCTGGGCATTCCTTTCTACGTCTGGGATTTCTCCGAGCGCTTCAAGGAAGAGGTCATGGATGACTTCTACGACTCCTACGAGCGCGGCGAGACGCCGAACCCATGCCTGCGCTGCAATGAACGCATCAAGTTCGCCGCTCTACTAGAGCGCGGCATCGCGCTCGGCTTCGACGCTGTGGTCACGGGGCACTACGCTTTGCTTGGCGACGACGGCCTGTTGCGCCGCGGCCGCGATGCGAAGAAGGACCAGTCCTATGTCCTGGGCGTGCTGGATCGCGAGCAGCTGCAGCGCTCGATGTTCCCGGTAGGAAACACCGAGAAGCCAGAGATTCGTGAAGAAGCCCGCGGGATGGGACTAGGCACTGCCAACAAGCCGGACTCTTACGACATCTGCTTCATCCCGGATGGCAATACCAAGGCGTTCCTGGGCGCGAAGATTGGCCGTCGCCCGGGCACCATTGTGGATAAGGAAACTGGCGACACCGTCGCTGAGCACGACGGTGTCTACGGTTTCACCATTGGTCAGCGCAAGGGGATTGGCCTGGCGGGGCCGATGCCGGATGGCAAGCCGCGCTATGTCACCGGCATTGATGCAGAGACCGGCACGGTGACAATCGGCACGGCTGCGGACTTGAATGTCAACGTGCTCGAGGCCGACCGTGCCATCTGGCTGGCCAACCCGGATGAAGTACTCGCTGCCTCGGAGGCCGGCAAGCTGCAGGTGCAGGTGCGTGCGCACGGTCGCCCCATCGACTGCCGTATTGAAGTGCTGGCAGGACCTGACGATGACATCACCGGACGCGGTGGCGCCTTCCGGCTGCGCCTGAGCGATCCGCTCCGTGGTGTCGCTCCTGGCCAGGCCGCTGTTTTGTACCACACTGACACTGCGGGCGACTACGTGCTGGGCTCCGGCACGATTGTCTCGACCGCCCGTGAAGAGGACTTGTCGTGACCTCCTTTGTCGGCCTTGGCCCGATGCCGGGCCGCAATCCACACGAGGCGGCAGAGATTGTCATTGGCGAATGCCTGGAAGGTCACCTCACGCTACCGACGTTGCCCGCCCGTGGGTTCGGCGCCGATGCCGTCGGTCGCACGGCCGCCCTCATGGCTGACCTCGTCGTCGACAGGGGAGCGCGCTCCTGGAAAGTCGCCGACCGTCGTGGTCGCGCGAGTGCCTTGGCCACTGATTATCTCCACCGAGACATCGACGCGTGCGAGGAAGCGTGGGGACGCACCCCGCAGAAAATTCGCCTGACCGCTCTCGGCCCATGGACGATGGCGACTTCGGTGGAAAATGCCGCAGGCCATCTCATCGCCGTTGACCGCGGCGCCGTGAAGTACTTCGCGCAGTCGCTGGCCGCGGGATTGGCTTCCCACATCGCCGATGTCCGTCGGCGTTTCGACAGCGACATCGAAGTACTTCTGGCAGAACCCGCACTCGGCGCAGTCGTACAGGGCAAAATCAAGGCCCCGTCCATGCTGATGGGCAACGCGGGTTATCTCCCCGCCCAGGGGCACCGCGAGATCGCGGAGATCTTCCTCGAAGTCACAGGGCCGCTGCGTGACGACGACATCGAAGTGACCATCGCGCTGTCGAGCCCCGATGGCCTGGCTGTTCAGGCCTTGGCGGATTCCGGTGCGGCCGGAGTGTGGCTACCTCGCAAAGAACTGACAACCACGCAGCAACTGGATTTTGCGGCTGCCGTGGTCGGTGCCGATATGTCCCTGGAGCTGGGTATTGTGCCAGTGACGGTCACGGAGCGAGAAGAGCACACGGGCGTCCCGGTGGCGACACCGGCTCGAGCACTCGCTGAGCAAGCAGCGCTGTTCTGGGATGAGCTGGGCTATTCGCGCCTACAGATTGCTGAGAGCCTGAATCTGGCGCCGATGGGCGGCTTTGCTGCCAGCTCCAATGGAGAAGCACAGGCGCAACTCGGCGCAGGCCGTAATGCCACGGAGCTTCTTCGTCGGGCAGCCGGTGACTTGGCTCGCGACGAATAGCGACCTTATTCCACCAGCGTATTGAGGTAATCGGCGAAGTAGGGAAGTGTGAATTCCACGTATCCCGTCGACGCTGACACAATCAGCTCGCGGTAAATCAGGTCATGGCGAAGCTGTGAGATGCCAGAGAGTTTGCGTCCCATGGTCTCTGCGATGGCGCTCGTGGCCACGGGCTTTCCATTGGGGGAGAGGCTCGCCATCGCTTTGAGAAAATCAATCTGGCGAGGTGGTACTTTTCGCAGGCTGGGCGCATGAACTTGCAGCCCGATGCGGCGGATTGATTCCGCTGCCGCATCCGAGACATGCTGAGCGGTAATGGTGTCCGAGTGGGCCAACCTGGCCTTAGCCCAAGCGACTGAGCCAATGGTCTGTATGAGATACGGGTAGCCGTGGCTGAGTTCAGCGGCCAGCTCGACGGCATCCTCAGTCATCGCACGTTCGCCGAGTTCTGCAGTTCTGCGAATGATGTCCTTGGTGGTCTCCACGTCCAATCGGCCCAGAGACACGCGCTCGGCACGGCGTAAGAATGTTGCGCCCTCTAGCTGGAGCAAGTCTTCGATACCGCTGGGCAGCCCGGCTGCGACAAAGGCAATCTCCGCATCGTCGCGATTTAGGTCCTGGATTGCATGGGCAATTTCGTTGAGCTGTGCGGGGTCTGCACTTTGAACCTCGTCGAGAGTGAGCAAGATGCCGGATCCCTGTGGCATGAGGAGAGCCGAGAGATCCTGAAGTTGGCTGAGCAGATTCCTGCCGGGCTCGGGCTGAGAAGTGCTGACTTCCGTCTTAAACCCGCCAATGCCGGCGATGGACAGGCCGGTGAGGTGACGGCCCTTGCCCGTCGGTGCACTGTCAATGGCACTGAAAGTGCGCGGAATGGTGACATCGGTGAGTTCAGAAATCATTTCAGAGCCGATGTGAGCACGCAGCACAATCCATCCCAGTTGCTTTGCTGCGGCTTCAAACTCGTTGAGAAGTACCGTCTTACCGATTCCGCGGGTACCGGAAATTAGCGCGGTTCGCCAGGGATTACCGGGGCCTTCCGCCAGAGCCAGCTCAAACGAGTCCAGCTCGACATCGCGCCCACCGATGATGGCCGGGGATCGGCCGAATGTGGGGTGGAAAGGATTGCGTGGGATGGAGATGGCCTTGTCGCCGCGAGTGGTCACGCATCAATCATAGCAATGGATAATCCACATCGGCTTGGATAACTTGGATATTCCGCCGAATTTTGGATATTCGATTTCCATTGGATAATCACAAAACTCTGGATATTGGGAGAGCCGGGGAGGGTGAGGGGGCCGCTGCTCAGTCCATCGGCCACCCGAAGGTGAAGTCCGACGTATCCTTACCTTTTTCGGTCAGGTACTGCTGCAGGTTCTTCTTGTACTGGTAGTACGCGACGGCCTGCAGCTCCATCAGCTCTTCTCCCGATTTTTCGGTTAGCTCCCGGTAGTGGCGCGCCATCACCCATGCGATGCGCGCAGCCGCCAGAGCATCTTCGGTGGCATCATGTGCCCCGTCCAGGCGCACCTGATAATGGCGGGAGACATCAGTCAATGTGCGTTTTTCACGACGTTCCGGATCAAAATAGTGGTCCAGCACAAAGGGGTCGACGACGAGGCCGTCAACGGTAAAACTGGGATCCTGCGAGCGCAGTACCGTCAGATCATAAGCCGCGTTATAGGCCACTACGGTCAGACCATCGCGCCAGGCAGCTCGAAGGCCGGCAATGGTATCCGCTAGCACTTCATCGTGCGGGCGCCCCTCCGCGCGAGCTTTTTCAGTGGTGATGCCATGCACATCAGACGCAGCTTGCGGAATTTCGACACCGGGATTAGCGAGCATGATGGTGGAATCTTTGCCCTGCTCAGTCAGTCGGACCAGTGCGGAAGTGACAATCTTGCAGGTGCGAGGATCCGTGCCGGTAGTCTCCAGATCAAACGCGAGCATGCGTCGCGGATCGAAATTATGCATGTCTCAACTGTAGCGGAGAGTGCGGATTCGCTGAGGGGCAGGAACAAGGTCAAGAGAATTTCCGTGTCCCCCGGCGCATCCGGGCAATGACATAGAATGAGCGACGTGACTTCCTCGACCGATGAGAACTCCGACCTGTCAACCTCCGATTTGTCTTCGTTTTCCAGCGCCCCCGCCTCCGAGCCGGCGCCGGCGGACGTCCGGGAGAAGTGGCAAGATCTAGCAACTCGCATTCGTGAAAACGCTGCGCTGTACTACACCGCGCAGCCGGTTATCTCCGATGCTGAGTACGACGAGATGTTCCGTCAACTGCAGCGGTTAGAGGAGCAGTGGCCCGATCTGGTGGTGCCGGACAGCCCCACCCAGCAGGTCGGCGCACAGGTCGAAGCGCCTGCCGACGGGGAAGTATTCGAGCCTGTTGAGCACCTCGAACGCCTCTACAGCTTGGACAATGTTTTCGATGAGCAGGAGTTGCGCGGCTGGCTGGCCCGCACCCCGGCCAGCACGTATCTGACCGAGCTGAAAATCGATGGCCTGTCTATCGACCTGGTCTATGAGAAGGGCCGCCTTGTCCGGGCGGCCACCCGCGGAGACGGCCGCGTGGGGGAGAACGTCACCGCCAATGCGCGCACTATCGAAGATATTCCGCATGAAATCAGTGGCGAGAACATTCCCGACGTGCTCGAGGTGCGTGGTGAGGTCTTTATCTCGTTGGAAGAGTTCGAACGCATCAATGCTGATCGCGTCGACGCAGGCCAGAAGCCGTTTGCCAACCCCCGTAACGCCGCCGCCGGTTCCCTGCGACAGAAGGATGTTGCAGAAGTGGCGAAGCGTCGCTTGTCCATGATTTGCCATGGAATTGGTCATATCGAGGGCTGGCGTCCACAGTCTCAGCACGAGGCCTATCGTGCCTTGGACGAGTGGGGTTTCCACGTGTCGCCGTATACAAAGCAGGTTCATTCCGCGGATGACGTCGTCAAGCAGATGCAGTACTGGGGCGAGCACCGTCACGATGCCATCCACGAGATGGACGGGCTTGTGGTCAAGGTTGACTCCCTTTCCGAGCAGCGCGCGCTGGGCGCGACCTCGCGGGCGCCGCGCTGGGCGATTGCCTACAAGTATCCGCCGGAAGAGGTCACGACTGATCTGCTGGACATTAGAGTCTCCATTGGACGAACTGGTCGTGCGACGCCATATGCCGTGATGAAGCCGGTTTTCGTGGCCGGGTCAACTGTCGAGATGGCGACGCTACACAACCCTTCTGAAGTGCACCGAAAGGGTGTGCTTATCGGGGACCGTGTGACTATCCGCAAGGCCGGTGACGTGATTCCAGAGGTGCTCGGTCCCGTGGCCGATCTCCGAGATGGTAGCGAGCGAAAGTATATTTATCCGACTCTCTGCCCGGAGTGCGGTACTCGTTTGGCTCCGGCAAAGGACAGCGATGCCGATTGGCGTTGCCCCAATACCCGCTACTGCCCAGGTCAGCTGCGTCGTCGAATTGAATTCCTCGCCTCCCGCTCCGGGTTTGATATCGAAAACCTGGGGGAGAGGGGCGCTGCCGATTTGATTCATCGCGGCGTGCTTGACGACGAGTCCCGCCTCTTCGACCTCACCGAGGAAGATTTGCTCGGCACTGAGGTCTACACTACGGCTTCGCGGAAAACCCTGAACGCCAATGGTAAGAAACTGTTGGCCAACATCGAGGCAGCTAAGGATAAAGAGCTGTGGCGCGTATTGGTCAGCCTGTCCATTCGTCATGTGGGCCCAACAGTGGCGCGGACCTTGGCACAGAAGTTCGGCTCGATGGAGGCGCTGCGCGCTGCGAGCCGCGAGGAGATTTCGGCCATCGATGGCATTGGCGAGATCATCGGCGATTCCGTGGCTGACTGGTTCGAGGTGGACTGGCACCGCGAGGTTGTCGAGCGCTGGGAAGCTGCCGGTGTGCGTATGGCCGATGAGGTCGCCGATCGTCCAGATCAGGTGCTAGAGGGATTGACCGTGGTAGTCACCGGCTCTTTGGAGGACTTCACTCGCGACAGCGCGAAGGAAGCCATTATCTCCCGTGGCGGTAAGGCCGCAGGGTCGGTGTCGAAGAAGACCGACTACGTGGTGGTTGGCGAAAACGCCGGTTCCAAGGCCACAAAGGCCGAGGAGCTGGGCTTGCCCATCCTCGACGAGGATGGGTTCAAGCGGTTGCTGGAAACCGGGCAGGCCTAGCTGGGGCTTGGCCCAGCCAGGATTTGGTCCAGCCGGGGCCTAAATCTTGGTCTCTTCCAGCTTCCAGACCTCATTGGCGTAATCGCGGATGGTGCGGTCGGAGGAGAAGCGGCCCGAACGGATGATGTTCAGGAAGCACTTCTTGGCCCATGCCAGCTCGTCGCGGTAGTCTTCCGCCATGCGGTCGCGGGTCTCGCGGTAGTCAGCGAAGTCGCCGAGGACGTAGTAAACATCGGCCGGCTCGTACCCGTTGGACTCCAGCAGCGAGAAGTGCAGGTCGTGGAACATTCCGCTGCCACCGTCAGAAAAAGTTCCGTCGACAAGCGAATCGACAGCGCGCTTGAGCCCCGGCACCGTTTCGTAAGTGCCACGCGGGCTGTAGGTGCGGCGCAGCTCCGGCAGTTCCTCTTCCAGCGCACCGAAGATGTAGGCGTTCTCTTCGCCGGCGGCGTCGACGATTTCGACGTTTGCGCCGTCCATGGTGCCCAACGTCAGTGCGCCGTTCATCATGAATTTCATGTTCGAGGTACCCGAAGCCTCCTTACCGGCAGTGGAAATCTGCTCGGAGACGTCGGTGGCCGGGATGATGTGCTCTGCCGGGGTGACGTTGTAATTCTCAACGAAAGCGACCTGCAGGCGACCGTCCATGTCCGGATCGTTATTGACCTTGTCCGCGATAGCGTTGATGAACTTAATGATGGCCTTCGCGCGAACGTAGCCTGGGGCGGCCTTGGCACCGAAGATGAACACGCGCGGTGGCACGTCCAGCGCTGGGTCTTCCTTGATGCGGTAGTAGAGATCGAGGATGTAGAGCGCGTTGAGAAGCTGGCGCTTGTACTCGTGCAGACGCTTAATCTGGGTATCGAAGATGGCGTCCGGGTTCACCGAAATACCCTGGCGGTGCTCCAGCCAGGTGGCGAAGTCCTTCTTGTTCTCGTGCTTGATGTCGAGAATCTCACGCAACACGGCCTCGTCGTCAGCAAACTTTTCGAGCTCAGCGAGCTTGTCCAAGTCAGTGACCCAGGCGTCCGAACCCGACAGGCGAGTCAGCAGTGCCGACAGGCGCGGGTTGCACTGGTTGAGCCAGCGGCGCGGGGTGACGCCATTGGTCTTGTTGTTGAAGCGCTCCGGCCAGATATCGTGCCAGTCCTTCAACGTTTCGCGCTTAATGATCTCCGTGTGCAGGGCAGCAACACCGTTGATGGAGTACGCGGCGTAGCAGGCGATCCACGCCATGTGGATGCGACCGTGAGAAATCGGCGCCATGTAGTCAATCTTGCCCTGGTCGAAGCCGCGCTCCGCCAGGTCTTCGCGGAAGCGGCGGTCAATCTCGCGGGTGATCTCCAGAACGCGGCCGAAGAGACGGTCAAAAATGGAGTATTCCCAGGTCTCCAACGCTTCTGCCAGAACGGTGTGGTTGGTGTAGGCGAAGGTGTTGGACACGACGTTCCAGGCGTCGTCCCAGCTCATATCGTGCTCATCCAGGAGCAGACGCATCAGCTCTGGGATAGCGAGCACCGGGTGGGTGTCATTGAGCTGAATGGAGTTGTACTTGTGGAAATCGCGCAGGTCCTCGCCGTGATTCTCGATGTAAGAATCGATCATCGTCTGCAGCGAAGCGGAGACGAAGAAGTACTGCTGGCGGACACGCAGGACCTTGCCGTCATAGGTCGAGTCATTCGGGTAGAGCACGCGGCACAGGTCATGGACGCGCTCCCGTTCGACAATGGCGTCGGTGAAGCGCTGCGAGTTGAAGGCGTCATAGTCGAACTCACGCATCGGCTCCGAGTGCCACAGTCGCAGCGTGCCGACGTTATCGGTGCCGTAGCCGGTAATTGGCATGTCATATGGAACAGCGCGCACCACCAAGTCATCAAAGGTGACAATCTTGGACAGTTCCTCGCGACGAATGACGAAGGGGTAGCCCTCTTCCATCCACGGGTCCGGGTGCTCATCCTGGAAGCCATCTTCGAAGGTCTGCTTGAACAGACCGTAGCGGTAGAGGATGCCATAACCGGTCACCGGCAGATTCTGCGTGGCACAGGAATCCAGGAAGCAGGCGGCCAGACGACCCAGGCCACCGTTACCGAGAGCGGCGTCATGTTCGGCCTCGAGCACGTCTGTCAGATTCTTGCCGTACTTTTTCACGGCAGCAGAGGCCTCATCCACCAGACCTGCATTGAGCAGGTTATTCAGCAGGGCGCGACCCATGAGGAACTCGGCGGAGAAGTAGTGCTGCTGGCGGGTAGCAGCGTATGCCTCTGTGGTGCGCTGCCAGTTGTCCGCTAGGTTATCGACAACAACCCGTGACAGACCGGACCAGAATTCCATCTCAGTGGACGACTGGGGGACACGGCCGGACTCGGCACGAATGTGGGATCCGACGAGGTCACTCAAGTTCGACATCAAAGAAGCTCCTTATTGACTGGTATCATTTCCAGACTTTACCGCTAAGCGTGAATCACTGCGCTCCATAGGGGAGGAGCCTTAGGGTAAGAGCTTCGAGCGGAAGGGAGCTGCCCTCAGAAGAGGGCAGCCCATTAGCCGCTGCTAGTCGATAATCGCGCCGACAATCGTGCCAATCCGTCCCAAGTGCTCAACCTCACTTGGTAGGAAGTCCGGCCCGCCGGGCCGGCCAATAACGAGAACGAGGCCCTTGCCCATCGGAGTGGCGGCAATGGAGGAGTCCATAACTGTCCAGTCCTCCGGCAGCCACGTTTCTTCGTCCGGATCGAGGTTTCGCGGCGAGTCAATTGGGGCTTCCGGCAGAGTCCGGCCGTTATCCTCTGGAGCAGCGGTAGAGGAAGCGCGACGTACCCAGCGGCCATCGCTCTGTTCGCCGAGGACGATAGCCCAGCCGGCAGTCATAGTCTGAGGCAGGCCGTCGACGACATCTCCGAGGGCACGATCTAAGTTTTTCGTGTGCTGCGAGAACTTGGCCAGCAGTGCAATCTGTCCGCGGCGGTCGACCGAGCCGGAGAAAGGCCTAATTGAATCGACTTCCACTCCGCTAATGGACTGAGCCGCTGTAATCAGTGTGTCTGGGAGCAGGCCCATGGGCAGGTCAACCACGATGTCGTCAACAACAACGCCATTAGCGCCGTAATCTACGACATCGACACTGCGAATATCACCTTCTACTTCGCCCAGGGCAGCCGCGACGTAGCCAAGTGCGCCTGGTTCGTCGGGAAGCTGGATGCGAAGGAGGTAACTCATGGCTGTGTGCACAACCTTTCGAATAATTGATAGTGATTGTTGCGGTGTAACTATAGAAGTAGTGATTTAGGCTACAGGGTAAACCTTTGAAATGTAAGACCCTGCGGACAACTGCTTGGCGACAACGACTACTGTTGGCAAGTACAGCCCGCTCGCGCGGTTCAAAATCAGTTTCAACTAAACTTCTGTGCACTAGCTTCGTACGAAGAAATGAAAGGGGTACTAGCGTGCCAGCTATCTCACGCGATGAGGTCGCCCGCCTAGCGCGATTGTCCCGTCTGGCTCTGACTGACGCGGAACTCGACGAGTTCGCCGGTCAGATCGACGGCATTATTAACCACGTCCAGGCCGTTCAAAAGGTGGCTGCGGATGACGTTGAACCGATGAGTCACCCCTCTTCGCTGTCCGGTGTGATGCGCGAGGACGTCGTCAAGCCGACGCTGACTGCGGAGCAGGCGCTGGACCAGGCGCCGTCGCAGGACCGCCAGCGCTTTGAAGTTCCCCAGATTCTTGGCGAGTAGGAGTACGTGGAAGAAATGACTGCAGCTAACCCGAATCTGCATGCCGCTGTTGCTGAGGACCCGATTCTGGGGCTGAGCGCTTTCGAGCTCGCACAGAAGATTCACGCTCGTGAGCTGACCTCGGTAGAGGTCACCCAGGCGTTCCTCGACCGTATCGCGGCAATTGATGAGGACATTCACGCATTCCTGCACGTCGGTGCCGAAGAGGCCCTGGCTGCAGCTCGCAAGGTCGATGAGTCGCTGGATGCTGGCGAGGAGCCGGCCTCCGCGCTGGCCGGTGTTCCGCTGGCGCTGAAGGATGTCTTCACTACCACCGATGCGCCGACCACCTGCGCTTCCAAGATGCTCGAGGGCTACATGAGCCCTTACGACGCAACGGTTACTGCCAAGCTGCGTGCAGCTGGCATCCCAATCCTGGGTAAGACCAACATGGATGAGTTCGCCATGGGCTCGTCGACTGAAAACTCCGCTTACGGCCCGACTCACAACCCGTGGGATGTTGAGCGCACCGCAGGCGGTTCCGGTGGTGGCTCTTCTGCAGCCCTGGCCTCCGGTATGGCTCCGCTGGCTATCGGTACTGACACCGGTGGCTCGATTCGTCAGCCAGCAGCTCTGACCGCAACGGTCGGTGTGAAGCCGACCTATGGCACGGTATCCCGCTACGGCCTGGTCGCTTGTGCCTCCTCGTTGGACCAGGGTGGCCCGACCGCGCGTACCGTTTTGGACACCGCGCTGCTGCACGAAATCATTGCTGGTCACGACGAGAATGACTCGACTTCCACGGAGCAGCCGATTGCCGATGTGGTTGCTGCTGCCAAGGAAGGTGCTACCGGTGACCTCACGGGGGTTAAGGTCGGCATCGTCAAGCAGTTCGACCGCACCGAGGGTTACCAGGCCGGCGTACTGGACAGCTTCCACGAGGCCGTCGACAAGCTTAAGGAAGCTGGCGCAGAGGTGGTCGAGGTCGATTGCCCGAACTTCGACCACGCACTGAGCGCGTACTACCTGATTCTGCCGTGTGAGGTCAGCTCCAACCTGGCTCGTTTCGACGGCATGCGTTACGGCCAGCGTGTTGGTGATGACGGTTCGCACTCGGCCGATGAGGTCATGGCTATGACCCGTGCCGCTGGTTTCGGCGATGAGGTTAAGCGACGCATCATCATTGGTACCTACGCGCTATCGGTCGGTTACTACGATGCCTACTACATCCAGGCACAGCGCGTCCGTACCCTGATTCAGCAGGACTTCGAGCGGGCCTTCGAACAGGTGGATGTCCTGATCTCGCCGACCACTCCGACCACTGCGTTTAAGTTGGGCGAGAAGGTTGACGACCCGCTGAGCATGTACATGTTCGACCTGTGTACTCTGCCGCTCAACCTGGCCGGCATGTGTGGCATGTCCGTGCCGTCGGGCCTGGCTGAAGACACGGGTCTGCCGGTAGGCCTGCAGATTATGGCTCCGCGCCACGGTGACGATCGTCTGTACAAGGTCGGCGCTGCCTACGAAAAGGTTCGCGGCTCGATTGCATAAAAGCGCTCAATAAGCGTTAGTCGGTTTTCTGCAACCGTCGTTTTCTCACTGAAGTGGGAGAGCGGCGGTTGTTGTCGTGTCACGGGAAGTTTCATACATGCGCAGGAACGCAAACATGGAGAGAGTCAGAATTAAAAACCCACCACGATTTATGCCTTGGATCTATGGGCTGGTCATTGTCATAGCCATTGCCGTCAGTCTGGTCGCTGCGGTGGTCTTCGGCTCGGCGGATATCACCTGGTCCACCACGACACAGGTCATTTCGCATCACATCTTCGGCACTGAGCTCGATGAATCTGTGCCCGCCAGTTCGGACACCATCGTCTGGAATCTCCGCGCTCCCCGGGGAATTCTCGCAGCGATTGTAGGGGCGGGGCTAGCTGTCTCCGGTGTGGCTATGCAGACATTGGTCCGTAACCCGTTGGCAGACCCATATCTGCTAGGTATTTCCGCCGGCGCCGGTGCCGGTGCGACCGCGGTGATTATCTTTGGTGCTTTCTCCGGTAGCCCCATCGCGCCGCTGACATTCGGTGCACTCCTCGGTGCAGTAATGGCCACCCTCGCGGTCGGTGCTTTCGCCACTGCAGGCGGTGGGCTGACTCCGCTGCGTTTGGTGCTCTCCGGCGTTGTGCTCTCCGCTGCGTTTTCCGCGCTGAGTAGCTTCATGGTCTTCGCTGGGCCAGACCCGAGGGCCGCGCAGTCCGTGATGTTTTGGATGCTGGGCTCTGTTGCCGGTGCGACATGGCTGAAGACGCTCTTCCCGCTCATTGTCCTCATCGCAGTACTGTTGTTTTTCCTGGTCAAAGCCCGTCATCTGGATGCGCTGGCAACTGGTGAGAGCACCGCAGCGGCCGTAGGTATTGATGTTTCTCGGCTACGCACACAGGTATTTGTGCTCCAGGCTGTCCTCGTTGGCACGCTCGTTGCGGTCTCTGGCGGCATCGGGTTTGTCGGCCTGGTGATTCCACACTTGACCCGCATCTTGGTAGGGGCCACGCACCGCGTTGTCCTACCGGTTGCTGCCCTCATGGGTGGACTGTTTCTCATCTGGGTGGACATCATCGCGCGCGTAGTGGGCGGAAGCCAGGAAATGCCGCTGGGAGTAGTCACGGGATTGGTTGGCGCACCACTTTTCCTCTACCTCATGAGCCGCTCGCACTACAGCTACGGAGGTGCTGAGTAAATGAGCGCTCTACAAAAATCTGTACTCGCCGCTAAAGATGTGCGCTGTGATATCGCTGGGCGCACGATTGTCAGCGGAGTCAACCTCAACTTCGGTGCAGAACCCATGACCGCCATCATTGGTGTTAACGGCGCGGGTAAATCCACGTTGCTGCGTGCGCTCGGTGGAATCACGAAACCGGCCACGGGCGAGGTCGAGATTAACGGCAAATCGATGAGCTCAATCAGCTCGAAGCACCGCGCCCGCGATTTGGCTTTCGTCGCGCAAAACGAGGTTCCACCCGCCGAAATGCGCGTGCGCGACTTTGTCTCCCTGGGGCGCTTGCCCTACCAGCGCCTTTTTGGTGGCAACACTGCCGAGGACAATTCCCACGTCGACCGTGCGCTGGAGCTCGTAGGTCTGGAAACGGTCGCGCAACGCCTGTGTGGGCAACTCTCGGGTGGGCAACGTCGTCGCGTGTGTCTGGCGCGTGCCATCGCCCAGGACTCGCCAATCATGCTTCTCGACGAGCCCACTAACCACCTCGACGTGCGCCATCAACAATCCGTCCTCCGCCTGGCCCGCTCCAGCGGAGCGTGTGTCATTGCCGCGATCCACGACTTGGATCTGGTGATGAACCACTTCGACCGCGTCATCGTGGTCGCGGACGGCGGTATCGCGGCCGACGGCATTCCCGCAGAAGTGCTTACCCGCGACTTTGTCGCCCAAATCTTTCAGGTTGAATCCTGTCAGCTCAATTCCCCCGCTGGCCGCCGCCACCTCGCAATCGATAGCGAGCTGGATGCTGCCACCATCAACTAGGAGTACTCCCTTGAATAACGCACATGCTTTCCGACGTCCCCTTCGTGCCTCAGCAGCTGGTATCGCTGTGGCTGCTCTGGCATTCGGAGCCGCCGCCTGTGGCTCTGATGAGGGAACGCAGGCCTCGTCGTCAGGCCTTACCCTCACCAACTGCGGTGAAGAAGTCAGCTACCCGGGTGTAGCTAAAAAGCTGCTGATTAATGACGGCAATATTGCTTCGCTGGCGCTGGCTGTCGGTGCTGCGGATGAGATCACAGCGGTGAGCTCTATGGCCTCGCATCTGCCGGTGTTGACCGCAGCTTATGGCGATGCAATTGCGCAGAAGCCAGAAGTTGCGAAGGAATACCCGAATCTGGAGCAGGTCATTGCGGCCGAACCGGATGTGATGCTGGCGGGCTGGGGCTATGGCTTTAGTGAAGACAAGGGCATTACCCCGGAATCGCTTTCCGAGCACGGTATCGGTGCCTACACCCTGACGGAATCTTGCCGTACTGGTGACGCAGCCTCGGCGGGCAAGGAAGGCAGTGGCGACCCGGGGCATACTCGTGGTCTGGTGGATCCGTGGGAAGCTGTCAAAATTGATTTGAAGAATATCGCTACCTTGACCGGACACGACGGTGAGGGCGACAAGGTTATTGCAGATATTGATAACCGACTGCAAGCCCTGGATGCCGCGCCAAAGGGAGATAAGAAGCCAGTGGGCTTCCTCTTTGATTCTGTCGGTGAAGCACCAATTACCTCGGGTTCCTTTGGCGCACCGCAGGGCATCCTGGAAAAGGCCGGTGCAATCAATGCGACCGAGTCGATTAAGGACACTTGGACTACGACCTCCTGGGAGCATGTCGCGGAGATGAATCCTGACTTCATCGCGCTTGTGGACTACCCAGGTCAGACCTTCGAAGAGAAAATCAAGGTTTTGCGCACGAATCCGGCAACGAAGGATCTCGAGGCGGTCAAGGAGAACCGCTTTATTAACCTGCCGATTGCATTGTGGACGGAGTCTCCGCTGAACGTCGATGCCGCAGAGTACGTGCGCAAGGCGCTCGAGGAATATGGTCTTGTGCCGGCGTCGGAGGTGACGACGAAGATGGAGCTACCGTCTGAGCTACCAGGGCAGGAGTACCTGCAGAAGTAGTTTCGACCAAGGCCGTCAAGCACGAACTGACTAACGCGACTAAGGTGGGCATCATGCGAATTGCGACCCTTACCTCCGGTGGAGATTGTCCCGGTCTGAATGCCGTTATCCGTGCAATTGTCCGTACCAGCTCGAGCGAGTACGGCTCAACCGTCGTCGGTTTTGAGGACGGTTGGATTGGTCTTATGGAAGACCGTAGGGTCCAGCTTTACGACGATGAGCGGATTGACCGTATGCTGCTGCGTGGCGGCACGATGCTGGGCACCGGCCGCGTGCATCCGGACATTCTCATGTCTAACCTCGACCGCATCAAGGAAAATCTCTCTGATGCGGGCATCGATGCCCTGATCCCAATCGGTGGCGAAGGTACGCTGAAGGCCGGCAAGTGGCTTTCGGACAATGGGGTGCCGGTCGTCGGTGTTCCGAAGACTATTGATAATGACGTCAACGGTACGGACTACACCTTCGGTTTCGACACGGCTGTGGCTGTTGCCACCGACGCGGTTGACCGTCTGCACACCACTGCGGAATCCCACCAGCGCGTCATGATTGTTGAGGTCATGGGTCGACACGTGGGCTGGATCGCTTTGCATGCGGGTATGGCCGGCGGTGCTCACCACATTGTCATTCCGGAAAAGCCATTCGACATCAACGAGATTGTGAAGTCGATGGAGCGCCGTTTCCAGATGGGTGAGAAGTACGGCATTATCGTCGTCGCTGAGGGCGCCACCCCGAAGCCGGGCACCATGGAGTACGAAGAGGGCGGTGTCGACCAGTTCGGCCACCAAACCTTCAACGGCATTGGTCAGGTTATTGGTGCGGAGATTAAGAAGCGCACCGGGTACGACGTTCGCACCACGGTGCTGGGTCACATTCAGCGTGGCGGTACGCCGACTGCGTACGACCGCGTGCTTGCTACCCGCTACGGTGTCCACGCCACCCGAGCAGTACACGAGGGGGACTTCGGCAAGATCGTCGCTCTGCACGGTGAGAACATCGAGCGTATCGACATCGACGATGCGGTTGCTGAGTTGAAGGTTGTGCCGGATGGCCGTTACCGCGCAGCTGCTGCGCTGTTTGGTTAAACGCGTCGGTTAAGCACGCGTTGCTAAACATTTAGGCACATCTTCGTAACAAAATAGGCATACTGCCCGAGCTGGTGTATCAATCACCAGCTCGGGCAGTATGCTTTGTAAGGTTCCGGTTTTTGAAAAATAGACTTATATTTAGGATTTTCTCGTTATGTGGAAAAGAGCCACAACAATCGCGATGGCCTTTGTCGGCCTAACTGTCGGTGCCGGATTCGCATCCGGCCAGGAAATGATGCAGTACTTCGTGGCATTTGGCACTAACGGCTTGTGGGGCGTGGTACTTGCCTCCGTCGTGATGATTGCCAGTGGCCTGGCAGTGCTGTCAATTGCCAGCTACTTGCAGGCTGATGAGCACTCCGAGGTCTTCGACGTAATCACCCGCAGTTGGGTTTCGAAGATTTTGGATATCGCCGTGATGATCACGCTGTTCTGTACCGGCTTCGTCATGTTCGCCGGTGCCGGTGCGAACTTGAACCAGCAGTTCGGACTTGAGGTGTGGATTGGCGCCGTCATCATGGTTGCCCTGACTTTGGGTGTAGGCATGCTGGATGCCGACAAGGTCAGCCGCGTGATTGGCATGATCACTCCATTCATTATCGTGTTCCTGCTTGGAGCCGGTATCTACACTTTGTTCACCACCGACACGTCGATGTCGGAGGCCGCGCAGTACACCAATGAACTGTCGACATCGCTGCCACACTGGTCTATTTCTGCCCTGAACTATGTCGGTTTCTGTGTGATGGTGGCCGTATCGATGTCGATTGTCATCGGCGGTAGCTACCTGAACCCGCGTGAAGCTGGCATCGGTGGTCTCATGGGCGGGAGCATCTATGCAGGTCTGCTGACGCTGGTGACCTTTGCCCTCTTCTTCAAGGTCAAGGATGTTGGCCACGAAGATATGCCGACCCTGGCAATCGTCAATGACATCCACCCGGTCCTGGGTACCGTGATGGCAATCATCATCTACGCCATGATTTTCAACACGGCCATTGGCATGTTCTACGCGCTGGGCCGCCGCCTAACACGCAATACCCCGCAGCGTTTCCGCCTGGTATTCATCGTGACGGTGCTGATTGGTTTTGGCCTAAGTTTCTTTGGGTTCAAGGCCCTGGTTGGCTCCATCTACCCGGCCCTTGGCTACGTCGGTATCGCTCTTATCGTGATTCTGTGTGGTGCGTACCTGGCTGGACGTAACAAGCTGATGGAGGAGTCGAAGCGTCGCGGCCGTATCCGTAAGCTCGCACGCCGGAAGATGCACCCGAACAAGAAGTTCACCACCGCCGATCAGAAGAAGCTCGACCGCGCTTTGGCCAACTCCAACATTTCCAACGTCGATCTTCAGGAGAGCGTCCGCGACGACATCGTCGAGGAACTGGTCAGCGACGATAATGTTGAATTCACCGAGGATGACGCCGAGCGCATCGTAGAAAAGGATAATGAGCGCCTGGAGAAACTTTCCGAAATCGAGGAAGCCTCCGATGATGACAATCCTCGCGAGACCGCGAGGGACTCCTTCCCAGGCGAGGCCACAGCCACTGCGCCGAAGAAGCTTGCCGGACAGACTAAGAATGCATTCAAGCGCGTGGCTCACCCTAAGCCGAAGAAAGAAAAGTAACTAGCGCGACTAGGCAGCTCGAAAATTTAGGCAGCTCGAAAATAGAAGGCATCGCACCGGTAGGGAAGGGCGATGCCTTCTTCGTATGTGTGCCCCAAGTGTTCGTGGAGATACCAATGCAAGTTCGCCTCCACCTTGGCGCGAGTGGCGGGCTTGGAACGAAGCCAATAGGAACGGGTTCGTGCCAGCAGCACGATGTCCTCGATGGTCAGTGTCTGCTCCCAGGCCAGACGCACCTCATCGACTAGCTCCAGCTCCGGGCCAACCTCGGGGTAGAAGCCGGGACGCAACACGTCGCCGGCGTGCATTATGCGGCTGAGCCGATGCACCCACGGTACGGAAACATCCAAGGTGTTCCACACCAACATAGCCACGCTATCCGCGCGTAGCACCCGAGTGAGTTCTTTACTTGCAGCTGTCGGGTCCACCCAGTGCCATGTCTGCGCACATGTTGCTACATCGACGCTGTTGGACTCCAGTCCCGTGCGCTCCGCAGTGCCTTCCAGGCATTCCGCCGCTGGCACATTGTGCATCAGTGCTTGCCGCATCGCGGTGGAGGGATCGAGTGCCAGCAGGGTGGCATCGCGGTAGACGTCGGCAAGCGAGGCGGTGAGCTTCCCAGTGCCGGCGCCGATATCGGCGACTACCTGTGGGTGCGGTGCGAGACGGGTAAGCGCTTCGATGACGGTTGGAGGATATCCGGGGCGCACGCGGTGGTAGCCCGTGGCTCCGTCGGCGCTTTCCTGCAGGTCGTTGTCGAAAGTAGCGCCTGCGCGGTGGCGGTCAGCGGCGTCGCGGAACGTTGGCGTATCGCGTGCTGACGTCGGTGGAATCGGTGGGTGTTCGTTAACTCCGGGCACGACTTATACCCTAGGGCACGCCTGCGGGGCCATCGCTAGTAGACTCTACAAACATGACCGCTGCATACGCTGATGACTTGATGGACTTTGATGAGGTCCTCGAACGTTTTGACCCGGTAATGGGCATGGAGGTTCACGTCGAGCTCTCGACGAATACCAAGATGTTCTCCTCCTCCTCGGCGCACTTTGGTGCCGAGCCGAATAGCAACGTCGATCCCTGCAGCCTCGGCCTACCTGGCGCGCTGCCTGTGGTTAACCGTCAGGGCGTTGAGTGGGCCATCAAGATTGGCCTGGCGCTGAACTGCGAGATTGCTGAGTCCTCCCGCTTCGCGCGCAAGAACTACTTCTACCCGGACCAGCCGAAGAACTACCAGATTTCGCAGTACGACGAACCAATCGCCTACGACGGATATCTTGACGTTCAGCTTGACGACGGCACGGAGTTCCGTGTCGAAATCGAGCGCGCTCACATGGAAGAAGACACCGGCAAGCTGACGCACTTGGGCGGTGCCGATGGTCGTATTCACGGCGCCACGCGTTCGCTGGTGGACTGCAACCGCGCAGGTATTCCGCTGATTGAGATCGTTACTAAGCCAATTCTCGGTGCAGGGGAGCGTGCCCCAGAGGTTGCTCGTGCGTACGTTTCTGCGCTGCGTGACCTGGTGAAGTCCCTCGGTGTCTCCGATGCCCGCATGGACCAGGGCTCGATGCGTGTGGACTCCAACGTTTCCCTGCGCCCAATCGGCCAGGAGGAGTTCGGCACTCGTACCGAGACTAAGAACATCAACTCCCTGAAGTCGGTTGAACAGGCTGTTCGCTACGAGATGCAGCGCCAGGCTGCTGCGATTACTAATGGCGAGGAGATCGTTCAGGAAACCCGCCACTACCAGGAGACCGACGGCACGACCTCCAAGGGCCGCCCGAAGGAATCGCAGTCGGATTACCGCTACTTCAACGACCCGGATCTGCCACCTGTGATTGCGCCGCGTGAGTGGGTGGAGGAAATCCGCGCAACTCTGCCGGAGCTGCCGTGGGTGCGTCGTGCCCGTATTCAGGAAGAGTGGGGTCTGAAGGACGAGGAAATGCGCGACCTGGTTAACGCCGGCGCTCTCGACCTGATTGTCGACACCGTTGAGGCTGGTGCCGGCCCGGCTGAGGCTCGTTCCTGGTGGGTCGCTTACCTGGCGCAGAAGGCCAACGAGGCAGGCGTGGAGCTGGCTGAGCTCGCGATTACCCCGGCACAGGTTGCACGTGTGATTGCACTGATTGAAGAGGGCAAGCTGACCAACAAGCTGGCCCGTAAGGCCGTTGACGGCGTGCTCGCAGGCGAGGGCGATGTTGATGAGGTCGTTGCTGCCCGTGGCCTGGAGGTCGTTCGCGACGACGGTGCTATTGAGAAGGCCGTCGACGATGCACTGGCTGCTAACCCGGACATCGTCGAGAAGTACCGAGCTGGCAACAAGAAGGTCGTCGGTGCCATCGTGGGGCAGGTCATGAAGGCCACCCGCGGCAAGGCAGACCCGGCTCAGGTCAACCAGCTGATTGCGAAGAAGCTGAGCTAGCCTCCCTGAAAGCTAATCCGGGGAACCGCCGGCGGCACCATCGCTCGGCAGTCTGACGACGCGCTCGTCGGACTCCGACGGTTGTGCCCCGGCGGTTTTGTTGGTCGTGGCACCCCAAACTTCAATACCCTGATTTGCTGCGACAGCCGCTACATACGAGATGTGGCCGAAGTCGCCGTCGACAAGCACTTCAGGGGAACCCTTGACCTCCCACGCCGCGTCGGGCCCACTTGACTTCGGACCCACCGGCATGGAGATGACCTTCTGCGCGTCTGGGATGGCAATGACCACGCGGTCACCCATCACTGCGCATCCACCGATGGAATCGTTCAGGTCCACACCGCCGAGGGGATTAATCACAGGGCCGGTGAGCTGAACCAGCTGTGGGGTGCCGTCGAGAATGGCGGTTGCCAACGGCGGCATTCCGTCCGGACCATGGCAGAACTGCTGAAACTCAATGCCTGGATCTCCCACGAGCAATTTGCGCGGGGACAGGGTGTCCGAAGTTCGGTCAAAATAGATTCCGAGAATGCCGGGCTCGCTGAGGTCCGGAAGTTCGCGCACATCAGCGGTGCTGCCCTCCACGAGGGTGACGCGCGCAATGGTGTCGTCGTTACGCAAAACAAAGACCTGACGGTCCTCTTCAACCGAGGGACTGGGCAGCAGTTGTTTTGCAGGGGCGCCGAGCCGTGCGACCTCACGCGGTGTCTTACCCGGTGCGACAACGGTGAGTGCACCGTCGTCGGTGGCGACGAGAGCCTCCCCAGGGCCGGTTGAGGCTAGCGCGGTGGTAAGCGGTAGGCAGGCCGCGAGAGTGACATCGTCGAGGTCGCAGGGACCTTTGTCTTTGGCTTTGCTTTCCGTGGTTGGGACCGGGGTAGAGGGCAAATCAGGGGAGGAAAACTTCGGCATGGCAATGCCTGTCGGTTCCGACTTGTCTTCAGTAAACGGTGACTCAAGCGCGCTCGAGGCACTCATGCAGCCGGAAAGAGAGACCATCCCGACGACACCAGCGGCGAGCGCAGCACGACGACGCCGCCCGCGAGCGCGAGCCTGTGCACTGCTGGTGTGGACGAGGTGGAATCCCATAGGCATACACAATACAGCCTCGTTTCCCGGCCACGCCTGCGACCAAAAGTGAGGCAGTAGTTTTAATGTGGACGATGTGAGCGACTCAGAGAAGTACCCGAACGACCGCGCCCTCGAGAATGTGGAGGACGGATTCGATGACGATCTCGACGTCCCGACCTACCGCAAGCTCGCTGAGCCAATGAACGAAGAAACAAACCGTGACGACAGCGACAACACCGCAACGCAGATTTTTCCGGGTGTGCCGGAAAAGCGCGTAGAGGAGGAGTCGGAGGCGGAGGTAGACCAAGAAAACCTGCCGCCGGAAGCCGAGACCGATAGCGGTGCTGAAGCCGAGGTGGAAACCGAGTCTGAAACAGAAACAGTGACTGAGCCGAGCCCCGAGCCGGAGCCTGAAGTTCAGGAAGCCCCGAAGAAGCGCTACGACGCCTACGCCGCTGCAGGCCGCACGGCACCTCAGGTGATTAGCCCTGCCGGTAAGCCTTCGCCGCGGGATGAACAGGCCGAAACTGAATTGGCACCCGCGGCCGATAAAGAGTCGGAGGTAGCCCCGGAGTCGGAGGCGACCGAAATCTTTGAGCAGCCGGCCCGTAGCGAGCGCGTTGATTCAGATGAGGATTTCAGTCAGCCGACGCAGGCCTTCTCGGCTTCTGAAGCGGCAGCAGCGTCCGCAGCGGGAGCTACTGCAAATAAGTCGGAAGCACAGCCAGTATTCGACGATGAGGCGGAGCCGACCTATGACTCTTCACGCAATTCCGCTGCTGAGACTCAGTATTTCGATGAATCGGATTTCGCTGAACCGGCTGCGTCCCGCGATACCGCTGGTGCAGCTGGCGCCGCTGGTGTTGCAGGAGCAGGCGTAGGAGCCGCCGGGGCAACTGCTGCTACGACTACCGCCGCTGCTGACGACGATGAAGACACGGACTTCTACGACGACAACGAACCGGAGTTCCGTCGCGGTACCACTGACTTCGGCCTCCTGCTGCTGCGTCTTGGATTGGGCGCGCTACTGCTGGTCCATGGTCTGACAACGCTGCTCGGCTGGGGCAACTCCGGTGGCACCACTGCGCTGGAGACACAGTTTAGCCAGAACAACTTTGCCCTCGGCCCTGTAATGGCCACTGCCATCCCAACGGTTCAGCTCATCGCGGGTGCCCTGCTCATCTTAGGGCTTGCGACACCGCTGGCCGCAGCATTGGCGCTGGCATTGTCCGCCTACCTCAGCATGTTTGATGTGGCTACCTCTGCCAATGGCGTGAATATCGTCGGCCAGGATTCCAGCAACCTCCAACTACAGCTGTTGATGACCGCCATGGCGCTTGGCTTGCAGTTCACCGGCCCGGGCCGCATCGGCATCGACTTCGGACGCGGCTGGGCTCGTCGACCACTGGCATCGTCGTGGATCTTCGGAATTCTGTCCATCGCCGCAGCAATTGGCCTGTGGTGGCTGACGACCGGCACGCTGCCGTTTGTTGGCTAAGGCGGCTCGCAGCTGCACAAACAGTCGAGCGACCTAAACTAGGTTCTCGGTTAGGGCCGGGGTACAATGCCCCCTATGCCAAAGTCGAGACACGTACTAAAGACCACCCTCGCGGTGGTCTTTTTCATGTCTTCGATAGGCGCTACAACGTCGATTCACTCACCTTCGACAGCCGCTGCCGGCGAGCACAATGAGGTTGCAGCCTCCGTCTCGTCGGCAAGCGTCTGGCCGACACATCAGGTGAGTCTGCCACGCATGAACCTCAACGCCGGAGGGTTGATTGAGACTGACCCGCGCACGCAAATGGCGGTGAGCTACGAGCCGGTGGGCGTGGGGTACAGCAGCCAGGCATCGCAACGCCCGCTGCCGGCGCTATCCCTGATTAAGTTGTATATCGGTCAGTATGTGCTCGAACACGGCACTGCCGACGATGCCGAGCGCGTCGAAAAGATGATTTCGCGTTCCGACGACGATTTGGCCGCCGACTTTTACCGGAAGTACCCGGAATCGGTCGATTCCATTGCGACCGAGTACGGCCTGTTCAACACTTCCGGCGGAGAAAAGTGGGGAGTATCGAGGACCACCGCGGAAGATGTGGTGTCTTTTATTTCCCAGCTTCGTCTGAAGCATCCTAATTCTGAGGTGCTCGAGGCGATGCGACACTGGTCGCCGATTGCTGCCGATGGCTATCGACAGAATTTTGGTCTTGCCGGCCTGCCCGGTTCTGAAGGCGCGAAGATGGGCTGGTCCAACCGGCGTTCGTGGCACTCTTCCGTTGTTTTTGGCCCCGGATATGTAATGGCGGCCATTACCGAGGGTGGCAAAAATGCACACACCGAGGACGTCGCTGAGGGGATTGCCGACGTCGAGTGCCGGGATTTGGTGAAGCCCACGCGGAAGACTGGGCGCAAAGCTACCCTAGAAACGCCAAAGGCCCGTGCGGTAAGCACAGGCCTTTAAGCGGGTTTGATCTAGCTAGTCGACAATGCGGACCGCGCCCTTATCCGCACTGGACGCCATCTTGGCGTATGCGCGCAGCGCCTTGGACACCTTGCGCGGACGCGGCTTGTGCGGAGTAAACGGCTTGTCGCGCTTGAGCTCCTCATCGCGGCGAGCGGCCAGCTCCTCGTCGGACACCTGAATTTCGAGGCGTCGTTCAGCGACATCGATGTACACCGGGTCGCCGTTGCGGACGAGACCGATTGCACCGCCGGCAGCGGCCTCCGGGGAAACGTGGCCGATAGACAGTCCGGAGGAACCGCCGGAGAAGCGACCATCGGTGACCAGTGCACAGACCTTACCCAGGCCAGCGCCCTTGATGAATGCGGTCGGGTGCAGCATCTCCTGCATGCCCGGGCCGCCGGAAGGACCCTCGTAGATGACAAAGAGAACTTCGCCCGGCTGCAAGGTGCGGTTCAAGATGACCGAGACAGCCTCTTCCTGGCTCTCTACGACGCGAGCGGTGCCTTCGAAGTGGAACTGATCCTCGCCGATACCGGCGGTCTTCAGGATAGCGCCGTCCTCGGCGATGTTGCCGCGCAGGACACACAGACCGCCTTCCTTCGTGTAGGCGTGGTCGAAGTCGCGGATGCAGCCATTTTCGGAGTCCGTATCCAGGCTCTCCCAACGGTTGGATGTGGAGAACGGCTCGGTGGTGCGCACGCCGCCAGGGGCTGCGTGGAACAGTTCAATCGCTTCGTCAGTGGCCTTGCCGCCGCGGATATCCCAGTTGTCCAGGTGCTCCTCCAGAGATGGGGAGTGAACGGAGCGGACATTCATTTGCAGCAGGCCCGCGCGGCGCAGTTCGCCGAGGATGGCTGGAATACCACCGGCGCGGTGGACGTCCTCCATGTAGTAGTCCGAGTTCGGTGCCACCTTGGACAGACAAGGCACGCGGCGCGAAATCGCGTCGATGTCAGAGAGATTGAAGTCGATCTCGCCCTCCTGGGCGGCAGCGAGAATATGCAGCACCGTGTTGGTGGAACCGCCCATGGCAACGTCGAGCGTCATTGCGTTGACAAAGGCATCGCGGTTGGCGATGTTGCGCGGCAGCACGGACTCGTCACCATCGTGGTAGTAGCTCTTCGCCAAGTCCACAATCAGTTCACCGGCGCGGGTGAACAAATCGCGACGGGCCTGCTGAGTCGCCAAGGTAGAACCGTTGCCCGGCAGGGACAGGCCGAGGGCCTCGGTCAGGCAGTTCATCGAGTTTGCGGTGAACATACCCGAGCACGATCCGCAGGTCGGGCACGCCGAGCGCTCGATGTCGAGCAGATTCTTGTCATCGACCTTGTCGTTCGCGGATGCAGAAATAGCCGAGATGAGGTCAGAGCCGGGCTTGACGACGCCATCGATAACAACCGAAGATCCCGATTCCATCGGCCCGCCGGAAACGAAGACCACCGGGATATTCAGACGCAGAGCCGCATTGAGCATGCCCGGCGTGATCTTGTCACAGTTGGAAATACAGACCAATGCGTCAGCGGTGTGAGCGTTGACCATGTACTCCACAGAGTCAGCAATAATCTCACGGGACGGCAGCGAGTAGAGCATGCCGTCGTGCCCCATCGCAATTCCGTCATCGACAGCAATGGTGTTGAACTCACGGGGGACACCGCCTGCTGCGGTCACAGCTTCTGCGACGATGTCGCCAACGTCCTTCAGGTGCACGTGCCCCGGAACGAACTGAGTGTAAGAGTTTGCAATTGCGATAATCGGCTTGCCGAAGTCGCTATCGGTCATGCCAGTTGCGCGCCATAGGGAACGCGCACCTGCAGCATTACGGCCGGCAGTGGTGACTTTAGAGCGAAGGGGAATCATGGGGGCTGCCCTTCCTAGATAGGGTGCAAGGTAATTAATTATCCATATTAATCACAAAAAGCCCCTAATGTCTCATTTCGTGGTCACTAGTGTCCGCATAATGAGATTTAGGGGCTTTGTGGACTGCTTATATGTTACTCGGCAGTGGTGTCACTTTTAGGCTTGGCACCTTTGGCTTTAGCGCTTTTAGCCTTGGCATCGGCCTCAACCTCACTGACCTTCTTCATTACCGAGTAGCCATCGCGGTCGAAAACCTCGACCTTGTCATTTTCCGCCATGCGAGCCGAAGCAATCGGATCTGGAATCAGACCGCCGGTGGCTTCCTTCAACTCCGGTAGCGAATTAAAAGAGATGGCCGGCAGGGCGATGCGCTCATCGGACTTGGTCACTGCAAAGGCGCGACCGCCCTTGTTGAAGAAGATGCCCGCAAATTCGCTCCAGGGCACCGAGCGGCGCTTGGCCAATAGGTACACCGCGGTGATACCGCGTGGTCCCACAGTGGTGCGTACTCGGAAAATCCAAAGCGTATAAATCAACGGTGCCAGGAAGGTAACGGCCAGCCACGGGGCAAAACCGGTGGCAATTACACACAGCACGAGCATGAACGCAACGATGAACAGATGCGTCTTCTGTGGGCGAAATCGCTGCGTCGCAATTTTTGGCTGTGGAGTCGAGTCAGTCATGGCCTTTGATTGTAGCGGGTAGTTCGGATTCGCCAATGCACGGTGGGCGGTTGCGCGTTATTGCGTATCAGCGGAGTTCGGTTCCGCGTTGTTAGTGGAGTCTGTCGACTGTGATCCGCCAGTGTTCTCGTTGTCGGTGTTGCTCTGAGTAGAGTCTGGCTCGGTGGAGGTGGCGGTCGAAGGTGCGCGGTTCTGCGTGCTCTGAGGCTGCTGTGAAGTCTCGGACGGCTGATTCTGTGATGTCTGAGTCTGCTGTGAAGTCTCGGTGGGCTGCACACTCTGTGTGGTACTAGTCGGCTGGTTCGATGACTGCGGAACCGACGACTCTTCCGAGTCCTCTTCCTGTGTCGTTACCCGATCGCTCCACCTGCTCGGTGCCAACCATCCAGATGGGCCGTCCTCAGTTTCGACTGTCATCAGGTTCAAAATGAAGAGGATCAGTAAGGCTACCAAGAGCACAATCGTCGAAACGCGAGCGCGTCCACCTGCGGAGAGGATTCGACGAACCTTCTGGCGCGTCGTGAGTGTCTTCCAGTCAGGGTGGCTAGCCAGTTTGCGGATGACATTGTTGCTTCCGCTGTCTTCCTGCTCGCGTCGGGCATCATCGAGGTTGGCACCTGCATGTGGCAGGTCGGATCGCTCGTTCCCGACTTGCTTGTCGACGGTCTGAGTTTCCATCAGCTTGGTTTCTGCGGTATCCGGCTGGACAGTAGTGTTCGCTACCGCTTCGACAATTTCGGTTGGAGCACTGTCGCCGTCGTCAAGCTGTTGTTTTTTCTCTTGCTTAGCATCGGCCTGTCTAAGCTGTTCGATCATCGTGTCATCACGGACGTGGCCGGTGATTTCTTCGGCGGGGGCAAACGGAGTCTGTTGGGCGCGCTCGCCGTAGTCATCCCACCAAGTGTCGATGACTGCGGCGCGGATGGCGCGCTCGATGAGCCATTGGTCGCCCGGTTTGCAGTCGACAATCAAGCGCATAGTGACGGTCCACGGCAGGCCCATAACCGTTGGCGGGTTGAGTTCCGTGGAGGACTGCAGCTTGATCTCGGAGAGAACTGCGTCCTTGACGGAGTCCAGTGTGATTGCACGCTTGGCGGCGGCGACAGTGCGCTCTTCCAAATCCTTAATGGAGCCACCGGCGGTCATCGGTACGGGAACTTCAACGACAGCACGGGACCACTGTGAGGAGTAGTTGATACACATACGTGCCTCGGAGTTCGGAACGATGATTTCCTCGCCGTTAAGGGTTCGGATGGTGGTGGCGCGCAATGTCATATTGACCACGTCACCCTGCACGGTCCCCGAAGGGGCGTGGAACTCAACCCAGTCGCCAATGCCGTACTGCTTCTCGGCAATGATGAACAGTCCGCCAAGGAAGTCGGCGATGACTCCCTGTGCGCCAAAACCAACAGCGGCGGAAACGACCGTCGCGGGGATAGCGGCGGCGGTCAGTGAGATTCCGAATTTCGACAGAATCGCGATGATTAAGACGAAGTATGCAATGACTTCGACGATGTAAACCACAGCGCCAATCAGTGCGCGCCGTCCCTTGGACTGCTCCTCTGAAGAGGAGATGTTTCCGTCCGCAATTGCCAGAACGAAACGTCGGATACGGGGAACAAGAATTAGCAGAATGGCCAGACATGCGATGGCAAGGCCGTTATTGGCCACCCATTGCCATGTCCGTAACAACATGTATTGCAAGAATTCCATGCCATCCACCGTAGGTCGTTCGCCTTAATATGCGCTGAGTTTAAAGGTAAAGAATTATGCATAAAGACGAGCTTTGGACTTGGGGCTTGCGGGGCTCGGGCGTGTAGGGCTTGGGTGTGCAGGCTTGGGTGTCCCCGGGGTCGTGGTCGGGGAGTTTCTGGGTAGAGTGATTCCCAAAGTTGGGGCGGGGTTCTCGTTGGAATCGGGTGGGTGCTCGGGGTGTGATACGGATGGCGTGTCCAATTGACGGGATTGACTTCTCACTATGTGGACGTTAGGGTTGTAGCCAACGCCACATTCGTAGCTTCTTTGCGTGAATGTGTGTTGAGTAGTTGCCCACCATGATCCAGGAGCGAAATCGTGAACGCGCACGAGCAGCACACCCCATCGCCCGCCCAATTCGCGGCTAAGGCGCGCACCAGCGCCCCCGAGCGAATTTCTGGTGCACAAGCCATTGTCCGATCCCTTGAAGAGCTTGGTGTCGAGGTAGCCTTCGGTATTCCCGGTGGTGCAGTGCTTCCGCTCTACGATCCGATTTATGACTCGGAGAAGCTTCGTCACGTCCTGGTGCGCCACGAGCAGGGAGCTGGCCACGCTGCCACTGGTTACGCGCAGGTTTCCGGCAAGGTTGGTGTCTGTATCGCGACTTCCGGCCCGGGTGCTACTAACCTGGTGACCCCGCTCGCGGATGCTCAGATGGACTCCGTTCCGGTTGTCGCTATCACTGGTCAGGTCGGTCGCCCGCTGCTGGGTACTGACGCTTTCCAGGAGGCTGACATCCGCGGTGTGACCATGCCGATTACGAAGCACAACTTCATGGTCACCGAAGCTGAGGACATCCCGCGCGCGCTCGCTGAGGCATTCCACCTGGCTTCTTCTGGTCGTCCAGGTCCGGTTCTGGTCGATGTCCCGAAGGACCTCCAGAACACGATGATCGACTTCACCTGGCCGCCGGAGATTAACCTGCCGGGTTACCGCCCGGTGACAACTCCGCACCAGCGTCAGATTGACGAAGCCGCTGAGATGATTGCTGCGGCAAAGCGTCCGGTGCTCTACATCGGTGGTGGCGTCATCAAAGCCGATGCTTCCAAGGAGCTGGTCGAGTTCGCCGAGCAGACTGGGGTTCCGGTCGTGACCACGCTGATGGCTCGCGGCGCATTCCCGGACTCGCACCCGCTGCACATGGGTATGCCGGGCATGCACGGCAAGGTGTCAGCCGTCGCTGCTCTGCAGAAGTCCGACCTGCTCATCACTATTGGCGCGCGTTTCGACGACCGTGTTACCGGTGATCTGAATTCCTTCGCGCCGAACGCGAAGGTAATCCACGCCGACATTGACCCGGCAGAGATTGGCAAGCTCCGCGAAGTTGATGTTCCCATCGTCGGCGATGCCCGCGAGGTCCTTGCCGCACTTAGCGAGTCCTACACCAAGCTCGGTCTTAGTCGCCCGCAGATTGCCGACTGGCTGAAGCTTCTCGACGGTCTCCGCGACGAGTTCCCCCTCGGGTGGGAAGAGCCCGCTGATGGTGCAATCGCTCCGCAGTTTGTAATTCAGACTCTGTCCGACATCGTTGGTCCAGAGGCCATCTATGCCGCTGGCGTCGGCCAGCACCAGATGTGGGCAGCGCAGTTCGTCCAGTACGAGAACCCGCGCACCTGGCTTAACTCCGGTGGTGCCGGCACGATGGGCTACTCAATCCCGGCTGCGATGGGTGCCAAGGCGGCTGCTCCAGAAAAGGAAGTCTGGGCCATCGACGGTGATGGTTGCTTCCAGATGACCAATCAAGAGCTGACCACCTGTGCAATGGAAGGTTTTCCCATCAAGGTTGCCTTGATTAACAACGGTAATCTGGGCATGGTTCGTCAGTGGCAGACGCTGTTCTACGATCAGCGCTACTCCAACACCAAGCTGCGCCCGGAGGATAACTCCTACCTGCCGGACTTCGTCCAGCTCTCCGAGGGGCTTGGCTGCGTGGCGATCCGCGTGACCAAGAAGGAAGATGTCGCGGCGGCGATTAAGAAGGCACGCGAGATTAATGACCGACCGGTGGTTATTGACTTCATTGTCGGTGAGGATGCTCAGGTGTGGCCGATGGTGGCAGCTGGCAAGTCCAATGATGAGGTCGAATACGCCCGCGGTCTGCGCCCGCTGTTCAACGATGAGAATTCAGCAGCTGAGGCCCCGGCTGACATCCACGGCACTGTTGTGGACAACTCCGAGGACGCCGCGAAGCAGCCCGACGCTAACCACCCGTCCATGAAGACCCGCTAATCGGGATCCGAAGCAACAGGAAGTGAGTCCCAAAATGGCTGAACTGCACACTCTATCCGTGTTGACCCTCGATGAGCCGGGTATTCTGGTCCGCATTGCGGGCATGTTCACCCGCCGAGGTTTCAGCATCCAGTCGATTACCTCGGGTGAAACTGAGACCGAGGGAGTCAACCGAATCACCGTCGTGGTTGAGACGGAGACGCTGCCGATCGAACAGATCACTAAGCAGCTGAACAAGCTGGTGCCCGTGCTGAAAGTGGTCCGCCAGCCCCCAGAGACCATGGTGTCGCGCGGACTGCTGATGGTGAAGGTTTCCTGCGACAACACCAATCGTCCGCAGGTAGTCGATGCCGCCAATCTCTTCCGTGCCCGTGTGGTGGACGTTTCTCAAGAGTCTGTCATCATTGAGGCGACGGGTGAGCGCTCGAAGCTTGTAGCCCTGCTGGAGGTCCTCGAGCCGTTTGGTATCCGTGAGCTCATTCAGTCCGGTACCGTCGCAATGGCACGTGGGCCGAAGCCGATGCTCCAGGCCCGCTAACAACTAAACGCTAAGATTTTTAACGAATCCGATTCGAAAAGAGGCTAACTTTAATGGCTATTGAACTGCTGTACGACGACGATGCTGATCTGTCCATCATCCAGGGACGTAAGGTCGCAATCCTGGGCTACGGTTCCCAGGGCCACGCTCACGCTCAGAACCTGCGCGAGTCCGGTGTCGAGGTTGTTATCGGTCTGCGTGAAGGTTCCAAGTCCGCTGTGAAAGCCCAGGAAGCTGGCTTCGAGGTTAAGTCCAACGCAGATGCCGCTGCATGGGCAGACGTCATTATGGTGCTGGTTCCGGACACCACCCAGGCAAAGGTTTACAGCGAGGACATCGAGCCGAACCTGAAGGACGGCGACGCGCTGTTCTTCGGCCACGGTCTGAACATCCACTTCGACCTCATCAAGCCGGCTGACAACATCACCGTCGGTATGGTTGCTCCGAAGGGCCCGGGTCACCTGGTTCGTCGTCAGTTTGTCGATGGCAAGGGCGTTCCGTGCCTGATTGCTGTTGACCAGGATCCGAAGGGCGAGGGCCGCGACCTGGCTCTGTCCTACGCTGCAGCTATCGGTGGCGCCCGCGCTGGCGTTATCCCGACCACCTTCGAGGCAGAGACTGTGACTGACCTCTTCGGTGAGCAGGCTGTTCTTTGTGGCGGCACCGAGGAACTGGTCAAGGTCGGTTTCGAAGTTCTGGTTGAAGCTGGCTACGAGCCGGAGATGGCATACTTCGAGTGCCTGCACGAGCTGAAGCTGATTGTTGACCTGATGTTCGAGGGCGGTATTGCCAACATGAACTACTCGGTCTCCGACACCGCTGAGTTCGGTGGCTACCTGTCTGGCCCGCGCGTTATTACCGCTGATACCAAGCAGCACATGCGCGAGATTCTGTCTGACATTCAGGACGGCACCTTCACCAAGCGCCTGATTGCCAACGTCGAGGGCGGCAACAAGGAGCTCGAGGACCTGCGCGCTTCCTACAACAACCACCAGATTGAAGAGGTCGGCTCCAAGCTGCGCGACCTGATGAGCTGGGTTAAGGTCGACGCTCGCGCTGAGACTGCCTAAGTTTGTTGCTTAAGCGAATCCCTCGCTTGTTCGCGAAGTAGGGCTTCATCACTGAGCTTCACCGCCGTGATGAGGCCCTTTTCGTATCTCTCTTACTAGTTTTCTTTCACTGAACCGTGTGGGGTAGACGTGTGGAATAAACGTCTGAGCTAAAAGCAACTACTGCCAAACGGGTGTAGCCCCAGTCCTATCCGGGGTTCTAATCTGGGTTGAAAGGTCTCCCTCAACAAAGACGTTCGATAGTCTAATCGTTGAAATCAAATCATTTCACGGAGGTAAATGTGCGAGTATCCGCAATGACGCGGCGCGTGACGGCAACCGTTGCCCTGACGGTCAGCCTGGCGTTGGGGTCAAGCGCCTTGGTCGCGTGTGGAAATTCCGACAGCGCTGTTTCCACGAAGAAGGTGGACGCTGAATCGACGGTGCTTAGCGACGACATCGCAGCGTCGGAAAGTCTGATCGACAGTTCGGAAGCGGTTGTCGTTTCCTCGGCTGGCTCTGCTGAGCAGCGTAGGGCGGCAGGCATCGCGGTTGCTGCTGGTCTGCCGATGCTAGTGGCTGGTTCTGCCGAAGATGCGGAAGATGACACTACTGCCAAGAGCCCGAAGAAGGATGCTCGTGGCCGTGATACTGGCGCCGATATCGCCGATGTGGAAAAAGAGATTGACCGCCTGGGCGCAAAGACAGTCCTTACTGTGGGGGCAGTTGACCTGACTGGCGAAGAGGGCCGTCAGATCATTGCCGATCCGGGTACGACCGATGGCCTTAAGGAGCTCGTCGGTACCGAGTTTAAGGTTCTCAAGGAGACGGAGTCGAAGCCGACTCGCGCTGTCGTTGAGATGGATCCGGAGAAGCCAACTGTCGTCGAGGGCGATGCAACGAAGGATGGGGCAGCCAACCAGGAGGCTCAGGATCGCGCCAGCGATGGGCAGGACGACAAGGGACAGGAGAGCGTCACCCTGCCGAAGGGATCTCCGAAGGAGGTCAAGGACAAATTGGCACTGGCCGCACCGGGTACCGGTTTGGCCTCCATTGCTACGGCCCGTGCCGCTGGCCTGAAGGTCAGTTGGTTGCCGGTGGGCGACGCGCGTGCTACCTCTGAGTCGATTTCCGCTGCTCGCGACGGCGAGTCCCTGATTGCTCTGGGTAAGGTTTTCGGCGATAAGGACAAGTTTGATCAGTCCATCGAGCTTGCCAAAGATGACAAGGTCAAGGAGCTGCCAGGTGGAGGCACACTGCTGTTCCCCGGCCGTCATCTGATTGCAACGTATGGTCACCCAGGTGTCGCTCCATTGGGCGTGATGGGCGAGGATGATCCGGAGGATGCCGTCGCACGTGCGAAGGACTACGTCAAGCAGTACGAGAAGTTCGCTGATGACCCGGTACTGCCGGCCTTCGAGATTATCGCTTCGGTCGCGCAGGCTGACCCAGGTCCACGCGGTGACTACTCCGAGCCGGCTCCGGTTGAGACTCTGAAGCCGTACGTCGAGGCAATGACCAAGGCCGGCGGCTACGTCATCATCGACCTGCAGCCGGGTAGTGCGGACTTCCTGGACCAGGCCAAGTTCTACGAAGAACTGCTGAAGATGCCAAACGTCGGTCTGGCGCTGGATCCGGAGTGGAAGATGGAACCGGGGCAGGTTCCGGCGACCCAGGTTGGTCACGTTAAGGCTGAAGAAGTCAACCGCGTTGCTGATTGGCTGGCTGAGCTGACTCGTAAGAACAACCTTCCGCAGAAGATGCTGATGCTGCACCAGTTCCAGCTACAGATGATTCGCGACCGCGAGACGCTGGATCTGTCGCACCCGGAGCTCGCATTCGTTCTGCATGCCGACGGCCATGGCACCGCGCAGGAGAAGTTTGAGACCTGGAACGTCATGCTGCAGGATTTGCAGCCGGAGATTTTCGAGGCGTGGAAGAACTTCATCGACGAGGATCAGCCGATGTTTACTCCTGAGGAGACCATGAACATCGAGCCGCGTCCGTGGTTGGTTACGTACCAGTAGGTTATAGACCAGCAGAAATAAAAATATAACGCGAAATATTTGCCGACTTGAATGTCGGGGGCAACGGCGCTTACTCCCTAAACAAAGGGTAGTAAGCGCCGTTTTGCTTAGGTAAGTCCCCCCGTGTCTCACCCCCAGAGTTTATGATGAGACGTAATGCGCGTGCACGCTTTAGTAGTTTTCTTAAGTGACACCGCACATACTGCATAAACTTTTCGAGACAAACCAGGAGATGCTTGTGAGCCAGAACGCTCGCCCCGTTGTCCTCATCGCCGACAAGCTGGCACAGTCCACTGTGGACGCATTGGGGGATTCCGTTGAGGTCCGTTGGGTAGATGGCCCGAACCGCGCTGAGCTCCTGGCTGCGGTTGGTGATGCTGACGCACTTCTCGTCCGCTCCGCTACCACCGTGGATCAGGAAGTCCTCGAGGCTGCTCCGAATCTGAAGATTGTCGGCCGCGCCGGCGTTGGCCTGGATAACGTCGACATCGATACCGCTACCAAGCGCGGCGTCATGGTTGTCAACGCTCCGACCTCTAATATTCACTCTGCATGTGAGCACGCAATCGCACTGCTGCTGGCCACCGCTCGCCAGCTGCCGGCTGCGGACGCGTCCCTGCGTGAGGGGGAGTGGAAGCGCTCTTCCTTCAAGGGTGTCGAAATCTTCGGCAAGACCGTCGGTATCGTCGGTTTCGGTCACATCGGCCAGCTGTTTGCGCAGCGTCTCGCTGCTTTCGAGACCAACATCATTGCGTACGATCCGTACGCGAACCCGGCCCGTGCTGCTCAGCTCGGTGTTGAGCTGGTTGAGCTGGAAGACCTGATGGCTCGCGCTGATTTCGTGACCATCCACCTGCCGAAGACCAAGGAAACCGCTGGCATGTTCGATGCTGAGCTCCTGGGCAAGGCCAAGAAGGGCCAGATCATCATCAACGCTGCCCGCGGCGGTCTCGTCGACGAGCAGGCGCTTGCCGACGCGATCAAGGCAGGCAACATCCGCGGTGCTGGCTTCGACGTATACGCGACCGAGCCGTGCACGGATTCCCCGCTGTTTGGTCTGCCGGAAACTGTTTGTGCTCCGCACCTGGGTGCCTCCACCGTTGAGGCTCAGGACCGTGCGGGTACCGATGTCGCTAAGTCCGTGCTGCTGGCACTGGCTGGCGAGTTCGTCCCGGATGCTGTCAACGTTTCCGGTGGCGCTGTCGGTGAAGAGGTGACCCTGTGGCTCGAGCTGGCTCGTGAGCTGGGGCTGGTTGCTGGCGGTCTGCTCGAGGGCGCTCCGGCCGCTGTTGAGGTCACCGCTCGCGGTGAGCTGCACACTGAGGACGTTAACGTTCTGGGTATGGCAGCAATCCGTGGACTGTTCTCCCTCATGGTGGAAGAGCCGGTCACTTTCGTCAACGCTCCGCGTATCGCAGAAGAGCGTGGTGTGACCTTCACTGTCGAGACCGAGCCGGAGTCCGTCTCCCACCGCTCCGTTCTCGAAGTCAAGGTCATCGGTGCTGATGGCTCCACCGCTACCGTCGTTGGTGCTCTCACTGGCCTGAACCGCGTCGAGAAGATTGTCCGTATCAATGGCCGCGGCATCGACATGCGCGCTCAGGGCCGTAACCTCTTCCTGCTGTACAAGGACGTTCCGGGCGCTCTGGGTCGCGTTGCTACCACTCTGGGTGAGTCCGGCATCAACATCGAGGCTGCTGCTCTGTCTCCGCAGGAAGCAGATCAGACTGCCATCCTGGTGCTGCGCGTTTCCAAGGAGGTTCCGGAGGAGCTCGTCGAAAAGATTACCGAGGAGATCTCCGCTACCCACGCTCTGCAGCTTGAGCTGGACTAGTTCTGAGCGCCTAGACGTTTTAGAGCTAGTCTCTAGCGCAGCTTCTACTGCATGAAAAAATCCCCTCCGCATGGAGGGGATTTTTGTTTCCCAGCTGATCTATGCAGCCGTAGCCCTACTGCCTAGCCCTTCATCGAGCCCTTCTCAATCATGTTGACGTGGAAGTCGAAAGCAGTACGCAGATCGTGCGGGGTAGACATGCCCGGAGCGGTCTTCAGCGCGCGCTCGTAGTACTCCTCCAGCAGTGGCTGGTACTCCGGGTGTGCAACGGAAATCAACTTCGCCACGCGGTCACGTGGTGCCAGGCCACGCAGGTCAGCGAATCCACGCTCGGTGATGATGACCATGGCGTCGTGCTCGGTGTGGTCAATGTGCGAAGCGAACGGAACGATAGTCGAAATCGCACCGTCCTTCGCCAGCGACGGCGAGATGAACGAAGAAACGAAGGCGTTACGGGTGAAGTCACCGGAACCACCGATGCCGTTCATCATTCGGGAGCCGTTGATGTGGGTGGAGTTGACGTTGCCGTAGATGTCGGCCTCAATCATGCCGTTGGTGGCGATCAGGCCGACGCGACGGACAACCTCCGGGTGGTTAGAAATCTGCTGCGGGCGCAGAATGATGTTCTCGCGGTAGCGAGCAGCCTCGTTGTTCATACGCTCGGCAGCTTCCGGAGACAGGGAGAAGGAGGTAGCCGAAGCGACGGTCATCTTACCTGCGTCAATCAGGTCAATCATGCCGTCCTGAATAACCTCGGTGTAGGCCTTGATGTTCTCAAACTTGGAGTCCAACAGACCCGCCATCACGGCGTTCGGAACGTTACCGACGCCCGACTGCATGATGTACTGGTCGTAAGCCAGGCGACCCGCGCGAACTTCGCCCTCGAGGAAGTCGAGGAAGTGGCCGGCAATGGCCTTCGAGGTCTCATCCAACGGCTTGAACGGGGAGTTGCGGTCCGGCGCGTTGGTCTCGACAACTGCGACAACCTTGTCCAGGTTGATGTCGATGTAAGGGGTGCCAATGCGGTCACCCGGAGCGTTGATCGGCACCGGCGTGCGGTTAGGCAGGTGCTGAATGCGGTAGATGTCGTGCATGCCCTCGAGTTCCTCGGACTGCCACGAGTTGACCTCAATGATGATCTTGTCAGCGTTGTCCATCCACTCGACGTTGTTGCCAACGCTTGACGACGGAACGAGGTGTCCATCTTCCGTAATACGAGTGACCTCAACAATTGCGGCGTCAATCGGCAGGAAGCCCTGCTCGATGTACAGCGCGGAGTGGGAGAGATGGATGTCCTGGTACTTCGCCTTGCCCGAGTTGATGGACTTACGCAGTGCCGGATCGCCCTGGTACGGCATGCGGTAGCGGATGATGTCAGCTTCTGCCATCACGCCGTCACAGTCCGGGGCAGTGGAAGCGCCAGTGTAGATGTCGACAGCGAACTCTTCACCCTTGGCGTGGAGTTCCTTGCCGCGGTTTGCCAGCGCAGTCGGCAGAGCCTTCGGGTAGCCAGCACCGGTGAAGCCAGAGATGCCGAGGGCATCACCATGATTGATAAACTGTGCAGCCTCGTCGGCGGTCATTACCTTGCCGCGCAAACCGGCATGTGCGATGCGATCAGACATGTCATCTCCTAGATAGACTGTTCGACTTTAGTTTTGTCGCCTAACCTAGCATGCGCTAACAGTGTGTTGCCACACCCGCAGGTTGAGAAGTGATTTATGACACTCTGATCGCTTCAGCGGGTCGTTTATCGGCGCTCTTCCAGGGGCTTTGTTACAGCAATTCCCGCACTTCTTCGTCGGTCAGCATGGCATCCTCGAACGCTTGCAGTGTGGCCTCTGGGTTAAATTTCACACCGATGAGTACGACCTCATTGGATGGTGGGACATCGGTCTGCGCCCACATGACGGCAGGGGTGATTTTCAGGTTCGGCCCCGCCTGACTCCACACGTGGGCGACTTCGAGGCGGTCGGAAATCCAGCAGTGCCCCTTGGATCGTACGAGCCCCTTTGTGCCGCGGAGAGCCTTGATTAGTCGTTCGCGGTCGAAGGGTCGATTGCCTCGGAAAACAACCGAAGAAATGCCGTATTCTTCAGTCTCCGGCGTGTGGGGATTCGCAAGTTCTTCTGCATATCCGTGGAAAGTGGCCGCGGTACCTTCGTCGTAAAGCGATGCGTCGAGAATGGCAGAGGTGGCGATTTCGCCGTTAGTCACGCGGACGATGCGTGCGCGGGGGTTCATTGCGCGGATCGTTTCCTCGGTACCGCCGGTGAGCTTTTCGCCGGCGAGGTCGGATTTGGTGATGAGGATGAGATCGGCGAATTCCACCTGGTCGACGAGGAGGTCGGCGACCGTGCGTTCGTCGTCAGGCAGCGCGCGCCCCTGGCGGAGACTGTCGAGGAATGTAGAGGCGTCGACGAGCGTGACCATCGTGTCGATGGGGGCGATGTCGGCGAGACGGCGGCCGTCGTCGAATTCCCACTCGAAGGTAGCGGCGACTGGCATGGGTTCGGAGATACCGGTGGATTCGATGACGATGTGTTCGAATTTGCCGCTGCGCGCGAGCTTGCCGACGTTTTCCACGAGGTCATCTCGCAGCGTGCAGCAGATGCAGCCGTTGGACATTTCGATGAAACGGTCCTCGCCGCGCTCGAGATATGTGCCCTGCTCGATGAGGGCGGCGTCGACGTTGACTTCCGAGAAGTCGTTGACGATGACCGCGATTTTGCGCCCCTGTGAGTTTGCCAGGAGGTTGTTCAGGAGGGTGGTCTTGCCGGCGCCCAGGAATCCGGACAGGACGGTGACGGGAGTGGTCTCGGTGGTGCTATCAGAAAATTCGGTAGAAGTCACCCGACAAGATTAACGTACTGAAAATGATTATCAATAACTACTGTGTGAATTGGGCTAGGCAAGGGGTTGTAAATGTGTCGTATGGCTGATTGTTGGCCAGTTGTGACGTAGGGCATAAAACGGTGTTGTAGTCGGTTTTAGTGTCGCGTGAAGTGTGCCTAAAATGGGGGCGCTTTCGGGCATCTGAATGAATGTCGCTAACCGCTTCGTTGATAGGGTTGGGGGTGTGCTTTGGTGTTCGAAGCACTACCCCCGATAGTCGCGTTGGGGGATATAGAAAGGTGAATTCATGTCAGATCGTATTGCCCATGCTGGTCTCAAATCCAAGGTGATGACCGCGCAGGAGGCGGCGCAGTTCATCAACCACGGAGACATGGTGGGCTTTGCCGGATTTACCGGTGCTGGCTACCCGAAGGTTGTCCCGCCGGCTCTCGCTGAGCGCATCGAGGCCGCTCACGAGCGTGGCGACGAGTTTAAGATTAAGGTCTTGACCGGCGCGTCTACCGCTCCGGAACTTGATGGTGCGCTGGCGAAGGCCAATGGTGTTGAGTGGCGTATGCCGTACCAGTCCGACCCGGGAATGCGTAACCGTATCAATGCAGGCGATGCCTTCTATAGTGATATTCACCTGTCGCACTCTGGCCCGATGACTGAGCAGGGCTTCTTTGGTCCGGTCAATGTTGCCGTGGTCGAAGCTGTTCGCATTAAGGCCGATGGCTCCCTGATTCTTTCCTCTTCGGTTGGTAACAGCATTTCTTACCTCAATGCTGCAGAGAAGATCATTATTGAGGTCAACTCCTGGCAGTCCGAGGACCTCGAGGGTATGCACGACATCTACAGTGTCGGCCTGCCTCCGAACCGTAAGGAGATTCCGATTGTGAACCCGGGGGACCGCATCGGCACTCCGGATGTTCAGATCGATGTCGATAAGGTTGTCGCTGTCGTCGAGACGAACGCCGAGGACCGTAACTCGCCGTTCAAGCCGCTGGACGATGACTCCAAGGCTATTGCTGGCTACCTGCTCGACTTCCTCGATGGCGAGGTCAAGGCCGGTCGTCTGCCGGAGAACCTGCTGCCGATGCAGTCGGGTGTCGGTAACATTCCGAACGCCGTTCTCGCAGGTCTGCTCGACTCCAAGTATGAGAACCTGACCTCCTTCACTGAGGTTATCCAGGACGGCATGGTCGACCTGATGGATGCTGGCAAGCTGACCGTGGCTTCCGGTACTGCATTCTCGCTGTCTCCTGAATATGCAGCTCGTATGAACGAGAATGCTGCTGACTACCGCGAGAAGATCGTTCTGCGGCCGCAGGACATCTCCAATAACCCGGGTCTGGTCCGCCGCATGGGGCTGATTACCACCAACGGCATGATTGAGGCTGACATCTACGGCAACGTCAACTCCACTCACGTGGCTGGCTCCCGCATGATGAACGGCATTGGCGGTTCCGGTGACTTCACCCGAAACGCCTACATCTCTACGTTCGTGTCCCCGTCGCTGGCTAAGAATGGCGACATTTCCGCAATCGTGCCGATGGTCTCTCACGTTGACCACACTGAGCATGACGTGATGGTCATCATCACTGAGCAGGGTCTGGCTGACCTCCGTGGGCTGGCGCCGCGTCAGCGTTCCCGTGTTGTCATTGAGAAGTGTGCGCACCCGATGTACAAGGAGGCGCTGCTCGAATACGTTGAGCGTGCTGAGAGGGCCACCCCGTACCTGCATACTCCGCATGACCTGGGTACTTCTTATGACTTCCACCGTCGTTTCCTCGAAAACGGTTCCATGAAGCCGGTCGACTAGGTTTCTAGTGCGGTTCCCGCTTTACGACGAAGTTTGCGTCGTAGGGCGGGATTTTCTTTCGGCTTTAGTTCGAAATAGTGTTCGAATAATGTGGAGATTTTTGGGGTGCGCAGCGGTTTGAATCCGGGGTGGGGGATATGGTGTGGGCGAATTGATAAAGAACTGTTCGTTAGGGGACCTCGTTAGGGAGGGGACAGTGCAATGTCAGAGTTGGAATCGTGTGGGGAATTTCGGTTCAGCCATGAGGTGAGGGCTCATTCGCTCGCTGAAGTGATGCGCGAGATTAATCGTCTGCAGATGGTTATCGCTCAGCGGGTCGCACCACCAGATGATGGCGATGTCGAAGCTCATTTGGCTTATTGGTCGGTGGTGCTTGGAATCTCACGCGCCGAAGTGAACAAATATATGGAAATTGGCTACATGCTTGGACGTATGCCGCAACTAGCGGAAATGTGTCAGGAGCGCGGGCATTTGTCGATGAGGCATTTAGCAATGCTTGGTAAACATACCCGACCTGTAGCCGATGACAAGGTTGACGCAGTGGAGTCGGGTCTCGTGGACGTCGTTAAGCCTAGGCGCGACGGGGAGGCACTCCGTGGCGTGCGTGCGATGGCAACGCGGGTGCAGCGAGTGATTGGTGAGTGTGCTCCGGAAGTGCGGCCACGTGATGTGGATGTCGCTGGGTTGCAGGCTGATAGGGTCCTGGCCCGGAATGTGGAGGCGACCGTAGATGCTGCAATTGATGCGGCGGCATACCGGGTCGAGGTGGATGGAGAGTCGGCGGATAATCCCGTGGAGTCGGAGGAGGTACGGGAGGTTCAAGCTGCGGCTCTCGACTACTTCGGCGATCGTATGACGGCTAAGGAGTTTATCGCAGTTGATGAACATGGTGACGCTGGAGTTACGACACTGACTACTGTCCTCGAGCGGCATCATGCAGTGGAAGCCCTTGCAATTATCGACGCAGTGGCTAAGAAGATGAAAGTGAGTCGCGCGGCAGCTTTCATGCATGCGTTACGCGGTACTTGTGAGGTGGAGGTGAATCTGGAACTCTTCCGAGTGCTCTCTCCCGGGGAGGATGGCGAACCGGAAAACACTCCAGTGTGGCTCGCTGGCGCAGGTTGGCTTTCTTCGCTGGTGGCCGAGTCTTGGCTGAAGCGGGTATCGGCATTGCGGGTGCTGGGGGATAGTGTGGTTGAGGGGTATCGGCCCTCTGAGTCTCAGCGTGCATTCGTGCGCGCCCGTGATGGTGTGTGTAGTTTTCCTGGTTGCGATGTCCCTGCGGAAAAGTGCGATATCGACCATATTGTGGAATTTGATCACAGCCTTTCCGGTGGTGAGCGGCAAAAGGAAGGGGTCACGCACACAGATAATCTCCATTGTCTCTGTCGAAGGCACCACAACCTCAAAACTGCCGGTATGTGGCGAGTTGTTCGAGGTGATGATGGGATCGAAGCTTGGACGTTCCTCTCTTGTGATGAAGGGCCGTTTGCGCAGTCGGAAAAAGAGCACACCGGGCATGGTCGGTATACCTTTGCCTCGCAGACAGAAAAGAAGACTGCTGCGCTATCTGAACACAATGAAAAGCGTCGCAAATTGCATGACAGTCTCCGCGGCCTAGTGGATAAGGTGCGGCGGGATATCGAAAAGGAGAGAGCAGTAGGCGGGGTGGATTGTGAAAACGATGGAGCTGATAAAAACCGTGGAGATAGTGACGGGGGTGAGCGCTAGGTTCTGCTACACTCATTTGTGTCCATATAGTGAGAAGGGTATCTCAAAAAATGACTGAGGCAGGAAAGCTGAAGATCGCCGTCATCCCGGGTGATGGCATCGGCACGGAAGTTACGGCAGAGGCACTGAAGGTGCTCAAGGCTGCTATCGGCGAGTTCGACACCACCGAGTACGACCTCGGCTCGCGTCGCTACTTGCGCAATGGCGAACTGCTTACCGACGCCGATCTCGACTCCCTGCGTGAGCACGACGCTATTCTGCTCGGTGCTATCGGTGACCCGGCGAACGTTCCTCCGGGTGTTCTCGAGCGCGGCCTGTTGCTGAAGATGCGCTTCGCGCTGGATCACCACGTCAACCTGCGTCCTTCCAAGCTCTTCCCGGGTGTCGAGTCACCGCTGAAGAACCCGGGCGAAATTGATTTCGTGGTCGTCCGCGAGGGAACCGAAGGTGCTTACACCGGTAACGGCGGTGCGATTCGCGTCGGCACGCCACACGAGGTTGCCAACGAGACCTCCGTCAATACCCGCTTCGGTGCTGAGCGCGTTGTTCGCTACGCCTTCGAGCTGGCTATGACCCGTCGTAAGAAGCTGACCCTTGTCCACAAGACCAATGTGTTGGTGCACGGTGGCGGTATGTGGCAGCGCACGGTCGATGAGGTCGCTAAGGAATACCCAGAGGTAGATGTCGATTACTCGCACATCGACGCTGCGACGATCTACCTCGTCACTAATCCTTCGCGTTTCGACGTCATCGTCACCGACAACCTCTTCGGCGACATCATTACTGATGAGGCTGGTGCAGTGTCGGGCGGTATCGGCCTGGCGGCGTCCGGCAACATTGACGCCTCTAATACCAACCCGTCCATGTTTGAGCCCGTTCACGGCTCCGCTCCCGACATTGCTGGCAAGGGGATCGCTGACCCGACCGCAGCCATTCTGTCGGGTGCCATGATGCTGCGCCACCTGGGTCGTGAGGAAGACGCTCAGCGCATCGAGGCTGCTGTGGAAGCTGACATGGCTACTCGCGGTAGTGGCCCGATCAAGACCGCTGAGGTTGGCGACCGCATTGCTGCTGCTTTGAAGTAGCGCAGTAAAAAATAGGGGGGGGGG